>NZ_CP102096.1:1546417-1855701 GCF_024582835.1 Vibrio japonicus
TGAGACTTGTCGTCTGACGATTCGTTAATCGGGATACGGATTTTGCCGCACGGTGCAGTCATAGCACGGCTCACAAGACCAGTCAGTTTGCCTTCAATATCAAAGTAACGAATCTCACGGAAGTTACCGATACGCTCGTAGAACCCAGCCCAAGTATCCATGTTGCCTTGCTTAACGTTGTGTGTGAGGTGATCGATCTCATACATTCCAACGTCCATTTTTTTCAATCGTTCTTCGGCATCTGGGTAGAATTTGAAATCAACATCGTAGATGCTCTGTTTGCCGTAACGGTCAACGAAGTAAAGCAGACTCTGACCAATGCCATATATGGCTGGGATGCTAAGCTCCATTGGGCCTATTTCTGTTTTGTACTCTTCTCCGCCATTGTTAAGCGCATGCTCAAGTGCTGCCGAAGCATCATGAACGCGGAAAGCCATACCACAAACCGATGGGCCATGGATTTTAGCAAACTCTTCAGCCTGGCTATGAGGCTGAGCATTGACGATAAAGCTGATGTCGCCTTGACGATATAACCAAGCTTCTTTTGAGCGATGCTTAGCAATTTCGGCAAAGCCTAGTGAATTAAACAGGTCTTTAAGTGCCTGTATCCCTTTCTCGTCCGCAGCCGTGTATTCCACAAACTCAAAACCATCAGTGCCTAGTGGGTTAAACGCCTCGTTCATTTTTGATCCCTCTTGTCATGTTTCAGCGTGTCTATACTTCTAAGTTTGCTGAATTGCGTCGTAAAGGGAACCTTTTGACCACAAGTCGTGTGTTTACATACAGTTAACCAATAGGTGTAAACGGCCACTTTACACACAGACAAAGACTAGAAAAAACAATTAGATAACAACAAACGAAAGTAACACTTTGTTTACATTTGCATGTCAAATGGCTAACTTTTCGTACGGCTAATGAGGTGTATTTTCCACTCGATAGAGACACTTAAAGGTCTCCCTACCAACGCAAGTTTAGCTCCAAAACAAGGCATTAGTGCAATTCACGTCGCTGCTGACGCACTCGCGTAAATGAAACTTCCGCCTACTGACGAAGAAACCACCGCAAATATCGTCAACATACAAAGTGACCGAGTTTGTTAAGCGCTAATTAACGCACTAAGAAACACATCCAATAACAACAGCCGCACGATTCTCCGGCTCTTTTGTTACTCGGATAGCTTAAAGAAACAATGACTAGCTTTAGCCCGGCTGGCAAACCGACAACCTTTTAACAAGCCACTGAAGAAATTCAGACTCATCGGCTAAAAGAGGCTCACTACTACTAAGCAACACATAGTTATGCCCTGATGGTACAAAACCAAAAGGCGCTACTAACCGCCCTTCTTTGTTTAATGTTGTTAAATATGCGGGTGCGGGATACTTAATTTACTTAGGTATTTCGGGATTACGTAGCACGAAGTTTCGTTTAAAGGCACAAGACTCATCACCGAAAACCCAGCAAAGAACCTTCTTGATTCAAGGATTTCTATGCAACCTGCTTAATCCCAAAACCATGTTGTTCTTTCTAAGTATCTTTAGTCAGCTCATTGAGTCGGATAACAACACATTCGCGATTGGCTATGGCGTTTACATCGCCGCTCTGCATTGCTTGTGGTTCGCTCTACTATCGTATTTGCTGACATCTACGAAAGCTCGCCACTTTCTTGAGCGTTTTGGTCAACGAATAAATCAGCTTTGTGGCGTTGGATTGGTCGGCTTTGGTGCTTCTCTACTAACTGCGTAGAGTCAGAATATAAGAGAGTTAGGTTCGGTGGCAAACAAGCTACTGAACCTAAATTGAAAGGAATTAAATGTATCGACTCATACTCGACCTGACAGTTTTAATTAGACAATGTGACTTAATCGCACACCTACATTCGACATCCACACTGACTCACTTTTGGACAGAACCGACTTGAGGAGTTTAGGCATCTTCCAGCGAACGGATAACTTTTTGGATTCCAAAAAGCAAAAACGGCACCACCTTGGAAGGTATCATTTGTTAAAAATTTTGGACAAAATTGAGTTTAAGTGTCTAATCTATATGAGGAAACAAAATAAATTTCTATCAGTTCGATACTGATACACATCAGGGGCATCAATATGTTGGCGCGTATTTTAATTACTTGGTTAATTTTTACTTACCCACTTTTTTCACAAGCGGAAGATTCTTACAAAGAGATGAGTATTCAAAAATTAAATGTCATGGCAGAACAAGGAGATAAATTAGCTCAGTATTATGCTGGCTATTATTATTATGACAATTATGAGTATAAAAAGGCTGCTAACTATTTTCTTAAAGCAGGTGAACAAGGGCACGCTCATTCATACTATGTTTTAGGAGTTATGCTCTTAACCACATCAGACAATGATGAGTTAGCAATAGAATACTATACAAAAGCTGCCGAATTAGACCATGATTATGCGACTGTATATTTAGCTAATTTTTATTACGTTGGCGATTATGTAAAACAAGATAAAAGAAAGGCGTTCTATTGGTATAAAAAACTAGCCGATAGAAAACATGTAGTAACAGCTTGGGCATATCTTGCCCAGATGTACTACGATGGTGAAGGGACTATACAAGATTATAAAAAAGCGGCGAACTATGCTCATAGAGCTGCAATTTGGAAAAATGAGCGTGCACAGAAGATCTTGGGGGATCTCTATTGGTATGGCTATGGCTCTTTAAATCAAGACCGTGTCTACTCTTACATGTGGTATTTATTATCCAAATATAATGGTAATAAAACAATAACCCTACCAAAGTTGTCGGCTGAGCAAGTTGAAAAGGCACAGGATTTTGCTGAAGAGTGTATATCCAGCAACTATAAGAATTGCGGTGAAAACATAACTACGGATGTTCTACCTATGTAAGGGAGTGCATGTGGTGGTTCAATACCATTGGACACTGAATCAGGTGAGTGGACTAATCGGGTGTTACAAAATTTGGGGTAAATCTGAAGCGGCTAAACATGCATGGCTATACTTCGTGAAGGCTTGAGCCTAGTGCGGTGAAAGTTGTACGCTGGGTTCTTAGAGGGACGACACTTGGTAACAGGTGTCGTCTACTCGACATAACCGAGCTAGAGCAATCTGTCAGATCTGGTTATGCCGTAATTTGAGAACTGACAGATTGAGTCCGTCAGTCTCCCTCGGTAATCAAACTAATCCAATTAAAGCTAGCGGCTTTTTAACATCTGAGTCCCACTGAACAACGTCACCAGCGCAAGCAACATGCTCAATAAAAAAATTATCGATTATCATCGCTATTTCAATTTTGCCCTTGATAGCCTTTGGGATTTTGATTGGAAATTATGAAGAAAGTACTTATGCTACAAACCTCTTATTCTACATTAGCGTTAGCTTGGAATGTCTATCAATCTTGGGCAAAAACAAAAACTTCAGAAAAATTCCATGATTCAATATTCACACTTACAATAAACCTAACTAATTAGCGGTTTCATAGATAATATCTTCAAGTCTACCCCTGATATCACTCATGTTAAATGCTACATCTTCGTCTTCAATGTTGGGGATGACTTCATCTAACACCAGCAGCATTCTCTTTATCCCAAGCGGGTGAGTCATAGACTCTTCATCCTCAAGTGACTGACCGTTGGTTAGACTCAGGTGTAACATTAAAGGCAATGCAAGCCCAGGGTCATCATAGAATAAGGGCAAACGCTCAAGTGCCCATTTATCTGCCTGAGCTTCTTGTACCCTAGATTGCTGTGTACTGACATTTCCTGAATGTTGGTACTTTATATGGGCTAGTTCATGCAGGAAGAGCATCATCAAAGAAGCTTCAACGAATTCTCTATATAGCAAGCCATGTTCTCTAGGCATTTGCATTAGAAATCTACCGGCATCACGACACCCAGGAAAATTTCCAAAGAAGCCAGGTGGCGTTTGAGCATTATTTACCTTTAAGCCCCGCACTGATCGGCCTGTGTTTTTAAAATACTCCTTATACATATATGAGAGATATGCTCGAGCACAATCAGGGTACTCTTGAGATAAAACAGCTATTTGGGATAGAAGATCAATGGTTAAAACAATGCCATTGTAGAGTGTGATCTGCTTTCGCCCTAAAGCGTTAGTTCCTGCACTTGCGTTTACTAAATTCCTTCTATCCACCTTGATTTTCAGGCCGTCTACCAGATGGCGTTCACTTTTTGGCAAACGTTCTTTAGCAAAATATTTTAGATTTGGAGCAATAGCTTTTATCCGCGCATATACAATTTGATCATAAGTCTGCGAATTCGCTTGACTGCAACAGGCGAGTATCACAGTAGATAACAAGAATTTACTTAAAATCCATTTCATCAGTCATCTCCATTTAGTAGCGTTTTAACTTGCTCAATGATTTCCAGACGCTCTTTACTCAGTCTGTTTTCATAATTTGGATCACTGCTTATTTTTTGCTGCCAATTCAAAAATTCTTCATATGAGCCTTGCCCAATTAAGTCATCGATCAACACCGACTTTATGTTTCTAGTCGCTTCTAGGGATAGTCTCAGTCTTTCCCTAGCTTCATCTGTAGTTAACTCAAGATCAGAGGTGACGTATGTATCAATAAAATCTAAAGATCTTACATTTAGTATCTTAGTCAATTTGTCCGCATCTAAGAGCGGGGTTGCACCGCCTAAAACCAAGCCTCCCCCCTTATCATTCCTAGATGTTTCATTCAGTGAGACTTTTATTTCTGAAGACATGACATATGTGAGTAAAACTGTCCCAAATAGAGCAAAAAACACCCCTGGACCGACCTTATTTAATTGAAGTTTGATGTTATTTGGAAGTTCAGCATCTAAACTTCCTAGATCTTGAATAGTTGTGAATAATCGGTAACCAAGATACAAAAGCAGGACACCCGAAGCGGCAACAATATACCGTTCAATAAAACGCATTATGACTATCGTGCGGTCATAATCCATCTGCTCTTGTGCATAAGCTGGGAGACAAAACAAAAACATGAAAACTACAATTAGCTGAAACCGAAAGGTAAGGATCATCTAAATTGCTCTCCTTTATATTTTGCTCTAACAAATCGTCTTCAGACGGAATTAAAAGCTAATATTTAGCCTCGCTTATGACCAAACCGTCCAAAAGGCTGGCGTTAACAAACTTACAGTCTTTTCAGATGCAAGTGCAACTATTTACCTATGCCACTCAATGTATCCGCACTCACAAGGCTTGGTCCCAATCACTGTTCCAGTAAACATCCATAACTTTAAGATAAAGTATAGTAATGATTCTAACCAACAAAGGTCGGATAGGCGACACCCGTTACCGAGTGCCGCCCTCCTAAGAACCGTACGTGCAACTTTCACTGCATACGGCTCAAGCCTCCTCTAAGGCGTATTACGTTACCCAGCAGCCTAGATAGCAGTTAAAGCAGGATCAAACCATGAGTGACGGCTTTCCTTTTTCGGTTTCCTCTTAGCCAAGTAATCTTGGTATTGAGGATCGAACGGTGTCGCTGCACTTCGGATCTTCACATGCCTTTTGATCGGCGTTTTTGCTATTTGAATAAGGTTGTAGTGACAGTCCATATTGGCGATTTTCTGCCAACCATGAAATTGCCAGCCACCA
This sequence comes from Vibrio japonicus, assembly GCF_024582835.1. NCBI lineage: Bacteria > Pseudomonadati > Pseudomonadota > Gammaproteobacteria > Vibrionales > Vibrionaceae > Vibrio > Vibrio japonicus. Next base: position 1,552,015 of record NZ_CP102096.1, read on the forward strand.
CTTCTATTCATGTAGTATTTGCGCCTCACCCTGTCTTTTGGTTTAGTGGGATGACGTCTAACCGCCCATCGCCACAGGAGCCAGAAGATTTGATGACCGAGATAGCCGAAAGTTCGTTTTGCAACGCAGTGACGATAATAATTCGCCCAACCTTTCAGTTTGGGATTCAATAATCTGATAAGATCATTGACTGGCATTGTTGCGTGCTTCTTGATGAGTTCACGCAAGTTTCTCAGGAAAGAGAGAACGTTAGTTTTACTCGGTTTGATGACTAGTTTGCCCTTGTACTTCCTAAGGTTAAAACCAAGAAAGTCAAAGCCATCATCTATATGAGTAAGGTGCGTTTTCTCTTCAGATAGAGCCAACCCTCTCTCTTTTAGAAAATCAATCAGTCGAGGTTTAACTTCGTTAACAAGAACATCTTTTGATGAACCCGTTATCACAAAATCATCCGCATAACCTATAAAGTGAACTCGTTCCCCCGATTTCTTAGCCACTTCTTTTACGAGCTTTTCTAAGCCCGCAAGTGTTAGTAACATAAGCGTTGGAGAGATAATTCCGCCTTGCGGAGTTCCTTCCGACGTTCAGTAGAACAAACCTTTATCGATATAGCCAGAGCCTAGCCACTGCTTCAGCATCTTTTTGTCTATTTGAACATTATCAAGTAGCCATTCATGCCCAATCTTGTCAAAGCAAGCTTTAATGTCACCCTCTAGAATCCAACGACCTGAACGCTTAAGGCACAAGCATTTGAAGCATTGTTGAATTGCATCTGCCGTGCTGCGATTAGGTCGAAAACCATAGCTATTTGGATCTGCTACCGTTTCCGATATCGGTTCCAGTGCAAGTAAGTACAACGCCTGTTGCGCTCTATCTATCATGCATGGAATGCCTAGAGGTCTGAGTTTGCCATTCTTTTTCGGGATGTAGATACGTCTGAGGGGTTTGGCTCGATAACCTTTACGATTCAATTGATCTACTGCGGTCATTCGACGAGCATCTGTATTCCAGATGACACCATCGATTCCGGGAGTGTTACTGCCTTTGTTTTGGGACACTCGCTTCACAGCCAGTAATTTAGCTGATCTCGAGTGCGTTAAAATCCACTGCAAAGCTCTCGCTTTACTGTGCCCTCTCGGGTTGCTTTTGCAATGCGCATTTGAAGCTTTAACACGTGCGACTCGACGGCTTTCCAATCGACGGATTGCCACTGAGTGCCATTAGGAGAGGCACTAACTTCTGATGAAGCCATCATTTGCGTTTCTCCTTAAATAAAGTTCTTCAAATCATCTTGCAACGGGAGACCAGTTAGAAGTCAGCTCGCTTTCGCGCCAGATATGAACCTGTATCCACTTCATTACAAAATGGCATTCGCTTTCTCTAACCTCCTTTACCTGCATACCTATCGGTGACCTTCGCAGACCACTTTCCCGTAGGGAGATATTCAGGCTTACCCTGTTCCGTATGTCGCGCAAAATATCAGGTTAGACGCCCACTCTAGTGCGGAGAGTTCAACGATCACGAAAGGGCACTGCCCAACTCCTTTCCGACTCCCATTGCCATTTTGGCCACAGCGTATAAACCACTTCCGCTGCTCAATCATATAACGCACCTTACGTGGATTCACTTACGCTCATCATACTGACACCCTAGCACTTACCCAATTTGTGGTTAACAGGAAGAACCTCCTCTCACGATTCAGTTCCCACTCGGTCTAACAACCGAGTTTCGTTACATTGTCGGATTCGCTGCTTTATTCAGAATCCTAGGGGCATCTGGTGATACAGATGGTTCACTCTTATCGTGGTGAACAACGCTTCATACGACTTCAGGTCGCACGGGCAGAACTGATTTAGGCAACCTGTCAGATATAGTCACATCGGAGAAGCGATACTGACAGGTTGTATCCAGACTAATTCAAATAAAACTACAACCCCAATTGCTCAGACAAAGCCTTCATCTGTTCCAGATCCATTTTGTGGACTGAAATCATTTGGTTGATCTGACTCAATCGCGAATTAGCTTCATCTTGTTTGTCACACGAATCTGATGTCGCTTCCCACGAAGTGCCTTGTAAGTAGTCATCACACATCTTCTTCAGTGCGACTATCTTAGGGCGCAGCGCCTCTCGCTCTTTCTCTAAAGCTTCTAGTTCCATCTTCACTTTTAGCTCTTGTTGAAACAGCTCCCGCGATCGCTCAAACATTGTTGCCTGCATATCCGCTTGGCGATTTAACTTAACGTTTTGCTGATCGGCTTCTACGATCTTACTTTTCTGTTGGTTAACTTGCTCTTCCAAAGAAAGGTTGACCTTCTCCAACTCCGCGACTTGAGATTTCAGTGCCAACAGTTGCTTGTCATACTGAGCTTGCTGCTCCTGAATCTTCAGTTCCAACTTTTCAGACACTTCGTTATCGACATTGGCCACTCGTTCTTCAACATTGATGACCAATTGATTTTTTTCATCCTCAAGCGCCAAATACTTCTCTTCCATTTTTTGATAAGTGGTTTCCCACTTGCTAGCAGTAAACGTAGATCCGATAAGCCCACCTAAAGCTAAGCCAAGCACGCCTGCTATCGCAATATAGAGATAGGTTCTCCTGTCGCGCTCTTCTATGACTACAACATCATCATCACTTTCTTCAATATTGGTTTGCTTGTTCACTTACTGCTCCTACGTAACTAGCGTATCAACTCAGAGATCATTAATGCGGCGGTGTAAACGAAAAAGCCAGACAATAAAGTAACCACGACATACTTTTGCAATTTTTCGTTGGTTCGATAGCGTACTAGCACAAACGCCAATGCCACCAAAAACACAATCGCAATTAATCGAGTCATAGGTTCTCCTTAGCTAAACCGCCTAACATTATTTTTAAATGCTAACTGCCTAATTTATACCATCAATTTGCAGTTAATAGTCAGAGCTTAGTAGTTTTCTGTCAATTCGAGCTGAGTATTTGTACAATCACGCACAGAATTTCCGTTCCGTGAGCAATGAATGAGCAAGCTTTCACCGCGCACGGGAATACTAGTTGGTGGATACCAAGAAACAAGGTATAAAGAGCCAGTAAACTAATAGAGGCCAGATAATGAAACCATTTAAGTTGGAAAACAAAAAACGTCGTCTTCAGAAAAAACTATTCCTAGGCGAATTCGCAATGCTTGGCTTTGACATTAGCTGCGAAACCACAATCACAGATTTTGATAGCTACGATGCATTCGTTGATGACTTTATTGACTACATCGACAGTATTGGCCTATGTTTTGGCGGTGGTGGCCTTGAGCACTTTGAAGGCTTCTTGTGCGCACAAAAACGCTTCCAAGACGCAACGGAAGAGCAAAAAGCGCAGGTTGTTGCTTGGCTAGAAGCGCGTAGTGAAGTGAAATCTGTCGAAGCGAGCGAGCTGGTAGACGCTAACTACTTCTAAACGCTGCGCTGTCTCAAGACATCAACGAATATCCCCAGTTTTCAGGCTGGGGATTTTTGTATCTGAACACTTTTCGCTCACACCGTAAAACCCCCTAACAATACTGTTGAATTAGCTAAAAAACATGATAGAGTTCACAAGTCATTTTTAGCAATATTAATGACCATCTTTTACTCAACTTAATGAGTAATTGTTCCGATGAAGACTGCAGGAGAGTGGTTATTAACCAATTATTAACAATTGGACAGAATAACCCGCCGAAGAATTAACTATTTCAGGTGCTGTTTACGCAGCAAGGACTGTAGTTGGAGGAACCTCTGGAGAGAACCGTTAAATCGGTCGCCGAAGGAGCAAGCTTAGGTTTTAACAACCGAGTGAAACTCTCAGGCAAAAGGACAGAGGAGTGGAAAGTACTGACCAGCTATAAGCCTTCTGTCTTTGGCTCTTTGAGATCGAAGATCTCTACTTTTCTCTCTTCTCCTTAGTAACGTTTTATCACTAAAGGGGAAATCATGGATAACCTTCAATCTTTACTTACTACAATCGATCACTTTATCTGGGGACCGCCACTACTTATCTTGTTGGTGGGTACAGGTGTTTACTTCACTTTTAGCCTCGGCTTAATTCAGTTTCGACACCTCCCTAACGCACTAAAGATGGTATTTAGTAAAGATGACTCTGCAAAGCCGGGCGATGTTTCTAGCTTCGCGGCTTTGTGTACTGCCCTATCCGCCACCATTGGTACGGGTAACATTGTTGGAGTAGCCACCGCTATTAAACTAGGCGGCCCGGGCGCTCTGTTTTGGATGTGGCTAGCGGCTTTGTTTGGTATGGCAACCAAGTACGCCGAGTGTTTACTGGCCGTAAAATACCGCAAAGTCGACGACAAAGGTCAAATGGTCGGCGGACCAATGTACTACCTGCAGTACGGTGTTGGGTCTAAGGCACTGGCGATTATGTTTGCGGTCTTTGCTCTGGGTGTCGCTTGCTTTGGTATCGGTACCTTCCCACAAGTCAATGCGATTTTGGATGCCTCTGAAATTTCGTTCGGCGTATCACGTGAAATCTCAGCAAGTGTGTTGACCTTACTCGTTGCATTTGTGACGTTAGGGGGAATCCAGTCTATCGCAAAAGTCGCGGGTAAAGTGGTCCCAACCATGGCGCTATTTTATATATTGGCGTGCTTAAGCGTCATCATAATGAATGCCGAACAACTCCTCAGCGCGGTGGAACTGGTTCTGGTATCCGCATTTACCTCTACGGCGGCAACGGGGGGCTTCCTTGGTGCTAGCATCATGCTTGCGATTCAGTCTGGTATCGCGCGCGGCGTATTTTCCAATGAATCTGGTCTTGGTAGTGCGCCTATGGCAGCCGCCGCTGCAAAAACTGATTCGTGCGTGAAGCAAGGCCTGATTTCAATGACGGGTACTTTCTTCGACACCATCATCATTTGTACCATGACAGGTTTGGCGTTGATTTTGACTGGCGCGTGGCAAAGTGATTTAGCCGGTGCTGCGATGACGACTCATGCGTTTGCAATCGGCTTAAACGCAGACACTTTTGGCCCGCTACTGGTTTCGATTGGTTTGATGTTCTTTGCATTTACGACAATATTAGGCTGGAACTACTACGGTGAACGTTGCGTGGTATTTCTATTCGGTACAAAAGCAGTGCTACCGTATAAGTTTATCTTTGTCGCTTTGGTTGCTTCTGGCGCGTTCCTGCAACTGGATATGATTTGGATTATTGCTGATATCGTTAACGGTTTGATGGCGATTCCAAACCTCATTGGCTTAATCGCCCTACGCCAAGTTGTTCTGGAAGAAACCAAGCTGTACTTTGCCAATACGATTGGCCAAAAGTCACTAGCCAGCGCGAACTAGCAGGAAGTAATACCAAACGTATTGATTGGTAAGAAGAAAATGAAAAGAGCGACTATCCGAGTCGCTCTTTTACTTTCAATTTAATGTTTGCGAAATCACTGCAAGATTATTTCTCATCTAACATGAGTTTTACGCCTAAACCCACCAGCACAACGCCCGTTGTCCCTTCCATCCAATGCATGAAGCGCGCACTCTTGAGTAAGTTTTTCGCAGAGGTTAATGCTCCTGCCAAACCACATTGCCAAACCATGGCGATAACAAAATGGATTGCTGCCATTAAGGTTGACTGCAAAAACGCCGAACCTTCCGGATTAATAAATTGTGGTAAAAACGCGAGATAAAAGACCGCTGTTTTTGGGTTTAGCACGTTTGATAAGAAACCCTCACGCAGCGAGCGAGAAAAGCTGAATTGATGACGAGTTATCGCCCCCGCTTCCGATTGCGGAGCCGAATGATTGTTCCACAAGCCTCTTAGCGTGGTAAAACCTAAATAGATCAGGTAGGCCGCACCCACCATCTTCACGATCTGAAACAATTCTGCTGATTGAGCAAGGATTGCCGAAATACCAATCGCAGAGAAAGTCGCATGGACAAACAAGCCGAGGCAAATACCCAAACTGGTCACCGCTCCATCGTTGAATCCACCACGTGATGAGTTACGAATCACCAACGCGGTATCCAAACCGGGAGTGAGTGTCAGTATCGTTATTGCTATTAAAAATGCCTCAAAGTTCTGTATCAAGCTTATGTCCACCAAAGAAGATTTGTACTGCTTCCTTTATAGCCGTATTTACGGCGGAATTTCAATCAATATTACGCAAATCGTGTGATCTAATTCATCCCTATATGGTGATGCCATCGCTGCATCGACTAAAAGAACAATTCGACTTTGCGACCCAGTACTTAAACTCATCGCAAATGGTGACGATTTTCAGAGATGATCACTTGGTATGCCCTCATATGGTTGATAAACTTTTGTTTTATTTTTTAGTCATGGAAGGCGACACATGAGCGCATTCGAAAAAATCAAAGCACACTCTCAAAAACTCTCACATTTTCAACACCTCGCTTCAATTTGTGGCTGGGATCAAGCGGCTGTGATGCCTAGTGGCGGTAGCCAGGCAAGATCGGAAGCAATGGCAGAATTGTACGTTCACATGCACAACTTACAAACTCAGCCACAGCTTGCAGACTGGTTTTCAGAAGCGGAACAAGAGACGCTTAACACTCAAGATAGCGCGACATTGCGTGAGCTAAAACGCAATTGGCAGCAAGCAAATGTACTACCAGAAGAGCTTGTTCAGGCGAAATCGCTCGCGGGTTCTAAGTGTGAACATGCATGGCGTACTCAGCGTGGCCAAAATGACTGGCAAGGTTTCGAAAAGAACTGGGCCGAAGTGGTCAAGTTGTCTCAGGAAGAAGCGCAAATTCGCTCCGAAGCGACTGGCCTTTCAGCTTACGATGCGATGCTTGATATCTATGAACCGGGCACAACGACTGCGTCATTAGATCAACTGTTCAATGACGTAAAAAGCTGGCTACCAGAGATGATCGACGAAGCGATCGAGAAGCAATCGGCTGACAAATTCATTGAGCCACAGGGCAAGTTCTCAAGCGAGACGCAAAAAGCACTGGGTTTAGACGTCATGAAGCTGTTGCAGTTTGACTTCGAACACGGCCGACTAGATGAAAGCGTGCACCCATTCTGTGGTGGCGTACCAACGGATGTACGCATTACCACTCGTTATGATGAACAAGAATTTGTCCAGTCACTGATGGGAATTGTGCACGAAACAGGTCACGCCCGTTATGAGCAAGGCTTGCCGAAATCTCTGGCTGGCTTACCTTCAGGTCAGGCACGCTCTATGGGGATTCACGAATCTCAATCTCTGTTCTTTGAAATGCAGATCGGTCGCAGTAATGCCTTCATCGCCCACTTAGCCCGCCTTGCTGGTACACACTTCCACGGTCACGATACTGAGTTGTTTTCACAGGCAAACTTCCAAAAGTTATACACACGCGTGAAGAAAGACTTTATCCGTGTGGATGCCGATGAGTTAACCTACCCTGCTCACGTTATCTTGCGCTACGAAATTGAACGCGATCTGATTAACGGCCAAATCAAGCACACTGATATCCCTGAGCTGTGGGATCAAAAAATGCAAAGCTATTTAGGCTTGTCGACCAAAGACAACTACAAAAATGGCTGTATGCAAGATATCCACTGGACAGACGGCGCATTTGGCTATTTCCCTTCATACACCTTAGGCGCGATGTACGCAGCACAGTTTATGGCGTCAATGAAGCAAACAGTTGATGTGGATTCAGCCATCGAATCAGGTGATTTAACCCCGATCTTTACTTGGTTATCAGACAACATCTGGAGTAAAGGCAGCTTGCTAACGACGGATGAGTTGGTGAAGCAAGCGACTGGTGAGACGTTGAATGCTCAGCACTTTAAAGATCATTTACGCTCTAGATACCTATAAAGAAGACAATAAAAGCCCTAGCTATTCACGCTAGGGTTTTCTTTATGAATGAGTAATTACATTAATATCCCTTTCAGCATAGAGTGCGCTGAAAGGGATTTTTTTGTTCAGGGCACACTCATATCTGATTAGTGTTTTATCAATTAGACACATTTCCCCTCCTAAAGTATGAGTTTTTTTGGTGCCAAGGAAGCATGTTGCGTTGCGGATTGCAGGACTAATATGAAGTCATCACGGTGCTTTACCAAAAGCAAAATTTAAATCGGCCAAGGAAACCTCACTCTGTAGGCCAAACATTGAGGTGACATATGATCTACGCATATCCAGGGACTGAAAACTCTGTTGTTTCTTTTAAAGCTCAGTACGAAAACTTCATTGGCGGTAAATGGGTACCACCAGTCAACGGTAATTACTTCTACAACACTTCTCCTGTAAACGGCGAAGAGTTCTGTAAAATCCCACGTTCATGTGCTCAAGACATCGAACTGGCACTGGATGCGGCACACGCGGCGAAAGATGCTTGGGGTAAAACTTCCGTTCAAGAACGTTCAAACCTACTGTTAAAAATTGCCGACCGTATCGATGAGAATCTCGAATTGCTAGCGGTTGCTGAAACTTGGGAAAATGGTAAAGCGGTTCGTGAAACACTTGCAGCAGATATTCCACTAAGTTCTGACCACTTCCGTTACTTTGCGGGTTGTCTACGTTCGCAGGAAGGTAGCCTGTCAGAAATCGACAATGACACGGTAGCTTACCACTTCCATGAGCCACTAGGTGTTGTAGGCCAAATCATTCCTTGGAACTTCCCATTGCTAATGGCAGCTTGGAAAATCGCTCCTGCTCTTGCCGCTGGTAACTGTATCGTTCTTAAGCCAGCAGAGCAAACACCAGCAAGTATTCTGGTACTGGTAGAACTGATTGAAGACCTACTTCCAGCAGGCGTACTCAACATCGTTAACGGTTACGGTAAAGAAGCAGGCGAAGCACTAGCAACAAGCACGCGTATCGCCAAACTTGCCTTCACCGGCTCAACGGCGGTTGGTCATCACATTCTTAAATGTGCCGCTGAAAACCTCATCCCTTCTACGGTTGAACTAGGTGGTAAGTCTCCAAACATCTACTTCAGCGACGTTGTTCAGCATGAAGATGATTACCTAGAAAAATGTGCCGAAGGCTTTGTTCTAGGCTTCTTCAACCAAGGTGAAGTATGTACTTGTCCTTCCCGTGCTCTTGTCCAAGAAGACATCTTCGATAAGTTTATGGAGAAAGTTATTGAGAAGACCAAGAAGATTGTTCGTGGCAATCCACTCGATACAGAAACAATGGTTGGTGCACAGGCGTCTCAAGAGCAGTTCGACAAAATCATGGGCTACCTAAACATTGGTAAGCAGGAAGGTGCGAAGGTACTAAGCGGTGGCGACCAAGAAACACTAGGTGAAGGACTAAACAACGGTTACTACATTCAGCCAACTATTCTGCAAGGTGATAACTCGATGCGTATCTTCCAAGAAGAGATCTTCGGGCCAGTTATCGCTGTGACGACCTTTAAAGACGAAGCAGAAGCATTAGAAATTGCGAACGACACAGCCTACGGCCTCGGCGCAGGTGTTTGGACTCGTGATAGCAACCTAGCGTACCGCATGGGTCGTGGCATCCAAGCAGGTCGTGTCTGGACTAACTGTTATCACCTATACCCAGCGCACGCTGCGTTCGGCGGTTACAAGAAGTCAGGTATCGGACGTGAAACTCACAAGATGATGTTGGGTCACTACCAACAGACTAAGAACCTACTAGTGAGCTACAGCACTTCGCCACTAGGTTTCTTCTAAGACCCTCAACTCTAGGCCCCTAACTCTAACCTCACTTAGGTTAGAGTTAGGGACCTCTTTCAAGCATGAACTCAACGAATCTGCCACTTACCCCGACAAAGCTCTTCAATGGCTATCTCTCTGTCGTGGTTAAATACTTTCTGCTAACACTGCTGTTACTCACGCATACAACGCATTCGATGGCGCAGGTCACTGAAATTCCACAAGACATCGCGCAACTCTTTCCAAGTGCAACACGTGTCGACCCTCAACAAGAATCGCCCCCAGTCATTGCTGTCTATCAACTCAATCAACTGCTTGGCTATGTTTTCCAAAGTGACGATATTACCAACTTCCCAGGGTTTTCCGGCGATTCAATTAATCTACTGATTGGCATCACACCGCAAGGGATGATCAATGGCATCAAGGTATTAAATCACCATGAACCCATATTTATCCATGGTATGGGTGAGCAGCCGATGCTCGACTTTATAGACCAGTACATAGGTCACTCAATCAAAGAACGTTTTATCATTGGCGGTAAAAAAACGCCCTCGTCCGACGTCACTCAGTTTGACGGAATCACCAGGGCAACGGTGTCTGTATTGGTGATTCACGACACCATTATTGCTTCAGCGCTTAAAGTGGCGCGGGATAAGCTGGAAGGATTCACACCGAGTACCCCTTTTGTTGTCAGACCCGACTACTTTGCTGAGATGAACTTTGAACAGTTAGTCGAACAAGGTTTTATCTCGCGTTGGACAATCGATTCTAGTCAGCTGTATCAACTGCCCGATGAAGCGCAATCGGAAGCGGAGCAATACATTCAAGAGAACAAGACGTTCGTTGATTTCTACATTGTCCCGTTAAGCATTCCTATAGTGGGCATTAACCTGCTCGGTGAAACAGAGTTTGCACGCCTCAATGACAACCTAAAGTCCGGCGAGCATGCCATCATGATGCTTAATCAGGGCAGTTACTCCTTTATCGGTAAGGACTTTATCCCCCAAACGGTGCCAAGCCGTATTAGGGCGGAACAAGACCAGTTACCGATAGAGCTTAAAGACATTGATTTCTATAGCTTTCAATCCCCTTACTTTGCCCAATCAATGCCAAACTACGATGATATTCAGGTGTTTTCGATCAAAGCGCAGTCTGGATTTGAACTGAATAGGACATTTAATTTCCATCTTGATTTACCCTACGCGGTCAACCATTTAAGCCGAAAGAGCGTCACCTTTAGTCAGCCTTTCTCATTACCTGCGCAAATATTTGAAAAAGTCGAACACAACGATAGTCATCAACAGCAACCTTTATGGATGAAAATATGGAGCGACAAAACTTTAGATATTTCAATACTGGTCATTTACCTTGGTTTAATCATCACTATTTTTGTCAAACAAAAAACGCTCACCGCTAAGTTTAAACAGTTTCGAACTATTCGCCTGGGATGCTTGTTGATTACGCTGTTTTTCGTCGGTTTCTATCTTCAAGGACAATTATCAGTGACCAATATATATACCCTACTGCTGTCACTGGTGAACGGATTTAAAATAGAGTTCTTCTTACTCGATCCGGTGATATTCATTCTCTGGTTATTAGTATTCATCACTCTTTTTATATGGGGAAGAGGGATATTTTGTGGCTGGCTCTGTCCATTTGGTGCTATGCAAGAGCTGATGGGGCTAGTGGCTGAGAAACTAAGAATTCGGCAGTTTCGGGCTATCGCCACTTATCATCCTTACCTGAGAAATGTTAAGTATTTCATTTTAGTTCTGCTGGTATTCGTCGCTTTTTACTCACTAGAGCTGGCCGAATCATTGGCTGAAATCGAACCGTTTAAAACCAGTATTACGCTGCACTTCATCCGTGAAATTCCCTTTACAGTCTACGCAATTGCACTGCTACTACTCAGTTTAAAAATACACAAAGTCTATTGCCGCTATATATGCCCTCTCGGAGCGGGCCTAGCGATATTAGGTAAATTCCCCTTGTTTAAATTGATCACACGAAAACAAGAGTGCGGTAATCCCTGCCAATTGTGCCGAAGTAAAAAGTGCCAAATCGACGCAATAAATATCGATGGCAGCATCAATTATCAGGAATGCATTCAGTGTCTTGAGTGTGTAGTGACAATACAAAATCCAGACATTTGTGTTGTGAGTAAATATCAAAAAAAGGGAAAAAGAAGAGGCCAAATTAGTACCAAATCAATATAAGGGTGTAGGAACAGAATCATCCTTTTCTCCATCCAAAGTATAATATTTACCCGCTTTAACAGGGGTTATATTGAATACGGTAATACATGTAAATAACAACGGAGGTAAGCAATATGTGGACTAAACCTGATTTTAAAGATATGCGTTTAGGATTTGAAGTTACTTTATATATTAGTAACCGATAGCCATTAAATCCCCCTATCAAAAGGTGGGGGGAACTAATGCTATCACTCTATTTCACCATTCAACGAACGGATTCGCGCTAATGAATATTCTTATACTGGGCTCAGCGGCGGGTGGCGGTTTCCCCCAATGGAACTGTCACTGTGATAATTGCGCCGGAGTTCGTAATGGTACTATCAAGGCACAACCTAGAACTCAATCCTCCATTGCGATCAGTGCGGATGGAAACTACTGGGTGCTCATCAACGCCTCGCCAGATATTCGTCAGCAAATAAACCAATCCCCGCAACTGTGGCCTAAAAATAAATCTCGTGGCACTAATATACGCGCAGCCATTCTAAGTGATAGCCAGATTGACCACGTAACTGGGCTGCTGACCTTACGCGAGGGGTTGCCACTACCCGTCTATTGCACTGATGTGGTTCACGAAGACTTAACCACGGCACTACCGTTATTCAACGTACTGAGCCACTGGCACGGTGGCTTGGAATTTCACTCTATTGGTACCGACCATCAGCAAGGTTTTACCATTGAAGGTATCTCTGGACTGGAGTTTTTCCCGGTCCACTTGGAATCTAACGCTCCACCCTACTCCCCATATCGTGATGATGTGGTGCCAGGTAACAACATCGGTCTAAAAATCGTCGACACCACGAGCGGCAAGTACCTTTTCTATGCACCAGGCATTGTCGAATCAACACCACTGGTTGAATCCATGCTCGCGTTTGCGGACTGCGCACTCGTAGACGGAACCCTATGGCTAGACGATGAAATGATCGCCAAAGGCTTCAGCAACAAACTCGGCTCAGAAATGGGTCACATGCCAGTCAACGGCGAAAATGGCAGCGTTGCTCTACTCAGTAAATTCGACATTAAACGCAAAGTACTGATTCACATCAATAACACCAACCCAATCCTCAACGAAGACTCTGACGCTCACCACTATGTCATCAGTAATGGCGTAGAGATCGCCACAGATGGTATGGAAATAACGATATGAGAGGCTGTGATGCAACAACCATGGACTAAACAAGAGTTTGAACAAAAACTAAGAGAAAAAAGCGAGCTTTACCATATTCACCACCCTTTTCACGTCATGATGCACAAAGGTGAATGTAGTGTTGAACAAATCCGCGGTTGGGTAGCAAACCGTTTCTACTATCAAATCAATATTCCAGTTAAAGACGCTGCAATTCTAGCCAACTGCCGTGATATCAAAACCCGCCGCTCTTGGATTCAGCGTATTCTCGACCATGATGGTTCTGTCAATGACGATACATTAGGGGGGATTGAGGCGTGGCTTAACCTTGGCGAAGCCGTCGGCCTGACGCGCGAAGACTTACTCGAAGAAAAGTACACCTTACCGGGTGTTCGTTTCGCCGTTGATGCTTACGTAAATTTCGCTCGCCGCGCTTCATGGCAGGAAGCGGCCTGTTCATCGCTGACCGAGATGTTTGCTCCCGAAATCCATCAAAGTCGACTCGATACCTGGCCAAGTAACTACCCTTGGATTAAGCAGCAGGGACTTAAATACTTCCAGATGCGCTTGTCTCAGGCCCGCCGCGATGTCAACCATGGGTTAGCAATCACGCTAGACCACTTTCAAACTCGCGAACAGCAAGAGCACGCACTGAATATTCTCCAGTTCAAGCTCGATATCTTATGGTCGATGCTCGATGCTATGTCGATGGCCTACCACTACGAGCAGCCACCTTATGTGCATCTCGAAAACCGTCCAAACTGTCATAAGGGGATTTTTTAATGGTTTCAACCGATTCAACCCCAGAGCTAAACCCACTTTTCCGCCTGCAGTATGAGCAAGCACAAAGCTGTTATGTGTTGCTCTACCCCGAAGGCATGGTCAAGCTCAACCAAAGCGCAGCGGAAATCTTAAAACAGGTTAACGGTGTTGACCCTGTCAGTTTGATCCATCAAAAGCTCACGGAGCAGTTTCCCGACGCAGGAGATATCCTCACCGATATTGAGGAGTTCTTAACTATCGCACACGATAAAAAGTGGATTCGCTATGTCTGATTCAAGCAATCTTGGTCCGCCTTTGTGGCTGCTTGCAGAGCTCACCTACGAGTGCCCTCTGCACTGCGCCTATTGCTCAAACCCGACCGATCTTGGCGATAAGGCTAATGAACTCGACACTGAGCAGTGGTTCAGTGTGCTGGAGCAAGCACGTAAGCTCGGTTCGGTGCAACTCGGTTTTTCTGGCGGTGAGCCTCTGCTACGCAAAGATCTTGAGCAACTGGTCGAGCGAGGTCGCTCGCTTGGTTTCTATACCAACTTGATTACCTCTGGGATTGGGCTAACCGAGAAACGAATCAAACGCTTAAAAGAGGCAGGTTTAGACCATATTCAAATCAGTTTTCAGGCTGCCGACCCAGAGCTGAACAACGCCATTGCAGGCCGTGGCAACGCCTTTGAGCAAAAGAAGAAAATGGCAGAGCTTGTCAAAGCACAAGGCTACCCTATGGTGCTCAACTTCGTTATTTCGAAACAGAACATCGAACAGCTCCCTGAGATTTTGCGCCTTAGCTGCGAACTGAAAGCAGACTATGTTGAACTGGCGACCGCTCAGTATTATGGCTGGGCTTTCGATAATCGCGATCACCTACTGCCTAGCCAAGAGCAGCTCGAACTGGCGGAAAGCTTAGTGAATCAGTTCCGCCAACAGTCTAGCCAAGATGATCCGCACTTTATCTTTGTAACTCCAGATTACTATGAAGAGCGGCCAAAAGCGTGTATGAACGGTTGGGCCAGCACGTTTCTGACCGTCACCCCTGACGGTAGTGCTCTGCCATGCCACAGCGCAAAAATCCTGCCTCTAACCTTTCCCAATGTTAAAGATAAAACGCTGCAACATATCTGGTTTGAAGATTTCTCGTTTAATCATTTCCGGGGCGACAAATGGATGCCGCAACCGTGTAAGGGCTGTGATGAAAAGAACGAAGACCACGGTGGCTGCCGCTGTCAGGCCTATATGATGACGGGGGATATGTATCGTACCGATCCAGTATGCAGCAAGTCAGACGACCACCACTTGGTTGCCAAAGCCATTGCTCAAGCCTCTAACCCGACCAAGCCGATCCAGCATCGCAGACGTAAAGCAGATATCGCTTTGCAAAAACTATGAGCCCATCGTTCACGTTTTCCGGCTTTAACACCAACCCAGATTCTGAGGCGTATCAGTATACGCATCGGTCTGGGTTGACCCATTTCAATATCCCAGTTCAAAACGATACGGAACGCTACAGTGGTGCCTGGTTTATTAAAACACCCAGTGAGGACGACTCAGGTATAGCCCACGCCTTAGAACACTTAGTATTCAGACAGAGCCAATCATTCCCTAACCCCACCACTCTTTTTCAGTTGCTGGCTCTGACTGACGTCCAAATCAACGCGTCGACCCTTGATGGTGTCACTTGCTTCCACTTCTCATCGTCATGCCGAGAACACTTTTACTTAGCAGCACGATATTTGCTGTGCGGAATTTTGTTCTCTGTTATTGAAGCAGAACAGTGCCTTGAGGAGATTTTCGATGGTACTGACCAAGGGGTGATTTATCGTGAACTATTGGGCTATCAAAGTAACGCCCATTATTTACAGCAAGTGCAAGTGTTAAGGGGTGACCAAACATCACAACGTATCGCCTGCTACGGTGGCGTAACAGATACATTGACGGAGATTACTCTCGACAGACTAAAGAGCTATCATCGCCGCTATTACCGCTGCGAGAACATTGAGCTAATAACCAGCTTCGAACATGTTGATGAACTGCACAACATACTGGATTCTGTTTTGGCTCAGTATGTCGCGGAATCACCCAAGCAATTAGATTCTAAACTAACCGCCACCCCCTCTGCTCCCCAAATCACTGTGGATTATGGCTGCATTGCGAATTCTAGCTGCGTTGTCAGCTGGTGGCTGGGTATCGAGTTTTACCAATACATAAAGCAACTCGAACCCACTCTGCGCAAGTTGACTTCAAGCATGGGGGTAAAACTGCTTCCTTTAACGAATGAGTGTAACTCGGCAGGTGAATTTGCGTTGAGAGTCCTTGCTAATCCAAGTCAGACCGAGACAATACATAAAGCGTTGATTAGCGTAATTGACACCCAAAAAGCCTACTCACACAGCTACTTAATTGAGTCGGCTAAACAGCCAGACTCAATCAAACGCTTAATGAACTTCTATTACAGCAGGCTATACAACTTCGACAGCGCCAATCGCCATACACTCTCTAGCCAGATTTTGTGCCCGCCCCATATTAGCCAATTGGCTCAGATATCACCGGCTGCGCAGCCTTATTCTTCGACCAGATTAGCGAGACAAAAACAGAAGGATAAATGCCTTCGTGAGTTAAACCGCGTTATTCCACAACTAACAGAGATTGCTAGTGGGCATGCGCAAACAAGCCATTCGGATAACCTGATTAACCAGTACTCACGTTGCAGAACACCTGAGCTACCTCAGTTACTTCACCCACTGATTAACGAACTCGACAAAGGCATTAATCAAGTGGTAGACAAGCATTGCTGGCTGTTTCGTCTTGAAATTCCGGAAGGTCAAAGGCTCATAGCCCGGCTGTCACAATATCAAATCCAAGCTTCTATTCTGTTTCTTTTACCACGCATCAAGGGGGAATGTTACGTCATCTCAAGCCACTACTGCGAGCACACAAGCCAACTCTATTTTTATAGCGTGTTTGACCGAGCACCTAACCAGCGTCAACGTCATTTGACTCAAGCATTACGTGGCATCGCGGATGACAAAGTTTTCATTGCACAATCATTACCACTTATAAAAAACAAAATAATCAATCAACACCTAATTAAGCCTGGGGCTGTTAGCCCAGTTCAGCTTGCTGAAATTGAGCAAGGTTCAAAAGACCCGTTAGATTCCGTCCAGTTAGAAAATTTGCTAGGTCAAGTTTCTGAAACGTGCATTAGACACTTTCTTTTACAGCTAACTAACGAGATCATAAACAGTCAAAGTCACATACAGGGATAAGTATGACTAATATAATAACCAAACATGCTATCAGTAAGTCACCGGAACCCATCCAGGCCAGTAAAGACATCTATCAACAATTAGGTAAACCACAAAATGGATTTGTGTTGTTTTACTGCTCCGCTGTCTACCCACTTAATGAATTAGCGGCTGCACTGAGCGAACAGTTCACCGACATTGAGCTTGCGGGCTGCACAACGGCAGGAGAAGTGACCAATCAGGGCTATGATCAACACTCTATCATCGCGATCTGGTTCTCACCCGAGTACTTCTCGATTAACGCGGCAGTCATCGATCAGTTCGACTCATTTGACCTGATTACCGCACAAAGCAAAATCAACCAACTCAGTGAAGCGTGTAATCTAGGGATTGGCGAAGGAAATCAATACCGCTCTTTCCTGTTAACCCTAATTGATGGCTTGTCAGCCAAGGAAGAGCAACTGCTTAGTGTGCTCAATATGGCGGCTAGCGGACTGCCTCACTTTGGCGGTTCAGCCGGTGACGACATCAATCTGGCCAATACTCATGTTTATCATCAGGGAGCGTTTATTCAAAATGCCGCTGTGGTGATTATGGTTCACTCGCGCTGCCGATTTGAAGTGTTTAGTTCCAACCATATCGAATCATCAAAAGAGAAGTTGGTCGTCACCTGTGCGGATTCGCAAACCAGAACCGTTTTGGAGCTCAATTCAGAGCCCGCTGCACAAGAGTATGCACGTATTCTTGGCTTAGAAGTGTCTCAACTCAATCCGGAAGTATTCTCGCTATACCCATTAGCAGTCAAAGTGGGCGGCAAGTACTACGCCCGCTCTATTCAGAAGGTCAATCATGATGACCTCAGCCTGACCTTCTATTGTGCGGTGGACACCGGCATCGTCCTTAGTGCTGTTGAGATGGGAAGTATCACAGGAACCTTAGCTGACAAGCTGTCGACGATTGAGCAGACTCTCAATCAAGCGGAATGCGTCCTCGCCTGCGACTGTTTTCTACGTCGATTGGAAATCGAACAACGCCAACAGCTAGAGCCAATGCGTCAACTGCAAAGCCAATACAATATCTTTGGTTTCAACACTTATGGCGAGCACATCAACGGCACGCACCTAAATCAAACCTTTACTGGCGTCTACCTGTCGGGAGAAGTCTATGAGTGATCAACAACTGGTGGAAGAAAACAACCGCCTTTTGGAAGAGAACCGAAAGCTACGGAAAATTAATCAGGTACTGATTGAACGCATTGAAGATGGTGGCAGTGTCGGTAATCAACCCTACGCCACCTTTGAACACTCAGTTCAACTTGCCAAACAAGTGAAAGAGACGACCCAGACGCTCAACGAAACCCTAGCTGAACTTGAACGCAGTAAACGTGCCCTGAAAGCTGAAAATGAGCAAGCTAACCTGTTCAAGCAACGTTTTATCGATGCCATTGAAAGTATCTCAGATGCGTTCGTTTTACTCGACAGTGACGGTCGGATCATTTTGCAGAACAGCCACTTCTCTCGTTACTGGGAACAGGTAGGTTTGCGTATTGAAGAAGGGACCAATCTTAATGACTTTAAAACGCTGGCCAAAACCCGTGGCATCATCTCTCAGGCTTATCCCGGAGATGGCAATAACAGTTCGGTTTACCGTCTAGCTGATAACCGTTGGTTTCAGCTCAATGAGCATCGTACTCAAGAAGGCGGCTGGGTGATGTTGTACAAAGACATTACCGCACTCAAACACGCTGAAAGTGAACGCTACGAGCACGCTATGGCACAGAAGTCGAAGCAGCTGCAAAGTCTGGTCGATAACCTATCTCAAGGCGTAATGTTAGTCAGCCAGCATGATCAGGTCGAAATCTGGAACAAGCGTTTTCTCGAAATAAGTAATCTATCTCCACAAATCCTGTGCAGAAAACCCTTTATCTCTAACTTAACTAACGCCACTGACCTAGACCTGATGCCGCAGACACTGGATAGCGAGCGCAACGCCAGCAGTGTACAGACCTTACCCAACGGCCACGTGATTGAGATAAAAGATCATCGCCTTAGCAACGGCAAACTGATCAAGACCTTCACTGATATCACCAGTTCGCACCGTTATGCGCAGTCACTTAAGCAAAGTGAAAGTCGATTGCGATTGATCACCGATAACGTACCAGCAATGATTGCGTATGTGGGTGCAGATCTTAAGTTTCAGTTTACCAACAAGGTGTACGTCGACTGGTATGGTCGAGAGCAAGGCGAACTGTACGGTATGGACTTGCGAGCGAGTCGAATTAATGGTGACTTTGGTACGCTTCAACCCCATGTATCGCGCGCACTTCAAGGCGAGAGCGTTAACTTTGAGGTCGAAGAGATCAACCATTTAGGCGAAACGGCCTACCTGCATAAATCTTATGTGCCAAACAAGGATGATGCTGGCAATGTCCTCGGATTTTTCGTCCTAGTGCGTGATGTCACCACTCGACACAAAAACGCCTTAGCGCTGCAAAAAGCGCACGACCAACTTGAGCTACGCGTCAAAGAGCGTACCTCTCAGTTGCAACGACTCAACGACATCTTGCACGGCGAAGTGGAAGAGCGTCGACGTGCGCAGCTCGATCTCACCGCAGCGAAAAGTGAAGCAGAGCAAGCAAACCTATCGAAGACCAAATTCCTCGCCGCTGTCAGTCATGATCTGCTGCAACCACTCAATGCTGCTCAACTGTTCACCAGCTCGCTCTCTGTGCAGTTAAAGCAGGAAAAAAACCAGTCGCTACTTAACTCTATCTCAAACTCCCTCGACGACTTAGAGAACTTAATCAGTACCTTAGTCGACATTTCCAAACTCGATGCTGGCGTAGTCAAAGCAGATAAGAGCGCCTTCAATCTCGGAGAACTACTGACTAACCTAGTCAACGAGTACCGCTACAGCGCTGGTCAGTACAATGTTGAACTAAGATATGTGCCATTTGAGGGTGTCGTCTATTCTGATAGCGTGCTACTGGCGCGTATTCTGCGTAACTTCCTTTCTAACGCATTTAGATACACAGATAACGGCAAAGTATTGATTGGCTGTCGCAAGCAAGGGGAGCAGGTATCAATCCAAGTGTGGGATAACGGTGCGGGTATTGCTGAAGATCAGCTCTCCGTGATTTTTGAAGAGTTCAAACGCTTAAAATCTTCATCAAAGGCATATGGTAACGGTCTTGGGTTAGGGCTATCGATCGTCGATAAGCTTTCCAAAGTATTGGAACACCCTATTCATGTACGCTCAACGAAAGGTAAAGGCTCGGTGTTTTCTGTTGATGTGTCACTGGGACATATGTCTGCTCTTCCAAAACAAGCCGATCATCTGGAACGAGTATTCGCTAACACCAACCTTGTCGGTCGTGATGTATGGCTGATTGATAATGACGTTAGTATCTGTGACGCAATGAACAAGCTACTCACTAACTGGGGATATAACCTAACTATCGCCACCAGCATCGAACAACTGCGTTCAAAAGTCGATACAGCGACAGATAACGTCGACTTGTTGATAGTTGACTATCACTTGGATGATGGCGTCAATGGACTTGATGTAGCAAAAACCATCAGCGTAGACAGAGCAAATCCGCTACCTACGCTGATGATTACCGCTAACTATAGTGAAGAGCTAAAAAATCAGGTCAAAGACAATGGCATGCTGCTGCTTCACAAGCCGGTTAAGCCGATGAAACTGAAAACATCTATGCACTACTTGCTTAAGTAGTGCTAACGCTTGAGATACTGATTAAAGTCGATATCACTGCAACCAAGTACAGCCTGAACGCGATTACTCACCCCGAGCTTCTTCAGAATCGAAGACACATGAGATTTAACCGTGGTCTCAGAAACATTGAGGTTGTAGGCAATTTGCTTATTTGCCTCCCCTTTGGTCATGCATTTTAAGACCATTAACTGTCGGCGTGTAAGCGATGACAACATCTCAGGCGTCAATGGCGATTCCTGGACAGTCGCTGTGGTCGCCTGAGTACGGATAATATCCGCCGGCAAATAGATGTTTCCTTCAAGCACGTTTTCTATCGCTTCAGCAATGGTTTCCTTGGAAGAAGATTTAGCGATAAAACCAACCGCACCATAGGCAATGGTCTGGAGGATAACTTGCTTTTTGTTTTCTGCAGATACCACCACGACAGGCGTTGTAGGACATTCGTTGATCAGATCAAGCAGACCGTTTAGCCCAGTCATACCAGGCATATTCAAGTCGAGCATAATCAGATCAATATCGTCATTGGCTTTGGCAAACTCGATCGTAGAAGCGATATCTTCCGTTTCATAAGTCGTACTGTTTGGGAACTGACTTCCTAAAATATGAACGATCGCGTCTCTAAAAAGCGGATGATCGTCGGCAATCAAGACTTTGTACATACCCAGCGTCTCTTGTTAATTGACTTACTCTTCATCTTAGCGGAATAACCTTTTGTGACAAGGCAGCTCTTCTCATCCATTAGTAGTAAGAAAGGTGGAATTAGTCGTAGAAATCAGTCCAACAAGGTCTTAATCAACCGTGGCTCATGACTTTTGGGATGAATGAGGAAACGCTCGCTCTCTGAAACAGCGATGTATCGAGTGAAACAATTGCTAAGTGGGCGATTAAGCCTGAGAAACTACAACACTCAGGTTGGTGAAAAACAATCAATAAAAAGGGCTGATTTTACAGCCCTTTCACTCCGTTAGGTTTGGTTTACGTCTTTGGTAGTTTAAATGTCCAAACCGTACCACCTTGGTTGAAGTGTTTCACGCGTTTAGCGACATCACCACCCCATAGAGGAACCGCGCCACCCCAGCCGGAAAGAACTGAAACGTACTGCTCTCCGTCCATTTCCCAAGTAACTGGTGAGCCAACAATACCCGAGCCAGTGTTAAACTTGTACTTTACGTCGCCTGTTTTAGCATCAAAGGCCATTAAGTAGCCTTCAGGGTTACCCATAAAGACTAGGTTACCAGCGGTGGTCAACACGCCCCCCCAAAGCGGTGCATAGTTTTTATGACGCCAAACTTCTTTACCTGTTTTCGGGTCGATGGCACGTAATACGCCAATGTAGTCATCATTGATTGCTTTGATGGTAAAGCCAGCACCTATGTAGGCTGCGCCCTTCTTATAAGTAACAGGTTCGTTCCAGACATCCATTTCCCATTCATTAGATGGGACATAGAACAGCTCGGTATCTTTACTGTACGCCATTGGCATCCAGTTCTTGCCACCTAGGAAAGACGGCGCTGCAACAACCGTTTTCCCTTTCTTACCGTCTGTCGAATCGATAGGGTTACCAGGGCGGTTACTGTCAAGGAAGATCGGGCGGCCATTTTTATCTAGACCAGAAGCCCAAGTAATTTTATCCGCAAATGGGAAGCCTCGAATAAAGTCGCCATTTTCACGGTTAAGTACATAGAAGAAACCATTTCGGTCAGCAGTCGCTGCGGCTTTAACGGTTTTGCCATTTTCTTGATAGTTGAACGAGATAAGCTCGTTTACGCCATCGTAATCCCAACCATCGTTTGGTGTCGTCTGGAAGTGCCATACGATTTTGCCTGTGTCTGGATCAATGGCTAGACGTGAAGATGAGAAGTAGTTGTCGCCAGGTCTTAAGTGAGAGTTCCAAGGTGCAGGGTTACCTGTACCAAAGAACAACAGGTCAACTTCAGGATCGTAAGTACCACCTAGCCAAGGGGCTGCGCCACCTGATTTCCATAGATCGCCCGGCCAAGTCTGCCCTGGCTTACCGCCAGAAATACCATTTTCAACTTTTTTTCCATCTTTCCAGATGTAGCCCATGTGGCCTTCAACCGTTGGACGTTCCCAAACCATCTCACCATTGTTTGCATCAAACGCCGTCACTCGTCCAACTACACCGAATTCACCACCTGAGATCCCTGTAATAACCTTGCCCTTAACAACGATAGGCG
Source organism: Vibrio japonicus (assembly GCF_024582835.1). Taxonomy (NCBI): domain Bacteria; kingdom Pseudomonadati; phylum Pseudomonadota; class Gammaproteobacteria; order Vibrionales; family Vibrionaceae; genus Vibrio; species Vibrio japonicus. The sequence continues at coordinate 1,574,959 of NZ_CP102096.1, forward strand.
CAGCGGTAATCGAGTAGCCTTCTTTGTAATCAGCAACTGTCTTTTTCCATACGGTTTTACCAGTATCTTTGTTTAGTGCAACCAGCTTAGCATCTAAGGTACCGAATATAACCAGATTGCCATACAGAGCGGCACCACGGTTGATTACGTCACAACATGGCATTATGCCATCCGGTAGACGCGCGTCGTACTGCCAGAGTTCTTCACCCGTACGGGCGTCGATAGCGTACATACGAGAGTATGACCCTGTGATGTACATAACCCCATCTTTTATTAGTGGTTGAGACTCTTGTCCACGCTGTTTTTCACCCCCCAAAGAGAAAGCCCATGCAGGACGCATCTCCTCAACGGTATCGGCATTGATTTTGGTTAAAGGACTGTATCTTTGACCTTTAAGTCCCAGGCCGTATGAGACGACATCATCGGTCGTCATCTGATCGTCGGTAATATCTTTGTCTGTTACATTAGCATTCACTGCACTACTCAGTGCAAGTGCTAAACAACTAATGCTTAGAGAAAAAGACAGCTTCATGCTCTTATTCGCTTTTATCATCATTGTCCCTCGATGGATTGTGAGTTAGTCAGTAGGCGAAGGTGCTGCATTTGGGGTATCACCTAGTGTGAATTTGTGTAGTTTTGCTTACTGAACATCTGGTCAGCTCGCTTGGTTTCTGCGCTTGTAACTCTCGGCTTGTAACACTCAGTTGTACCAGCGTATGTTGTCCGTAACGTTGTGCCTATTCGCCTGCGGTAGGGATTAACTTCATCACTTAGTCGTAGGCGTATAGGGGGATTAGTAGGATGTTGAGGCTTGGTAAATGGCATGGTATTTGTCGAATATTGATTGCATCTGGCCTTGCTCAATCATCTCCTGAACAATGTCACCAACCGCGTAACCAAGCTGGCGATACTGGCTTTTGACGGCCATCCCAATTTCCCACTGCTGCTGACCGATCATAGGAAAAGCATTGGTCGCCAATTGGTATTGCTCACGATTAAGCTGGCCTTGCAAGTATGAGACTTGGCTACGAAGTCCCATTACTGCATCAACCTGACCTGCTTGCATCGCTTCAACCGCCTCGACGGTTGTCGGGAAGTGTTGAGCACTGTCTCTCATCCGGCCGCCGAGAGCCGAGGAGAGATAAAATTGCGGTATTGAATCAACTTCAACACCGATAGAATGGTATTGAAAGACCGCCATAGTAGAAACGGAGTCGATTTTGCTGCTGTCATAGATGATCTGCCAAGACTCGGTATGGTAAGGGGCGAACATATGCACCTGTTCATGGACCAATTCACCAATATCATCGCGACTCAGGGTGTAGGCCTTATCGTAAGGAACACGAAGCATCAAGTCGGCGACTGTGCGCTCCAGATAGTGCCCTTTCCACAAGTTGTTTCTTAAATCATCCTCGACGTTTTCATCAGCAGTCATCCACTTCAGTTTGAGTTCGAGCCCCATTTGTTTGGCAATCTGCTGAGCGATTTCCACATCTATACCTTTAGGTTCGTCATCAACAAGGTATGAGAAAGGCGGGTAATCACGATAGATGGCTACCGAGATAAAATCGCTTTCGATAATGTCGTCGTAAGAACGAGCATAGCAAGCGGCGGTGCTACCAATAACACATGCCGCAAGGCAAATATGTTTAAATATCTTCACTGATAGACTCTAACCATGTTTTGATCGACCAAAGTGCTTCTTGAGACAAGTGCTCAGTCATTTTTGGCATGTAAACAGCACCATTACGAACCGCACCGTTTTGTACGCGATAACCGTACCACTCATCACCATCAAAATCTGGGGTTAGGAATCGTAAGTCTGGAGCGATACCACCTGAGATGCCTTCAAGGCCATGACAGCGAGCGCAGTTTTGGTTATAGGCAGAAGCGCCTAATTCGATAATGCTTTTCAGGGTTTCACCGGTTTCTTTACGGTAAGGATTCTCCTCAATCCACTCTTCCCCTAATTGAGGTAACTCTGAGGTGTTAATTGACTGAGGTGTTACAGCCCCATGAGCGTGCAAATTAAAAGAGCTTGTCAATAATATCGGGGCAATAAGTAGGCTTGGTTTCAATAATTTCACTAGAATCTCCTTTCACTAACTTCAATTTATTCTGATTTCAATATTAGTGACCAAGCAGACCGATTCTAATTACACTTTGGAGCCTTTCTTTCTCATCCTTTAGTAGGTAGTCCGGTAGGAAGAATGTTGAGAATTATATGTATACGTATGATTATTATGAGTTTTTTGGTTTTTATTTATTAATTTGACTGATTTTCAACGTCAATAAGTTTGATATAAGCTAATCAAAGTTTAGCAAGCTAGATAACGAAAACGGTAAGGAAGATCGGATGGAAAATATAAATAAAATATCTTTGATTATGTGTGTCCTTTTATTGTGTTTTATTTCCACTATTTCATCCGCTAAAAACGTAGAGCCGATTGAAATTAATATCGCTTATTTAAAACAAAATATTAAGCGTCCCCCCGCTTTATCTAATGTGATAGAGCAAGCCGAAGATAGTGGCTACCAAGGTGCCTTGGCGGGCCTGGCTGATTCAAACAGTACCGGAAAATTTCTTAAGCAAAGCTTCCACCTGACGTTTGAGCAGTCAGATCTGGCTGATGATATTTTGGCCAGTCTAGATAACTCCTATCAACTGGGTACACGACTCTTTGTGGTCGACCTTGCAGCAGAGACACTGATTAAAGCGGATCAGTGGGCGCAAGATAAACCAGTATTGCTGTTCAATGTTAATGAATCATCTGATCGGTTTCGTAGCAAGCAGTGTTTAACTTCAGTACTTCATACCGTACCAAGTAACGCGATGCGCTCAGACGCTATTGCTCAGTGGTTGCTGAATAAGCGTCTTACTCAAGTGCTGGTTGTCAGTGGTGAAAGAGATGAAGATTCTGAGTTAAGTCAGTCGTTTCAACGCTCGGCAAAACGTTTTGGTTTAAAGCTGATCGAGGAAAAACAATGGACGTTTAATTCGGATCTTCGCCGTAGTGCACAGCAGGAAGTGCCACTGTTTACTCAGACGTTAAAAGAGTATGACGTGGTTTATGTCGCTGATAAATCGAAAGACTTTGCTGAGTATCTGCCTTTCAACACTTACTTACCACGACCTGTTGTCGGGTCGGCAGGATTAGAGGCGTTGTCATGGCATTCAGTGATCGAACAATGGGGCGCCGCTCAACTTCAAAAGCGTTTTTATCAACAAGCTAACCGAAGAATGAATGAGCTCGATTTTAGTGCTTACCTGGCGGTGCGTAGCATCGGTCTGGCAGTGCATGAGCAGAAAAGTGCTGATTCACAACAGATCGCCAACTTCATTAAGTCGGATGACTTTGCATTAGCAGCTTATAAAGGGAGAAAGCTCAGCTATCGAGCATGGAATGGTCAGTTGAGAATGCCAATGGCACTGGTGCAACCCCATGGCTTAGTCTCGCTTTCTCCACAAAATGGGGTGTTACACCCAAAAACAGAACTCGACACATTAGGTTTTGATGTTGAGGAAACAAACTGCGTTTCGAAAAAGGAGATTTTATGAAACCTGCATTCTTCGTCAGCTGTCTATTTGGTGCATTAGTAGGATTAACGCCTACGCTATCTAATGCCTCTGAACAGGCTTATGTGACCAACGAAAAAGATGACGACATTTCAGTGATTGATATGAGTTCACTGGAGGTGATTAAAAAGATTCCGGTAGGACAAAGACCACGCGGAATCGTCTTTAATCACGATCAAACCCTTGCTTATATCTGTGCTAGTGATTCAGATACCATCCAAATTCTTGATCTCAAAACCGAGCAGATTATTGGTGAGCTTCCTTCCGGTGAAGACCCAGAAACCCTCGCGCTTCATCCCGATGGCAAAACCATCTATACCGCCAACGAAGATGATGCCCTGCTCACGGTTATTGATATTGAAACCCGCTCAGTGAAAACCCAAATTGATGTCGGTGTCGAGCCAGAAGGTCTAGCGGTTAGTCCTGATGGCAAGATCGTAATCGTAACATCAGAAACCACTAACATGGTCCATTGGATTGATGCGGAAACGAACGAGAATTTTGATAACACCCTAGTCGCTGAGCGTCCTAGATCGGCAATGTTCTCTAAAGACAGTAAGCGTTTATGGGTGAGCTCTGAAATCGGTGGCGAGCTGGTGGTGATTGACGTTGCAACGCGTAAGATCATTAAAACCTTTACCTTTGAAATTGATGGAATCCATAAAGACCGTGTTCAACCTGTTGGCGTTGAATTAAGTGACGATGGTAAGTATGCCTATGTTGCTTTAGGCCCAGCGAACCATGTCGCTGTGATTAAGCGTGATGACTTAACCATTGAAGAGTATCTGCTGGTTGGTCGCCGAGTATGGCAACTAGGTTTCAATAAGGATCAGAGCTTATTACTGACGACAAATGGTGTTAGTGGTGATGTTTCTGTGATTGATACGAATAAACACAAGGTCGTTAAGTCAGTTAAAGTAGGACGCTACCCTTGGGGCGTGGCGATTAAGGATACACTATGACCCTAAAGGTAACGGATCTAAGCTATGACTACGGCCGACAGCCGGTTTTGAAGCAGGTTTCGTTGCAGCTGAATTCAGGGGTTAATGTGTTGCTCGGACCAAACGGAGCAGGCAAGAGCACGCTGTTTTCATTGCTGACAGGACTTTATGTCAGCAAGCAAGGAGACATCGCCTATGGCGATCTCTCCTTAACTAAGCAACCGCGAGCCGTTCGCGCTCTGCTAGGCGTGGTTTTTCAACAAAGCACACTAGATTTAGACTTAACCGTTAAGCAGAACCTACTTTATCACGCATCTCTACACGGTCTTTCTGCCAAGCAAGCACTCGCCAATATCGATGATATTCTGACAGATTTAAAGCTGTCACAACGTTTAAGCGATCGTGTTCGAACCCTTAATGGCGGGCATAGAAGAAGGCTCGAAATCGCCAGAGCTTTGATGCATCAACCTAAGTATTTACTGCTTGATGAACCGACGGTGGGTTTAGATAACGAAAGCCGTCAGTTAATCATCGGTCATATCAGAAAACTGGCTCAAGCCAGAGGGATTTGCGTTGTCTGGACGACGCATTTAATGGACGAAGTATGTGAGCAGGATAACCTGATAGTGCTTAACCGCGGTGAGGTCAAAGCTCAAGGTATCTGTGCGGAATTATGCTGTACACACAAGGCTGAACAGGTTTATCAGCTCTACCACATACTTACAGATAGTGCGGAGATCATGTGAGTTTTCAACAATACCGTTACTGTTTCATTGGTGTTATCAAACGTGAGTTTCTGCGTTTTGTGCAGCAAAGAAGTCGTTTACTGAGCGCTTTGATTCGTCCATTATTGTGGTTGCTCGTGTTTGCAGCCGGCTTCCGTGCTGCGCTCGGGGTTTCGATCATGGAGCCTTATGGAACCTACATTACTTATCAGCAATATATTACCCCAGGATTGTGTTGCATGATTGTGCTTTTCAATGGCATGCAAAGTTCACTTTCGATGGTTTACGATCGAGAAATGGGCAGTATGAAGTTGTTGTTGATGAGTTCATTGCCGAGGCCGCTATTGCTGCTGTCGAAACTGGTTTCTACGGCGGTATTATCACTTGTTCAGGTGTGTATCTTTCTGTTAATTGTGCAGATGGTGGGGGTTGATACCCCTTTACTCGGTTATCTCACGGCTATTCCCGCAATCTTCTTAATCTCATTTTTTCTTGGTGCGCTCGGCTTACTGCTATCCAATTTGATTAAGCAGCTAGAGAACTTTGCTGGGGTGATGAACTTCATCATCTTTCCGATGTTCTTTCTTTCCAGTGCCCTTTATCCATTATGGAAAATGAAAGAAGCGAGTTTGTGGCTATTTTGGATCTGCAACTTCAATCCGTTTAGCTACTGCGTTGAGCTCTTGCGCTTTGCCCTTTATCAACAACTGAACGTTCAAGCCTTTGGTGTTGTATTTTTCGCAACATTAGTGGTCTCTGTGGTCGCTATTTATAGCTTTGAACCTAAACAAGTGAGTCGTCGAGGATAGGATGGTTATTGAGGCGCAAAGAGAGCTCTATCCTGAGATTGAGCCTTACCAAAGCTTTATGCTACCGATGAAGGCGGCACAGGGGGAGCAGTGTCATCACATCTATGTGGAGCAGTGCGGAAACCCAGATGGCATTCCCGTGCTGTTTCTGCATGGTGGCCCAGGTTCAGGTTGTCGACCATCACATCGCCGACTGTTTGATCCCAGCAACTACCGAATCATCCTGTTTGACCAGCGTGGTTGTGGCCGTTCCAAGCCCTATGGTTCGATTAAGGACAATACTAGCGCGCATTTAGTCGCGGATATGGAGCAGATCAGGCAGCATCTTAAGATCGAAAAATGGATTTTGTTCGGTGGCTCTTGGGGAGCAACTTTGGGGCTTATCTATGCGCAGAAGCATGCAGAGCGAATCGCGGGTCTGGTGCTAAGAGGCGTCTTTCTAGGCCGTAAACAAGACATTGATTGGGTCTATGGTCATTCAGGCGCTGCAAAACTGTTTCCTTTCCAGTGGGCTACATTGATGTCTTTACTCACTAGTGAAGAGCAGTCATCACCGATTGAAAGCATTTATCGTCACTTAAATGGCCAAGATGAGCCGCTTAAACTCAAGCTCAAACAGGCACTTGACGTATGGGAGAATCAATTGGTTACGTTAACACCACAACCAACGGCAGAGTCTCCAGACTTTGAACAACTTGCTGCTAATGAATCTAAACGGATTCAACTTCACTACTGTATCCATGACTGTTTTATCGATCAGCCTCTATTGTCGAGGCCATTCGCGTTAACGGACGTGCCATGTCATATTATCCAAGGACAATATGATATGGTCTGCCCGCTAGAACAAGGATGGCAGTTGTATCAAGCGAATCCAGAATTTAACTTCAAAGTTGTTCCTTTGTCAGGGCATGTGGCGAGTGAGCCATTAATACAAGATGCGCTGCTCAACCTAATGGACAACTTGGCGTGTTTAGAGAACAAAAAACCAACGCATGCCACCTCACCGAAAACTAATGACTGTGTTGACCAACCTAGCGCACAAGGGGTAAAACCTTTGCAGCGGTTTTAGCCCTATAGCCTACTTAATCCTTAACCACTTCCCCACTTTTGGAAAATCTCTCCCTGACACTTAAGTTATTCATGTTGTTGTCATACTCGACAAGTAGTCTCACCGAGTCATTTGATTAACACCTATATCATTCACATGGGACAGAAAATTCATCCAAAAGACGAAAGAATCGTGCAGCTATTGCAGCAACAAGGTTTGATAAAAAGAGAAGTAAAAACACGTTTGAAAAGCGAAGTTTACCGCCTACAAACTGACGAGATCGTCAAAATTAATAACTATGCCGAGCACTTTGGGCTAAGCGCAAAACAAAAGTTGATCGATGAAATACTCGACCTTCGCCGTGAAACTATGATTTCTAGGCTCACAAAAGCTCAGGTTGTTGCTCTATAAATGATAAATGCAAGTTCAGCCCCTCTTATAAAAGAGGAGCTGATTTACTACCGACTTAACTTAAGCAGGAATACCAGCCTCGTCCTCATCGACAATGTCCGTTTCTAAACTTGCTTCCGCGAGCCATTTTTGTACAGCCGCGCTGTTGAGTTGCTTTTGCTGATACTGTTTTGCCTTGTCAGAGAGTTCTATACCGTAAGTTTTGAACCTCAGTGCAACAGGCGCATACATTGCATCCGCAATAGACCACTCTCCAAACAGCCAACCTTCTGAATGCTCTTCCATCTGTTTGGACCAAATAGCATCGATTCGTGCGATGTCTTTTACCGCACCATCACTGAATTCGACGTGTCGTGCGGCCCTGCAGTTCATTGGTAATTCATTGCGTAAGCAGGAAAAGCCAGAATGCATTTCAGCAGAGATCGATCTTGCTATGGCTCTTTCCTCTTTCGACTCGGGCCATGCTTTTCCGTTTAAGTACGTTTCGTTCACGTATTCCAGAATCGCAATTGAATCCCATATCGCCAGCCCTTCATCGACAAGCGTCGGCACTTTTTCGTTTTGCGATACTTGATTAAGCGTGTTGTAAAAATCCTCTGTGAAGAGCTTTAGCTTAATAATGTCTACGTCTAACCCGTACTGCTCAAAAATAAGCCAAGCGCGCAATGACCAGCTCGAGTAGTTTTGGTTACCAATATAGAGTTTCATCCCTGTCTCCATGTGTTCAATGAATTAATCGAATAGCTCAATCACTAATTTATTATCTTTTACCACTAAATTCGGGCTTGCTGATTTCAAAAGCACCGATTTCACTTGAGCGCTATCGAGTTTGTAGACTGGCTGCTGAGAAAGTGCGTAGCCAATCAATGATACCGCGGGTTTTAACAGCGTCTTCAATTCAGGGGTAAACAACTGACTACGTTCATCAAAGTGCTCTAGTCTTAGCGACTTCAGAAAAATTTCTCCCGTCTCTTTGTCATATTCAGGAATCGCACTAAATTCGAGGTCAATATCCAACTCTCGCTTGCGATCATTCAACATTTGCACTTTACCGCTCGTATTGGCAAACACTGAAACACGATCTTTGTCTGCTCGACCAATTTTCACTTCCAGATCATCGACTGACACTTGCGCGTACATCACGTTCTCAATACCAACGGTCTGATTTAAGTTCGCGTTGTCATTCAAGTATTTTGTCATCTCTTGTTCTGAAATACTGTAGGTAGCACAGCCTCCCATCACCAACGTCATAAACATCAGTGCAAGCATTGTTAGTTTTTTTCTTATCATCAATAATTTACTCATATTAACTTTTTGGAAATACATCAATTTTAGCATCATCTGCTCTTTTCAGAGTCCCGTGATAGATAAGTTTTGCCGCCATTGAAGTGAATTGATTCAGCGTTGTTCAGTGAATGTGACCTCTTGATAGCTCCAATCAAACTTATCGCAAATACGGATCAGCTCTTTCTCATCGGATTGGGTTTGCGTGACTAACCAGTTAAGTAATTCGTCAGTAATTGGAGAGCGTTTCTTTTGGTAACAGTAATATTGCCAGTCACTGTGCTGCAGCGAGATATTCTTAGGACATTTCAAGAACTGACGCTTTATTTCAGGCAGTACCAAAAGCAAGTCTGTGACTGTGACACCTTGACCAGATAAACACCCGCTCAGTGCTAAATCCAAGCTGTAAAACACCGTGTCCCTCCCCTTTTTAACGCCTTGCAACTTGGCGTTTTTCAACCATATTTTCCAATCTTGATGATCAAGGGTGGCATGTAAATGTGGTAGAGAAAGTAAATCATCGAGTTGGATTTCTTTGTTAGAGAGGAGTTCGGAATAAACCGGGGCCATGTATTCATGTCTTAAAAAAGTAACACCTCGCTTACCTGCGTATTTATCACCTTGTCGCGTATTGATGATGAGTAAATCGCAGTCTTCCGCTTCAAGAACGGGATCTTCGTCGATCGATGGAATGATGACGATTTCATGTTCCGGGTATTTTTCATTCAACCAAACGACTTGGGGCATGAGTACTCGTGTCGCGTAGCTTAATGCGCTTTTGATGACGATACGACTTTTACTCGGAGCTTGCCATTGGGCGATTAAGGCGTCCAAATTCGAGTAGTTTTTTCTTAATACTTCGTATAACTCTTTTCCCCTTTCACTCAGCTCTATCGAACGGTGCTTTCGAATAACTAAAGATGAGCTCAAATCATTCTCAAGCTGTTTAATTTGTCGGCTCACCGCACTTTGCGTCACGTTCAGTTCTTCAGACGCTTTCGTAAAGCTCATAAGGCGTGCAACAGATTCAAACACTTTAAATGCGTTGTGCGAATAAGGAAGATGTTGATAAGGATACATAAGCGAATTCACATAACTTCAACTCATACCAGAGTGGCATAAATGTTATTTGAACACCAGCACCAAATTGCTTACCTTAATGTGACAACGATCACGAGGCAAATAATGAAAAAAATATTAACGTTGGCATTACCATTGATTATTTCACAACTCATCGCGATGGCTTTGGTGCTCACCGATGTGTGGATGATGTCGCGTCTCAGCGTGTCTGCAATCGCGGCGGGCGGTTTAGGTGCCTCCATCTTCTCGTTCATCTTTATTATTGCAAGCAGCACAGTAGGTTGTGTGGCAAATTTGATTGCTATCGCCTACGGCCAGCGAATCGCGAGACCAGAACACGGAAACCAGCAGATACGTTTAGCGGTTAAAGGTGCCGTGCTATTGTCTGCTTTACTCTCTGTCACGCTCACCCTATGTTTTTCGTTTGTCCCTGAACTCATCACGTTCGCTAAGCAACCAACAGAACTTATCGAGCCCGCAATGGATTACGTGGACACCTTAAAATGGGCGATGTTTCCTTCATTAATTCTGCTCGTATTACGAGGGCTGACTAGTGCGTTAGGAAATACCAAATCGATCATGGTGATGTCATTATTGACCGTCACCCTTAATGTGCCTATCAGCTACGTGCTGGCGTTTGAATTCGGCTTCGGGCTTTCAGGCCTTGGTGCTGGCACCTCCTTGGCGGCACTTATCGTCATGCTAGGTTATGGATACTGGGTATTTAAACGCCCTAAATATGTCTCTTTTGCACCTTGGCGCAACCTTGACGAATATTCATGGAAGTTGATGAACCCTCTGCTTGCGATGGGCTTTCCTATTGCGCTTGCCGCACTTTTGGAGCACGGTCTAATCTATGGTGGCACATTGATGGCGGGGACAATCAGCGTCGCTGCACTTGCGCTCCACCAAATCCTACTTCAGTGCCTGAGTTTTACATGGAACATCAATTTCGGGTTCTCGCAAGCAGCGGCCATTCTAGTTGGCCAAGATTTTGGCGCAGGAAATTATGATGGCATTAAACGCACAGCTATTCGCAGTTTTGGTATTACGACGGTTTTGAGTATTGTCATAGCTGGCGGATTCATACTGTGGCCAGAACTCATTGCCGACATGTTTAATTTAGATCCTGCACTAACTACGTTACTGACCGCGGTTCTTTGGGTGGTGGCCTTGTCGTTTATTGTCGATGCTTGGCAGCTGTTGGCGATCAACTTACTTCGCGGAATGAGAATTGTGGTGGCTCCAACCATCATGACAGCGATCGGTTACTGGGCTTTTGGACTACCAGCGTCATGGCTGCTAATGGACGCTTTTGGTCTTGCTGGGATCTGGGGCGGTATTGGAATTGGCCTTGGAGTGACGGGGATCTTGCTACTGGTGCAATTATTGCTTTCTATTAAGAAACATCACGGACTGGATTCACTTGCTGTCGCGGCCAGTTAGCCTTTATCATCGCGGCTTGGTTTTAAAAAGAAGTAATCATGACCGATCTCGAGCTAGAATTTGAACATATTTACCTTGAAGTACGAGCCGAACGCTGGCAACAAATCGATCGCTTCCTATTTAGCTATTTTTGCTTTCGTGAAGGGTATGTGACCAAAAATGGAAAACCAGATTGGGAACTCGCTCGAGAAAATGCACCTCGCTCATACAAAGTCGACTCACTTAAAAACGCTGAACTTGAACCTATCGTGCCGCTAGAGGTGGTCATCGGCGAAATTAAACGCTACTTCCGAGATGGAGAGTTAACGCCGAGTGTGCTGCGTAGAATTTTAGATAGCCTATTGACCTATACTGTCATAACAAGGCAAGAGAAAGCACTGTTAAGGAATGCAGCCTTGCAGAATGCTATGCCTATCTCATGGTATAAAAATGGCGACAAAAACCCATATTTGCGGTTTAACCACGTCGACATCAAGATAAACCAATGTTGAGAACAACAAAAAGCCCTGCTGGATTAGCAGGGCTTTGTATTTATAACAACACTATGTGTTTGAATTAGTCACGCAGTGTCGCGTTAAACTTCTCTGATACGTGTGCAACGATCGCTTCTACCGCACCCGCGATGTCTGCATCTTCAAGCGTACGCTCAACAGATTGTAGTGTCAGTGCAATCGCAAGGCTCTTCTTGCCTTCCTCAACACCTTTACCTACGTAAACGTCGAACAGTTTCGCGTCTTTCAGGAACTCACCACCTTGCTCAAGACATGCTGCAACGATGTCACCAGAAGCGACAGCTTCGTCGACAACAACCGCGATATCACGACGGTTTGATGGGAACTTAGAAAGTGCTACCGCTTCTGGGATCACTTTAGTGTTGATCGCAGACCATTCTATTTCGAATACGATAGTACGGCCATTCAGACCAAACTTACGCTCAAGTTCTGGGTGAACCGTACCGATCACACCGACTTCTTTGCCATCTACGATGATTGCCGCAGATTGACCTGGGTGAAGTGCTGGATGCTTCGCTGCTGCAAACGAGTATGCTTTTTCGTTCGCAGAAAGCTCAAGGATCGCTTCTAGATCGCCTTTCAGGTCAAAGAAATCAACCGTGTTGGTTTCGATATCCCAGTGCTCTTCACCACGAGTACCTGCAATCACGCCTGCCAGCATTGGCTCTTGGCGCATGCCGTTTTCTGCTGATTCACAAGGAATGAAACGTAGACCGTATTCGAATAGACGAACGCGTGGTTGCTGACGTTTTTGGTTGTGAACCACAGTGTTCAACAGACCTTGGATAAGACCTAGGCGCATTGCTGACATGTCCGCAGAAATTGGGAATGGCAGAATCAATGGTTCTACGTCTGGCACGATCAGTTTTTGTTGCTCTGGTTCAACAAAGCTGTAAGTGATCGCTTCTTGGTAACCACGGTCAACCAGTAGGTTACGAACACGTTTAAGAGGAAGGTCCGCTTCTACGTGGTTGTGCATCTTAAGCGCAGCTACCGGGTGCTGGTTAGGAATGTTGTCGTAACCGTAGATACGGCCCACTTCTTCGATCAAGTCTTGCTCAATCGCGATATCAAAACGCCATGTTGGAGCTGTCGCGATCCAGCCAGATTCTGTTGCTTCAACCGTCAGGCCAAGACGCTCTAGAATTTCTACAACGTCTGCATCTGGGATGTGGTGACCAAGTAGGTTATCCAGCTTAGTGCGACGCAGTGCCACTGTATTCGCTGTTGGTAGGTCAGATTCAGATTCTACCGCGACAACAGGTGCCACTTCACCGCCACAGATTTCAACGAGAAGCTCAGTTGCACGCTCCATTGCGCTTGTTTGCAGTGCGAAGTCCACACCACGCTCAAAACGCATTGAAGAATCAGTATGCAGACCGTAGCTACGAGCGCGGCCACGGATGTGGTCAGGTGCGAAGAACGCACACTCTAGTAGCACATCTTTTGTTTCAGAAGTCACGCCTGATTCTTCGCCACCGAAGATACCTGCGATTGCTAGCGCTTTACCGTGGTCTGCAACCACTAGTGTGTCGGCGTTTAGCTCTGCTTCTGTGCCGTCTAGAAGAGTCAGTTTTTCGCCCTGCTCTGCCATACGTACTACGATGCCGCCTTCGATCTTAGCCAGATCAAATGCATGCATTGGTTGGCCTTGCTCTAGCAGAACGTAGTTAGTGATGTCTACTACTGGGTCGATTGAGCGGATGCCACAACGGCGCAGTTTTTCTTGCATCCATAATGGTGTTTCAGCTTGAACGTTTACGTTCTTAACAATACGACCAAGGTAACGAGGACACGCCGCTGACGCTTTAACTTCGATAGACACTGTGTCATCAATCGCTGGAGCAACTGGGTTAACCGCAGGCTCAGTCACGTCTGCACGGTTTAGTACACCTACTTCACGAGCAAGACCACGAATGCTGAAACAGTCAGCGCGGTTTGCTGTTAGGTCTACGTCTACCGTTACGTCGTTTAGGCCTAGGAATTCGCGGAAATCCGTACCGATTACTGCGTCTTCAGCCAGTTCCATGATGCCATCAGATTCTACGTCGATACCTAGCTCAGTGAATGAACAAAGCATGCCGTGAGAAGGTTGACCACGTAGTTTTGCTTTTTTGATTTTGAAATCGCCTGGTAGTACAGCACCAACAGTCGCAACCGCAACTTTGATACCTAGGCGGCAGTTAGATGCGCCACAAACGATGTCTAGAAGTTCTTCTGCGCCAACATCTACTTTAGTTACACGTAGTTTGTCTGCGTCAGGGTGTTGACCACACTCAACCACTTTACCTACTTTTACGCCAGTGAAAGAACCAGCTACAGGAAGAACGTCGTCTACTTCTAGACCCGCCATTGTGATTTGGTGTGTAAGTTCGTCAGTCGATACCGCAGGGTTTACCCACTCACGAAGCCAAGATTCGCTGAATTTCATAGTGATAAATCCCCTGGATTACTTGAACTGTTTTAGGAAACGAAGATCGTTCTCGAAGAACGCACGTAGGTCGTTTACGCCGTAACGAAGCATAGTCAAACGCTCAACACCCATACCGAATGCGAAACCAGAGTACTTCTCAGGGTCGATACCTACGCTGCGCAGAACGTTCGGGTGAACCATGCCACAGCCTAGCACTTCAAGCCACTTGCCGTTTTTACCTTTCACGTCAACTTCTGCTGAAGGCTCAGTGAATGGGAAGTATGAAGGACGGAAACGAACTTCCACTTCTTCTTCAAAGAAGTTACATAGGAAGTCGTGCAGAATGCCTTTCAGCTGTGCAAAGTTTACGTTCTCATCAACCAACATACCTTCCACTTGGTGGAACATTGGCGTGTGCGTTTGGTCGTAGTCATTACGGTATACACGGCCCGGAGCGATGAAGCGGAACGGTGGTTTGCCGTTTTCCATCGTACGGATCTGTACGCCAGACGTGTGAGTACGCAACATCAAATCTGGGTTAAAGAAGAAGGTGTCGTGGTCAGTACGAGCCGGGTGATCTTCTGCAATGTTCAGAGCATCAAAGTTGTGGAATGCGTCTTCAATTTCAGGACCAGACTCAGTATTAAAGCCTAACTCACCAAAGAACTGTTCAATACGCTCAACTGTACGAGTTACAGGGTGTAGACCACCGTTCTCGATACGACGACCTGGTAGAGTCACGTCGATAGTTTCTGCTGCTAGCTTCGCTTCTAGCTCAGCACGTTGTAGTGCGTCTTTACGAGCTGCGATAGCTTGTTGAACAACGCCTTTCGCTTTGTTGATCTCTTGACCAGCTTCACGGCGTTCTTCTGGTGGTAGTTTACCTAGGCTTTGAAGCTGAGCAGTAAGCTCGCCTTTTTTACCTAGATACTGAACACGCACTTCATCAAGTGCGACTAGCGAATCTGCAGCTTCAATTGCTGCACCCGCGTTAGCAATGATCTCTTCTAGATGTTGCATCGTTTCCTCATCTACCTATGCCCACCTGCAAAGTAATAGGCATAAGTGGTAGTGTCCATTCTGGGTATCGCTTGGCAAAGCCGCTAATACCCGACAGGGATTTTTGGTCTATAAATAGCTGTACATAGTAACGAATGACAGGTGCAAATCCAAACTGAAATCCTGTTATTTAACCCCTTTGGATAAAATTTCGTCCCAACGATTGATAAAAGACGATTTCACACCCACGTAAATAGCACGGACTCAGCAATCAAGGTGCTATCAATGGAAATAAACATCGCCCCTATTACCCCGTCTCAAGATGATGCGATTTGCGCAATTATTCAATCAGTTGGTGCAGAATTTGGCGCCATCGGAGAAGGTTTTGGCCCCTCTGACCCAGAAGTCCAGGCCATGAGTAAACATTACACATTGAGTGAGAAAAGTGGGTATTTTGTCGCGACCGTCGATGGCAAGGTGATGGGAGGTTGTGGGATCGCACCGTTTAATCACTCTCAGCAAATGTGTGAGCTAAAGAAACTGTTTTTGTTGCCAGAAAGTCGCGGCTTGGGATTAGGTAAGAAACTGAGTGAACAATGTTTAGCGTTTGCCAAAGAGCAAGGGTTTAGCGAGTGCTATTTAGATACCCTGACGAACATGACATCAGCCATTAAGCTCTATGAACAACTCGGTTTTGAGCACTTAGACAAACCGATGGAAGGCACTGAGCATAATGGCTGCGACGTCTGGATGCTTAAAGCGCTTTAACAACCTGACATCATAAACACGAACAACGCGGAGGAGATATCCCCTCCGCATCGGGATCCACTTACCATGCTAGTTAAAAGTAATACTCCAGAGACACTTCGATAAAATCATCTTTCCTTGCGAAAAACAACAAGTCGTCTGGTGTTCCATTTTCAAACAACCAGCCGTCGATTCTCCAACTCAGATGATTCGTTAAGCGGCTAGAAGCTTCAAGCTTCGCGTTGTACACATCGCTGTGATCCATATCTTGCGTTACGCCCAACAAGATCTCTGTGCTGTCCGCATCATTAAGTGCTAAGCGCGTGCCAAGAAACAGATCATTTTGACCGATAGTCTGCGCGTTATTACCACGGCTATCGTAGAGATACTCGGCGATCAGCCCAACATCCCACACGCTACCCAATGCTCCGACAACCGTGTATTCAAACCCAGTCACCACACCAGTATGGTGGTGTAGGCTGTCGCGATAAATGCTTTCCAGCTTCCACAGCCAATCGCCCACAATACCCTGAACATCCACCCCAAGCTGCTCCGATTGCGCGTAATATGGTTTCAGCTCGCTAGATTCAAAACGATAATAAGGATCGCGATCTGTCCCTCGGAAGTAGCTCACTCCTAAATCCCAATCACCCAGCATCTTGGAATAGCGCAGCGCAAAATCTGAATGCTTCTTTTCCCGCGATGACTCGTAAAGAGCATTCTGTGACACAGGGACAACAGGCCTCAATCGACCATCACTTCCCGCAAACGTACGTTCACGAAAGTATGGAAGCAACATCGCGTCGACCGTGCCCCACTCTTTAATGGAAGTGAAATGAAGCATCGGCTGACCCAGCTTATCTTCACCATCCACCGCTTCAATCGCATCAGTTTGGTTCACCACATCAACCAAGTGTGCTGATTCTGTGACGCCCCAGAATACTTTGCCAATCCCAGCTCGTAACTCATAGTCATCCCAATAGGTTAAGAATAAGGCTTCACGAATATCACCGTGGCTGCGCTCATCATCCATACTGTCAAGGCGATAAAACGGCGTGAAAGTAAACTGCGACTGCTCGCCAATTTCCCAAAATAGTTCGGGTTGTAGCACCAGCGAACTTTGCGCTTTATCCTGACCTTGTAAACCGTCAGAAAAAAACTGACGGTGTTCTAAATTTACCTGTCCAGACAGCTCAACACCGTGACACTGTAGCGCTACCAAAGTCAGTGCAGCGCTGCCTGTTAGTCGGGCAACAACACTCATTACTTGTTTCATGGGACTCCTTACTTAACACGCTTAAGGGTATTTTTCTGGAAGTCTTTCTCATCCAACCCCGTTTGAAAGCGGAGTTCACTGGTCGTGAGAAGCGTACTCTTACCCGATTGATGATTGACCATACTCATCGTATGCGCGCGCCAGTATTTATCTAGATACTGTTTGTAATCGGTAAAAGTCAGTGTTTTCAGCAATGCTTCTTTACGGTCGTAAAACTCCACTTTCAGCGGTCGATAATGCTGCTTATCAAGCCAAACCAGTTGCTTGGTATAACCTGAGTTTTTGTCCGTCGGCACTTGCTCCACTAAATAGGTCGCTAAGCCATCCAACGCTTCATCACCAAGGTAGTTAAAGCGGTACTTTTCAAGCTCAAACGAACTCAAGTCTTCATAAGCAAATTCACTGCCCATAAATGGGCCTGACTTATTCCGCGAGGAGATGCGTTTTACGCGTTTTAACGCCGGCAAATAGAGCCATTGGTCATCAGCTTGGGTGACATGTGAATGATTAAGGAAAGCCGTACCTTTAACATCCCTTGGCTCATCAAAGATCGTCAGTCCTTTATCTCCACCGTCACTCACTTCAAGTGAGTTCAAACGCATCTCTCGGGTACTACTTTCACCTTGTGCATTCTTGAGGACCATCTGCATCGTTGCCATTGAGTCTCCCCAACCTTCGTCACGGGCTTTACGTTCTGTAGCGATCTCTAAGCCGCGTTCCGGTGTCGCGAATGTTTGCGATGAGCAAAGAACCAACGCCGATACAGAGATTGCTTTAATCATTGATAGTGTTTTCATCATTCGTCCCTTAATTTTGAATTTGTGGAGTCATCGTGTGAGCAGGAGCAAGTTCATCCTTTTCGGATTCTGTGTAACTCGCGGTATCAAATTTCATCAGTAACGTTGGCAAGAAGACGAAATCAACCACCAATGCCAAGAAGATCACCATTGCGCTGAGCTGTCCCATATCTGCATTCAATCTGAAGCTAGACATCGCCAAAACAAGAAATCCTGAGACAAGTACAACTGTCGTTATCCATAACGCTCTACCCACGGTATGAAACGCATAACGCACCGCCTCTTCTGCTGACTGGCCCATTTTTCGCGCACGTTGATATTTCGAAAGGAAGTGCACCGCGTCGTCGACAACAATACCCAAGGTCAAAGTCACCACGACCGACAGACCAAGGTTGATTTCACCTGAAACCAGAGCCCAAACACCAAAGCCGATAACCGCAGGTGCAATGTTAGGTACGATGCTGATCACGCCCAATCGGAATGAACGCAACGCAAATACCATCAAGGCAGAGATTAGGATCAATGTGATCGGCAAGGTTGAAAGCATACTTGCCATATTGGTTTCACCAATGTGAGCAAACATCAGCGATGGACTTGAAGCAACCACCTCATATTGCGGCGCTGTTGACGCAAACCAGTTGTAGATTCTGTTTTCTAAATCCACCAGCTCAACACTGCCTAGGTTGTCTGTCGTCAGAACCATCTTGATTGACGATTTGTCGACGTTGACCTGGTTATTCAAATCCAAACCGTACGGCAGAGACATCTCGTACAACAGCAAGTATTGCGCGGCCAGCTCTCGATCCTGTGGCAGCTTGTAGTAACTCTTATCATCGGCGTGCATGTTTTTGTTGAGGCGCTTATACACATCCGATAGAGAAGCAACGTGGTCTGTTTCCGGTTGATTGCGCAGCCAATCGGTGAAATCGCCGATGGTTTTCAAAAACTCAGGGTCGGCGATACCTTGTGACTCGTTGGTTTTCACTGCAATGCTGATGTTCGTCATGCCACTAATATGCTCTTCCATAAAGTCTGCGGCCTGGCGGAACTCGCTACTGGTATCAAAGTACTTCACCGATTCGTCGTTCACTTTATTCAATGGAATCAAAGCAGCGGTTGCCGCGATCACGAATACCGAACTTGGTAGCAGCCATTGACGATACTTAACCACCAAATCGCCCAGTTTATCCATCACATCAGACGGTGCTTGCTCACCTTCAGGTTGAGGCTTGACGCGAATTGGTAGCAGCTTGAGCATCGCAGGAAGCATAGAAACAGAAAGCAAGCAGGCGATCATAACGCCGAGTGCCGCCAAGTTACCGAAGTCACGTAAGATCGGAGAATCGGACATATTCATCATCAGGAAGCCGATCGCGGTAGTGATCGAGGTGATCATGATCGGAACAAAGTTGATACTGATGCTCTGATCGATCGCATATCGTTTGCTGTGCCCTTTCTTCATGTACTGGCGCATCGTCGAGATCACGTGGACACAGTCTGCGACAGCAAGCGTCATCACCAACGTAGGAATGTTGACCGTAGACGTACTAAGGAATATACCGACCCAGCCGGAAATACCAAACGTCGCGAGTACCGACATAATGATCACGACCAACGTCGCCACAACACTCAAAAATGAACGCAGCATAATGGTGAGGAATATCAGAACAACCAACAACATGGTCGGAACCAGCGTCATACTGTCTTCCTGCGCGGACTCCATAAACGCGTAGTTGAGCGCAACGATACCCGCTTCATGGAACTCTACATTTGGATACAGTTGCTGGTACTTGGCGATCAGTTGATCAGAACTGTGGCTGACCTCCAGTATTTCCGCCGTCTCGTCCAACTGTGGCAGTTGCAGTGTAATGTTGATCACTGCCACATCGCCGTTACGTGAAACCAGAGAGTCTTTAACCACTGGCTCTGACAAAGCAATTTGCTTAATTTTCTCAATCCGCTCTGACGTGAGTGGGTAATCTTCTAGCAACAAATCTTCCACGATCAGGTCATCTTGATACGCTTCGGTATGCTGATAGTTAGCCAACGAATCAACGCGGTTAGAAAAAGGAATTTGCCACGCATCTTGAGTAATTTTCTGTAGCAACGTAAGCGTTTCAGGTTCGAAGACCGTACCGCTTTCTGGTGCGATTACGATGGCGAGGTTGTCAGACTTAGCAAACGTCGTTTGTATCTCGTCAAAGGCACGCAATTGAACATTGTCATCCTCAAAAAAGATACTGTAGTCACCTCTGAAGTAGAGGTTTTTTGCGCCTATCGAAGCGACGATAAGCATGAGCATCGTTGCCAATAACACCCACCAACTAAATCGCGTCGGCAACGTAAGCCAACTGGTTGCCGCGTCTGGGGTTGAGTTGTTCGTTGTCATCACACTCTCCATTTTGTGACGTTTCGTCAAAGTAAGTGATATAAAAACCAGCAAATGCTGGTCATTAAGCAAAATTTCGGACACAGGTGTCCATACGAATTGCTTTTATCAAAAATTGACGATTCGTCACCAAAGGAGATTTAAAAAGCCCAATTTGGGCTTTTTAAACTGCGATGCTATCTGCCGACCGACTCGAGGTACTCCAATTCTTCGTGGAATAGCTCTTGTTCAACACGGCGCCAGGTCTTACGGTAATCCCACTCAGATGAGAGCGGTTTCCAGTTCAGACCATCAAGCAACATATTCGCGTTATTCAACAATGAATAAGGATCTTGTATACGGTTAATACAACGGCTATTTGACGCATTTTGCGCAAGCGCATTCGAACCAAAAGCGATAGACCAGTTAGCAAACACGATCGCATCAGAGCTGATACCGGGTGAGAATTTCAAATCCCCTTCTTTCACCGCATCGGTAACCAAAAAATCAGCATGGTCTATAATCTGCTCTTCGAGCTTATTCAGTTCATTCACACGTTCAGGTGACGCCTTTTCTAGTACCCAAGGGCTCTTGGCCATGATTGGGCAGGTCGACAACACCGGCTCCATCCGCGCATAAACACTAAAGCTAACGTGCATCGCGATGATTCGTTCTCTTGTCGAACCTTCAAATGCCGCTGCTCTGGCAAACAGTGCACTTTCTCGTTTTAACGAGTGAATACACAATGCGAGGATAGCGTCCTCTTTGCTCGAAAAATGATTGTAGATAGTCCCTTTCGAATAGGCACTCGCAGCGGTCAACTTATCCATTGTTAAGTTGCTCCACCCTTGTTCCCTTACGATAGACTTCGCCAACAGCGTCAGTTCAACTTCCCGATCCGCTATCGCTTGCTGCTTTTTGGTTAAACCCACGCCACAGCCGCCACTATCTTTCTTGTCATTTTTACTACAGCTAAAGCCAAACATGATTAATCCGTCTCTTTGAAGCTCCTTACACGTACCGATTGTAACACGAATATCAGAGGCGTTATAAATTCACTTTATGACGACTCGTCATTTTTGACACTTCGTCATAATAGTTTATTTATCGATCATTACAAGCGGTTTATGAAAATAATTTCTTAGCTCGATTTATCAATCTCAATGCTAAGATATTTAGACAGACAATTTTCAGCTAAGGAAAAGCAATGTTGTTTACACGAAGGACAATGGTCATAGCTTTATTACTCCCAATACCACTATTACTTCCAATACAAGGCCTCGCGGCAAACTGGACGGCAGAAGAAGTAATATCTGGACTGAATATCCCTTGGGGATTAAGCGTAATTGACAACGAAAACGTCATGCTTACAGAGCGTAGCGGTCAGGTTAAGCTTTTAAATCTTAAGACTAGAGAGCTGAAACCCTTAGTTGAGGTAGAGCGTGTAACAGCATCTGGGCAAGGTGGTCTGCTCGATGTCGCGCGCTCACCTTTTGAAAGTAACCGCTTTTATTTTACTTACTCTCAACGTGTTGATGGAGCAATGGAAACCACATTGGCTTCAGCTGTTTATAACGGCAATACACTGCGTGACTGGGATGATTTGCTAGTCACCTATTCGGGTTCCGATACGGGTCGTCACTTCGGTAGTCGTATCACCTTTGATGATAAGTTTGTTTATTTTTCGATTGGTGATCGAGGTGTACGACAGAACGGTCAAGACAGATCGACACATGCTGGGAGTATTCTCCGCGTAAACCCAGACGGTTCGATTCCTGACGATAATCCATTTATCGGCAATGCAAAGATACAACCACAAATCTGGAGTTACGGACATCGTAATCCGCAGGGGCTGTATTATGATCCGCCGACCAAATCGCTGTGGTCCATTGAGCATGGCCCACGAGGTGGGGACGAAGTGAACCTAATCACTAAAGGAGCAAACTACGGTTGGCCCGTTACTTCACATGGCAAAGAATACTGGGGGCCTGTCGCCGTTGGCGAAGCACAAGAAAAAGAAGAAATAGTGTCACCACGCAAGGTATACATCCCGTCAATCGCACCTGGATCATTGGTGCTGTATCGTGGTCAGTACTACCCTTCCCTCAATGGCAAGCTATTAGCAGGCGCGTTAAAACTCACCCACATCAATGTTCTGAGTTTGGATAAGTACAACAACGTGGTGAAAGAAGAGCGTATTCTGGAATCGCTTAGAGAGCGGATTAGAGATATCGAGACGTTACCTAGTGGCGAGATCATCTTTAGTACCGACAGCGGTAAGATTTACCGCTTAAAAAACAGTAACTGATTTAATACCAATCGTAGTAAATAGCTATGATTGGCATAAGACCAAGATAAATTTAGTCGTGCAGATACAAAAAATCCCAGTATTTCTACTGGGATTTCTTATTTGGAGCGACACACGAGGTTCGAACTCGTGACCTCAACCTTGGCAAGGTTGCGCTCTACCAACTGAGCTAGTGTCGCATATGTTTGAGTTAGATGGTGCCCCGGGCCGGACTTGAACCGGCACAGCGCGAACGCCGAGGGATTTTAAATCCCTTGTGTCTACCAATTCCACCACCAGGGCACACAAATCTAAATTTGTGAGGCCTTTACTGAAGTAAGTAAAACACCATCTAAGATATCGAATGAAATCGCTATCCAAAAATTTGGAGCGACACACGAGGTTCGAACTCGTGACCTCAACCTTGGCAAGGTTGCGCTCTACCAACTGAGCTAGTGTCGCAAATGGAGGCGCGTCCCGGAGTCGAACCGAGGTCCACGGATTTGCAATCCGCTGCATAGCCACTCTGCCAACGCGCCTTATACACTCAAGAAGTCAACTTAACTCGCTTCCTCTTGGGTACGGGATGCATTCTACGGATTCATCTCTTTGAGTCAACACTATTTTTAAATTTTTGAATCGTTTGTCTAAATATCGTTCAGAAGGCTCTGAATTGGTCAATTTAATATCGATATTTACTAAAATTTGGACAACTTTCTTGGGAGTAATACCACACAGTTGATACAAAAAAACAGAAAAAAAAGTAGGTACAAAAAACGGGCTCTCGCCCGCTTTCTAAATTCTTCAGTGATGTTTTTCGTCTAACAAATCGTCTTTCGCTGCCATCAGATATTGCGCCATCGACCAGTATGTTAGGAACGTTGCAATATAAAGTGCTGCGTAACCAACCCAAACCATCCAATCGTCATAACGCCAAATCAATACCCAAAGCGCAAACATCTGCGTTAATGTTTTGACTTTCCCAACCCACGAAACAGCAACACTAGCCCTTTTACCTATCTCTGCCATCCACTCTCGAAGCGCTGAAATAATAATTTCACGAGCAATCATCGTCACAGCCGGTATAGTTATCCAAATATTATGGAAATGTTCTGTTATCAAAATCAGAGCGGTAGCAACGAGTACTTTATCTGCAACTGGATCGATAAATGCGCCGAAACGAGACGTTTGCCCTAATTTTCGAGCGAGCATACCATCTAGCCAGTCAGTAAAGCCTGCCACCCAGAAAACCATTGCAGCGGCAAAAGGTGCCCAGCTGTATGGGAGATAAAACGCTACGACAAATACTGGAATAAGAAAAAGTCGCATTAAAGATAGAATATTAGGGATGTTTAAACGCATATTTATTAGTAGCTCTTATCGTGGTGCGCTGTTTACTGCTTGAAAACAGTCTCTTATGGTGCGGGATTTTTTCTATTGTTTCAATGCTTGATAAATGTTTTCTGCTAAAGAATGACTGATACCCGGCACTTTGGCGATTTCTTCTACACTCGCGCGCTTAAGCTCTTGCAACCCGCCCATAAATTTCAAAAGCGCCTGACGTCGTTTAGGCCCGACGCCTTCGATCCCTTCCAAAGCACTGGTTCTACGTGTTTTACCACGTTTAGCTCTATGGCCGGCGATCGCGTGGTTGTGGCTCTCGTCTCGAATATGTTGCATTAGGTGAAGTGCAGGCGCATCACTTGGCAAGTTAAACTCGTCACCCTCTGTGGTAATCAAAGTTTCCAAACCCGGTTTACGCGTTACCCCTTTTGCGATACCAATCAAGCGCGGCTTTTTCGGCCAGTCCCCCCAATATTGGGAAATAATCTCATATGCTCGGTTAAGTTGCCCTTTACCACCATCAATAAACACAATGTCGGGAATCTTATCGATATCAAGCTGCTTAGAGTAACGCCTTTCTAATGCCTGCCCCATTGCCGCATAATCATCACCACCCGTAATCCCAGAGATGTTATAACGGCGATACTCTTGTTTTAGCGGCCCTTCATTGTTAAACACTACACAAGAAGCAATGGTACTTTCACCCATAGTATGAGAGATATCAAAGCACTCCATACGGGCAATATTGTCCATTGCCAATACTTCTCGTAGCTCTTTAAAGCGTTGAGAAATGGTCATCTTATGATTGATTTTAGTTGTAATTGCCGTCAGCGCATTGGTATTTGATAGTTTTAAGTAACGCCCACGAGTACCTGTTGGGTTCACGTGAAATTTGACCTTGCGTCCCGCAATAGCCGTCAGTGCCTCCAATAATGGTTGTGGATCGTCAATTAGCCCATCATTAAGAATGATACGCGTTGGAATCGTTCGTGCTTCGTTGTGACTTAAATAATACTGGCTAAGAAAACTATAGAACACTTCTTGCTGCGTCGTATCATTTGGTATTTTAGGGAAGTGACTGCGGCTCCCCAGTACCTTACCCTGGCGAATCATCAATATGTGGATACAGGCGATACCACTTTCCTGAGCAAAGCCCAATACGTCCATATCGTCCATCGAGTCTTCAGAAACAAACTGCTGCTCTTGAACCCGCCTGATTGCCTGGATCTGATCGCGGAACTTAGCCGCATCTTCAAACTTTAGTGCTTTACTCGCTTGTTCCATTTTTTCAACCAGTGTTGTCAGAACTTGTTGATCTTTGCCCTGAAGAAACAACCGAACTAAATCCACCAGCTCTGCATAATCGTCATCCGAAATGATACTACTGACACAAGGTGCAGCGCAGCGACCAATCTGGTACATCAAACAAGGGCGGGTACGATTACTGTAGACAGTATCTTCACATTGACGAACTGGAAAAATTTTTTGGATGAGATGCAGTGTCTCGCGCACCGCGCCAGAATCAGGGTAAGGACCAAAATACTCCCCTTTCTTCTTTTTTGCTCCGCGGTGCATGGAAAGTCTAGGGTGTTTATGACCGCTAACGAAGATGTACGGATAGGATTTATCATCGCGTAGTAGAACATTGTACTTTGGCAGATATTGCTTAATGTAGTTATGTTCTAGAATCAGCGCTTCAGTCTCAGTATGAGTCACTGTCACGTCAATTTTGGCGATATTACTCACGAGCGCACGCGTTTTCTCGCTATCCACTTTCTTTCGAAAATAGCTAGAAAGGCGCTTTTTAAGGTCTTTCGCTTTACCAACGTAAATAACAACAGCCTCAGTGTTATACATTCGATAAACACCGGGCTGATTAGTTACTGTTTTTAAGAAAGAAACCGAGTCAAACAAAGAGGTCACTACAACGTCTCGGTATCTAACATCCCATGACGGATAGCAAGATGGGTAAGCTCAACATCACCACTGATGTTTAACTTATTGAACAGGCGATAACGATAACTGTTGACCGTTTTAGGACTCAAGTTAAGTTGCTCAGAAATATCTGTCACTTTTTGCCCTTTGGTAATCATCATCATTATTTGCAACTCTCGTTCAGAGAGATCGGCAAATGGATTTTCCGATGCTGAAGAGAATTGGCTCAAGGCCATCTGTTGAGCGATTTCTGGTGAAATATAGCGTTGGCCACTATTCACCACTCGAATTGCATTGACCATTTCATCTGGCCCTGCACCTTTTGTCAGGTATCCGGCAGCGCCGGCCTGCATCACTTTAGTTGGAAACGGATTTTCCGTATGAACAGTCAAAACGATGATTTTAACATCAGGATTAAACCGCAGGATTTTCTTAGTGGCTTCTAAACCACCAATACCTGGCATGTTCATATCCATCAAAATGACGTCGGCATGATTACTACGACACCATTTTACTGCATCTTCACCGCTTTCAGCTTCCCCTGCTACGTTCATTCCACGGACGTCTTCAATAATACGTCGTATCCCTGTGCGAACCAGCTCGTGATCATCTACAAGGAAAACACTTATCAAGCTTGTATCTCCACACTTAATGTTCAGCTTTGTCGCTACGCTTTACTGTAAGCAACAAGATGGTTGCCTAGTTTAACGCAAATATAGAAAATTGCTTCCCCTGAATATGTGCCCAAACTCAAACTTTGGCAAGTACTTATTTTTATATCTGCCTATCGCACCACTAATATTATCCTTATCAGCTTGGTTTCATAAAATTGCATCTCAAGTCTCACATTTGGAATGGTAAAATGTGAAACGTCAGGCATAATTTGAAATTCAAATGGAATTCATCTATTTGTAAAAAGGTGTGAATAGTATTGATTCCACTTGTAACGCTAACTCATTGTTGGCAAATATATAATTAAATAAGGATTTGTTATGAAAAAGCTACTAGCAGTGGCAGCTCTGGCTACAACTCTACCTCTTTCAAATGTTGCAATGGCTGATTCTGACATCGGTTGTGGTCTGGGTACTATGGTATTTGACGGCAAGTCAGGCAAAGTATTCAAAGTACTAGGTGCGACCACTAACGGTACTTCTGGTAACCAAACTTTCGGTATCACTTTCGGTACTCTAGGTTGTGACGGTTCAGGCACTATCAACTCAGCTCAAAAGCTAGCTCTATTTATCGACGGCAACATGGATAACCTAGCTCGCGATATCGCTAAAGGCGAAGGCGAGACTCTAGCGACTCTTTCTGAAGTTTGGGGCATCAGCGAAGCAGACAAATCTGCATTCAACGAGCTTGCGCAACAAAACTTTGCAGAAGTGTTCAAATCTGAAAACGTTACTTCTCAAGAAGTATTCGCTAACCTGAATACTCTAGTTGCAAGCAACGACACACTAGCAGCATACGCAATCTAAGTTTGCTCATATCGTTTCAAAAAGGTGCTCACAGGAGCACCTTTTTATTGTTTCCGTAGTAACACACATTAGCTAAGCATTTTAGATCTGAATACTCAGTAGAGTGCTTAGCTATTGTCACGAATTAAACAGCAGTATTTCATGAAGCAATCTCTCCTTTGTAAATCTCTCCTCATCAGCCTAGGTGCATTTGCAACTACGTCGGTTCTGGCTCAACCGAGTTTTAATGTTGAGCAACTTGCAAGCGATTCATATTGGCTAAAATTGGGACACTACCTGCCGAACACGTTTTCAGGTTATGAAAGCAGTGTCGATAAAGGCGAATTTTTCATCTCACCCGATGGAAAGTTGTCACCACAGGCGGAGCTGGATGCCACGATCGCCGCCCTGTACAACAGTGACCCACAAACCGCAAATGAAGCGCGTTGCCACTACCCCGCTCGTTTCACGTGGCTAGAGTCAAAACTAGGTCGCGAAGCAACATTACATTGTGAAGAGATGGAAACGTGGCGAGATGTGATCGACCCAGAGGGTATGACATTGGTCTTCCCAACGGCGTTCATGAATAACCCATCATCGATGTTTGGTCATACGCTGCTGCGTGTCGATGCAAAAGATCAAACCCGTCATAAGGAATTAGTGGCGTTCGCAATTAACTTTGCAGCGGAGCCCGAGACCCAAGACAACGCCGCGTTGTACGCTTTTAAAGGCTTAGTGGGTAGCTACCCAGGCCGCTTTACTGTGATGCCGTATTACCGCAAAGTTCGTGAATACAACGACATCGAATCTCGTGACATTTGGGAGTACAAACTCAATTTGACCGAAGAAGAGGTCAATCGCGTTCTGCTCCACCTGTGGGAAATGCAGCGTGCAGAGTTTGATTACTACTTCCTCGATGAAAACTGCTCATATCAGCTACTCGCTTTACTAGAACTCGCGAGAGACGATTTGTCTTTAATTGAAGATTTCCCACTTCAGGCAATACCGTCAGATACGGTCAAGACGCTTGCAAACAACGGTTTACTCGCCGAGCCCAAGTACCGCGAAGCGTTCGGTACTCGCTTGCTTCATCAAAGTGAAGAGATTGATTTGCGTTTATTTGAGGCGGCAAAACAAGCAAAGCAAGGCCATTACCCTTCTTCGGAAGAATTCAGTGACTCTGAGCGAGCTGCAATACTTGAATTTGCCTACGAATGGTTAAATTTTGAGTTGTATGACGTTGGTCTAGAGCGTGACCCTACGGCTAAACGCCTGACAGAAATTTTGTATCAACGCAGCCGAATTAAAGTGGATTCCCCGTTTACTCCAGTTCCTCAGCCAACTATTTCTCCAGAGAAAGGACATGCATCATCGCGTATCGGTATCAGCTATCAATACAGCGATCAGTATACCAATAAAGCGACGTTTGAATGGCGACCAGCGTACCATGATTTGCTCGACTCACAGGACGGCTTCATCCCAGGCGCAAAAATTAGCGTGCTAGATACTCAACTCAGTATTGATGAAAACGGAACAAGCCGAGTTGATAGGTTCTACTTTATTGATTCCATGGCGCTTGCACCGTCCAGCCGCGTATTTGACAGCTTGGCTTGGAACGTACGTTTAGGCTATGACCGTAGACCCGACGAAGGCAAAAAAGCAGGACGTACGTTCGCCCAGGGGGGATTCGGTAAAGCTTGGGGAGCCTCAGATGGGTTGCACATTTATGGTTTATTCTCGGCAGAGGTAAGCGGCGGGCAATTAACCGACTACGATGCTGCTCCCGGTGCGGGCGTAGAAGCAGGTATGCTCTATCAATTGGGAGATAACCACCGTTTAGGCGTTCAAGGACAATATTTGTCTCTTTTTAATACCGATGCCGACCAAAACGCAAGTGCGACCACCAGCTGGCACTGGTCGTTTAGCCGTAACTTCGCCGTTCGCAGCCAAGTGACCTACCAGCACTGGCAAGAAGAAGATGTAAGCGCGAAAATCACTGGCTATATCTACTACTAGCTCACATTATGCTAAGCTATTGGAGCGAAACATTAAGTTGATGTTTCGCTTTTTTATTTAGTAGCATCAAGATGACCATTTACCAAGGCTTTCTCCTCACTCGTCAAGCGCGGGATGTTTCTGGCACCACCAATATCGATCTATGGCTCGCAACAGAGCAAGGTCCTGTACAGCTGATTATTGATGGCGAGAAACCCGTGTTCTTCATTCCTCAAGAGCACCTAGTCAATGCGCAGCAGTTGTCGCTCGAATTAGGATTCACGGCAGAGCTGAAAGCACTACCGCTACAAAACTTTGATTCCAAGCCCCTCGCCGCCTGCTACTGTACTAGCATCAAGCAATCACAGACATTGAGCCAACGACTAAAACAGGAAGATATTCTTGTTCTGGAAGATGATATTCGCTTAGCTGACAGGTATCTGATGGAGCGTTTCATCCAAGGCAGCGTTGAGTTTACTGGAACACTCCATCCGCGTGCAGGATACCAGCGTGTACACAATGTTAAGTGCCGACAAGGCAGCTATACGCCAAATCTTAACGTCGTCTCACTCGATATTGAGTGTTCAGAAAAAGGGATTCTTTACTCGATTGGTTTAGATAGCCCAATGGACAGCCGTGTCATCATGATCGGAGAAGAGCAACCCGCAGACACTCCGATTGAATGGGTTAAAGATGAACGAGAACTTTTGCTCGCTATGGTGAATTGGTTCAAACAGTTTGATCCTGATGTCATCATCGGTTGGAACGTGATCGACTTTGACTTCAGGCTTCTGCACAAGCGTGCCGAATGGCATAAGATCAAGCTGTACATCGGCAGAGGCAATCAAGCCAGTTTTTTTCGCACTTCCAATACGACGCAACAGGCTTTCATCTCGATTCCGGGTCGAGTAGTGATGGATGGGATTGATACGCTAAAAACCGCGACGTATCACTTCCGAAGTTGGTCACTGGAATCAGTGTCTCAAGAGTTATTAAGGGAAGGAAAACAGATCCATAACGTTCATGATCGTATGGATGAAATCAACCAGATGTTCAGGAAAGACAAGCCATCACTCGCCAAATATAACCTGCAAGATTGCGTCCTAGTAAATAAGATCTTTGCGCACACTCACCTGCTCGAATTTGCCATTGAGCGTTCAAGATTAACCGGTGTAGAACTGGATCGAGTCGGCGGCTCCGTTGCAGCATTTACCAATCTGTACTTACCTCAAATACACAGAGCGGGTTACGTTGCGCCAAACCTTCACTCTGAGAACTGGATTGCTAGCCCTGGCGGCTATGTCATGGACTCTATCCCCAACCTCTATGATTCTGTATTGGTTCTGGATTTTAAGAGCCTTTACCCTTCCATCATTCGTTCGTTTCTCATTGACCCTATGGGGCTCATCGAAGGGTTAAAACTTGAGATCGGCAAAGGTGAAAACCAAGCTGTACCGGGATTTCGCGGTGGGCAGTTCCATCGTACCAAACACTTTTTGCCGAAAATGATCGAAGATCTTTGGGCTGCAAGAGACGTCGCGAAAAAGAACAATGAAAAAGCATTTTCTCAGGCGATCAAGATCATTATGAATTCATTCTATGGCGTACTAGGATCGTCTGGCTGTCGCTTTTTTGATACGCGTCTCGCATCCAGTATTACCATGCGAGGCCATGAAATCATGAAACAAACCAAGCGGTTAATTGAAGCTAAAGGCTATCAGGTGATATACGGTGACACCGACTCGACATTTGTCTCTTTGAACGGCCAATTCAGCCAACAAGACGCCGACAAAGTAGGAAACGAACTGGTCGAGCACATCAATGAGTGGTGGACTCAACATCTGAAAGACGAATACAACTTGACCTCAATTCTTGAACTGGAGTACGAAACACACTATCACAAGTTTTTAATGCCGACCATTCGTGGACAGGAAACCGGTTCTAAAAAGCGATACGCAGGATTGATTGGTGAAGGTAACAATGAGCGGATTGTCTTTAAAGGGCTAGAAAGTGCACGTACGGATTGGACGCCGTTGGCCCAACGTTTTCAATCTACGCTCTACTCCATGGTGTTTCATGATGAAGACCCAAGTGACTACGTGCGTGATTTTGTTGAACGAACGTTAGCCGGAGAATTTGATGCGGAGCTTGTCTATCAAAAACGTCTGCGACGCAAACTGCATGAATACCAGAAAAACATACCGCCACAAGTCCGTGCTGCACGCATGGCAGATGAGATAAACATGCAGTTAGGGCGACCTCTTCAGTACCAAAACAAAGGTCGGATTGAGTACCTAATTACCGTCTCTGGGCCGGAGCCTAAAGAGTATTTGAAGAGTGCGATTGATTACCAGCACTATATTGATAAACAGTTAAAACCCGTTGCAGAAGCCATTTTGCCGTTTATCGGCTTAGACTTCACTTCATTGAGCGAACCTCAACTCGGACTGTTTTAGGGATAAGCAGTCCGTGATAAAACAGGCTAAGTCTACCCTATCCTAAACTCTGTTTTTTTATACTGCTTGACGAGCCAATCCCCAAAACCATCTAA
Source organism: Vibrio japonicus (assembly GCF_024582835.1). Taxonomy (NCBI): domain Bacteria; kingdom Pseudomonadati; phylum Pseudomonadota; class Gammaproteobacteria; order Vibrionales; family Vibrionaceae; genus Vibrio; species Vibrio japonicus. Next base: position 1,606,961 of record NZ_CP102096.1, read on the forward strand.
AATCCCGATAACTGAACGTTTAGCAATTAACCGCCCTGAAAGAAGGATACCTAAGCGTTCGATCTCAATTTGTTTTTCCGGATAGTAACGTAAAAATTGCTGCCCACATTCGATTGGGTCATCAAACCAGTTTTTGTCTCGATACATCACCAATGAGTAACTGGCTCTCAACAGCTTCTTAGCGATGATCTGTTGCGCTTTTATCTGATCTTCATCTTTAGACGCTCTGGCAATACGGTTTCGATAGACAGCCACCCAATCTTCGACATCCATATTCCAATGTTTTGCAATTTCCCAGCTCGGTTCGTAATCGCCAAAACACTGTGCCAAATCATCACCATAGACACAAACGGAGCAATGGCGAAGTTGAAAGCCCCAGGAAAAAATGCTGTCTAAACTTGCGACTTCGTTCACTAACACAGACTTAAAAGCGATCTCTTTAATAAACGGATAAGCCTTCTGAAAACGCCATTTAATTGAGTTGAGTAACGCCGCTTTCGTCTCTGTGTATGGACGCTGTGTCACGATGATGACATCTAAGTTAGAGTGACCCGGCGTAGCCGTTTTACGAGCAACACTGCCGTACAGATAAACGCTGTGCAGATTATCCACAAGTCCGGCTTTAAGTGAACGAACTAAGTCGTTGATCGCAGGCTGATATGGCGTTTGAAATGGTTGCTTAGGGTCGATGGTAGAAAGAATCATTTAAACAAGAAAACAGGTATTCGCTAATCCCGCCATGTTCTCTCACCCAAGTCCGTTAATCAAGATATTCCTTTATGCTAAAGCCTGGGTATATAATGCGTTTATTCAACACCAAACAAAGGAAAACGTTCATGCCTAAGGCAAGTGAGCTGAAAAAAGGTTTTGCTATTGAATCAAACGGTAAAACACTGCTAATTAAAGATATCGAAGTGACGACTCCTGGTGGTCGCGGTGGCGCAAAAATCTATAAACTGCGTTGTACTGAGCTAGGAACGGGTGTTCGCGTTGACGAGCGTTTCAAGTCGGACGACGTTGTTGAAACCGTTGATATGTATAAACGTGCTTCTGCGTTTTCTTACGTAGATGGCGATGAGTACATCTTCATGGATAACGAAGATTACACGCAGTACACCTTTAAGAAAGACGAAATCGAAGACGAGCTTCTGTTTATTACAGAAGAGATTCAAGGTTTGCATGTAATCCTAGTGAACGGCAACGCGGTTGGTATCGAGCTTCCTGCTTCTGTAGAACTTGTGATCGAAGAAACAGACCCATCGATTAAAGGAGCTTCTGCTTCAGCACGTACTAAGCCAGCACGTTTTGCGACAGGCCTGACTGTACAAGTACCTGAGTACATTGCGACAGGTGATCGCATTATAATCAACACGACTGAACGTAAATACATGAGCCGCGCGTAACTATGTCTGATTTGATTTCTTACGACGATACAATAGACACAGCCTATGACATCTTTTTAGAGATGGCTCCAGACAATCTGGAAGCGGCAGATGTGATCATATTCACCGCACAATTTGAAGAGCGTGGTGCTGCTGAGTTAGTTGAAACCGCAGACGATTGGGCTGACCACGTAGGGTTCGAAGTAGATAAGGAAATCTATGCAGAAGTTCGCGTTGGTTTGGTTAACGAAGAAGATGACGTCTTAGACGATGTTTTCGCTCGATTACTTGTAAGCCGTGATCCAGAGAATAAGTTTTGCCATATTCTTTGGAAAAGAGACTAACGACTAAGTTAGGTCAAATACAGAAACACCCAAGTCCAACTTGGGTGTTTTCTATCAGCCAGAACGGTGTGATTTAACAAACAGCAAAAGTGCTTGGCTTACCAACCCAGCGTTAATCATTTACTGAAATGTTCTCTACACGCGCTTTCAGTTTTTGACCAGGACGGAAGGTCACTACTCGGCGAGCACTGATAGGAATGTCTTCACCTGTCTTAGGGTTTCTACCTGGACGTTCGTTTTTATCACGAAGATCAAAGTTACCAAATCCAGACAGTTTTACCTGTTCTCCACCTTCTAGAGCTTTACGAATTTCTTCGAAAAACGCCTCAACCGTTTCCTTGGCATCCCGCTTACTGAATCCGTGCTGTTCAAACAGGTTCTCAGCCAAATCGGCCTTTGTGAGCGCCATAAAACTTTCCTCAAAGCTGTGTTAAACATTGCCACCTCTAGGCGACACCTAAATTTTAGTTAGACCAATCAACGACATATCAGCCTCACCTTGGAAAGTGTATGCCAAGCTTATGATTTTCGCCAACTTTTTTATTTATTGTTAGCACTTAGTTCAGCAATACAAGGCAATTTAAGCTAAGACAAACAACATTTCATAGTGAAAATATGAAAAAATACCTCTATATATCATCGAGTTATACAGATTTGATATAATTATCAACAGAAAATACCAAACTCACCATTTGAGGACTTTTTTGCTCCAGCACTGCGTGAAATCAGTAAGTTACGACTATTAGCAAGAGTCTCAGTTATGAAATTCAAAGTGTATTATTTGGAAGTGCTTTCCACACTGAAGAGACAGCATTTTTCACTGAGTTGTATCAGATTGTCACGAAGCACTTTGTCTTCAACTATGATTTAGTTAGACTGTTGGTAATATAAATACCTAAAGATTATTTTAATGAAACAACTGATCGACTTTATCCCTCTTATTGTTTTCTTTGCTCTATACAAGATGCAAGACATCTACGTTGCAACAGGAGCACTCATCATCGCGACCGCCATTCAAATCGTCGTGACCTACCTCTTGTATAAGAAAGTAGAAAAAATGCAGCTCATCACTTTCTTAATGGTTGCAGTCTTTGGTGGTATGACAATCTTCCTGCACGACGATAACTTCATAAAGTGGAAAGTAACTATCGTCTACATTGTGTTTGCTGTCGGATTAGCGGTCAGCCACGCAATTGGTAAATCAGCAATCAAAGGCATGCTAGGTAAAGAGATAGAACTTCCTGATGCAGTTTGGGCAAAAGTCACCTGGGCATGGGTAGCCTTCTTTTCATTCTGTGCAGGCCTAAACATCTATGTTGCTTACGAACTCCCATTAGACGTTTGGGTCAACTTTAAGGTATTTGGCCTATTAGCGGCTACTTTTGGCTTTACAATATTGACGGGTATTTACGTCTACAAAAATATGCCTAAAACCGTCGGAAAACCAGAGTCTGGCGAGTAACCCATTAAGTTTGCTACAATCAGAACACTTTCCCTCTTTTGAGGATTCACAGCGACCCTAATGGTCGCTGTTTTGTTTGTTGTGGATGTCAAATGAGCCAAGAAATTAACGCCCCTAGAGGCCAACTGTTACTTCGTACTTTAGCCATGCCTGCAGATACCAATGCAAATGGTGATATTTTTGGTGGCTGGATTATGTCCCAGCTTGACCTAGCGGGTGGTATTCTCGCAAAAGAAATCTCATCAGGACGCATCGTAACGGTTTCTGTATCCAGTATTGCCTTTAAGAAACCAGTCCGAGTGGGTGATGTGGTTTGCTGTTATGGTGAATGCACCAAGATAGGCCGTACTTCGATGTCGATCAATCTAGAAGTGTGGGTAAAACCTGTTACCGAGAACGGCGTTCAAGACCGCTACCAAGTATGTGAAGCGACCTTCAACTACGTTGCGATTGATAACAACGGGAGACCCCGTCCAATACAGCCGGTTTAACGAGCCGACTCACAATTTATTCTCGATTTGACATATAAATCCAGCAGGTTGCGGTAAAGTAACGGTCAAATTGTTTGAAGTCCCCCGAATAAGGATATTTAGCCATGTGGTATGTAATCTTCTCCCAGGATGTTGAAAATTCACTTGAAAAACGTATGGGTGCACGCCCTGCTCACTTAGAGCGTCTACAGGCACTACAAGATGAAGGGCGTTTATTAACGGCTGGACCTATGCCTGCCATTGACTCTGACAATCCTGGGGAAGCGGGATTTACAGGTTCAACCGTCATTGCAGAGTTTGACTCACTCGCGCAAGCTCAACAGTGGGCGGATGCCGACCCATACGTTGAAGCGGGTGTATACAAGCAAGTGATTGTAAAACCATTCAAGAAAGTATTTTAACAATGAAAAAATACCTACAGTCAGCGGCTCTGCTAGCAACATTTGCACTTCTAGCGGGATGTTCGTCATCCGCCGAGAAAGAAAAGCACTTAGCATTACTCGCTGACAGCCGTGCTGGGTTGATCTCTGCTAAGCTACCGCTAGAGTCTGGACCACTCTCCATCATGCAAGCGACAGCCAAAGGTTCAACCATTGAACTGATGATGGTTTATAACCAAGATGCGAAGGGCGCGAAACCAGTTGCTGACGTGTTTAAGCGCAGCGTTCAAACCTACTGCACCGCAGACGATACAAAAAACAATTTACAAGTTGGGCTAAGTTACCGCATTAAAATGCGCAATGCGCGCGGCCAGCTCTTAATTGACGAGCTCGTTACTCAGCAAAATTGCGAAAACAACTAACTTAGAAAGCCCTAGTTAACCCTAGGGCTTTATTCTATGACCTCTACCTACCACAACTTTACACTTCTCTACTTCACCTTATGTGAATTTTTTATTTCACTAATATGTGCAATCACGCAGTGAAATATCCTTTGTTTTAGGAAGTTATCTCCCTTATCCGTTATAGAGTTTGTGGTGATTCGAACAACATGCAGATAAATTGACTAAAAAGAAACCGTTTCCACGTTGACGACACCCGCATCTGGTTCTAACTTTTCATATTAGTGTCACAACAACGAGGATCACCACATGAAACGTGCTAGCAACTCATACCGTCTCCAGCTGATTAAAGAAGTAGCAACTCGACGAGAGCGGCTTAGAAGTGGTGATCCAATGGCCAGCTATATCCAACAGCTTATCGATGCAAAACCTGAGAGTGAGCACAGTGTCGAGCGTAACCACAGATTTTCCGGAAGCCACTATGATGAGAGTGTAGGTGGCTGGGTCAGTGATCGTTGGGGTTTGAAATAGGTTTTCCGCAAACCGAATCCGTAACCTAGAAAATCAGAAGTCAGGAAATAGAGCTGAGAGCGATTCAGGTTTACTGATAGCTCTCTTTACAATTAGAACAGATCTTGTTGCGGATTTTCATCTTCGCTAGTATCGGAGACGTCAATTCTCCCTGCGCGAAGTTTCCTAAGATACCTTTGGCGACACAGCTTAATGACATGCAGCTTATGGGTGTTGGACATTTTTAACCAATTGAAGCGCTCATCTCTATTACGCATACATCCTTTACAGTAGCCTTTTTCATCCACCGTACATACGCCTACACATGGGCTTGGTACTTCAAAAAACTCTAACTGCTCCACTCTCGACCCCAGAACCAATTCATCACATAAATGAATTTATAAGAGACAAATATTTTTAATTATCAGTCAGTTCCATTATGTGACATTGCGCAAACTATGACGTTTCCCTGACAAAAACAGTGTTTTATTAACTATACTACCGCCACGGAATACTTGGCGTGTTCTATAAATTATTCACATATTGGAGTTGATTATTATGAAGCTTAGTCTAAAAACGTTGCTGGCCGCAATGACTCTTCCAGTCTTGATGACTGCTTGTTCAAGCAATGGTGACAATGCACAACAGATTACAGCTCAGGATCTCCAGCACCACAATTGGGAACTCACAAGTATCGACGGTCAAGATCTTGTTCTTGATGGCCGTAATAAGGCCCCTCGTTTAGAAATTGGTGAAAACATGATGGCGAATGGCAACGCAGGTTGTAATAACTTCTTTGGCCAAAGTGAACTTCAAAACAATCAACTACGCATCGAAAAAATGGGCATGACAATGAAGATGTGTATTGGAAACGCGATGGATATCGAGAAAGCAGTGGCTCAAACACTGTCGGATTGGAGTGACATCACACTTACTGAGCAGACACTGACTCTAAAAAATGCGACTCACACGCTGACATTTAAAAACAGCGATTGGAAATAGCAGAAAGTCATCCATTTCAATCAATTCAATTCCTAGCAGCCATCAGGCTGCTATTTTTTTCTTCCACTCGTGCGTTCTACTCAAAACAGTGGGCATTTCACTACACCACATTCTTTTCAACGCTTTTCTGAAAGTATTTTCCCAACAGCACGGTCTGTTCAATATCGAAACTCATCTCATTAAACACCTTAATTCACTGACAAAACTCGCGTTTTATAATTGAACTGAATGGATTACTATCCAAGGTAAAATAATGAGTCTGCAGACATGCAGCTTAGGTTATTAAAATATCAAGAAAAATGGATCACGCATGAAAAAGATATTATCTATCCTCAGCATTGTGGCGGCGACATTTTCCGCACCGAGCTTTAGCGAAAATTGGCAGCAAGTAGAACAAAAAGCAGATGGGCAAACCGTCTATTTTCACGCTTGGGGTGGGAGCCAAGAAATCAACCGCTATATACAGTGGGCAGGTAATGAGCTCAAATCGCGTTACAATGTGACGCTTCATCACGTAAAAGTCACTGACATTGCAGAAACAACCGCTCGTTTACTTGCTGAAAAAGCAGCGGGTAAAGAGACTGGAGGCAGTGTCGACATGGTTTGGATCAACGGTGAGAACTTTAAATCGATGAAAGAAAACCAACTTCTATTTGGCCCATTTGTCGACACACTACCGAGTTGGCAGTATGTGGACAAATCTCTGCCTGTGACCGTCGATTTCTCAGTACCTACCGATGGCCTTGAGGCACCTTGGGGTGTCGGGCAACTGGTCTTCATTCATGACAAAATGAGCCTTAACAATCCTCCTGAATCATTTTCAGAGATGCTCAGCTATGCGAAAGCGTTTCCAAACCGATTAACCTACCCTCGCCCGCCTGAGTTTCATGGAACCAGCTTCATTAAATCGCTACTCATCGAATTAACGAACAACGATCCAATATTACAGAAGCCTGTCTCTTCTGATAGCTTCGATCTCGTCACAAAACCTTTGTGGAACTACTTAGATGAATTCCATAAAGTGGCATGGCGCGGAGGAAAACAATTCCCAGCCGGAACAGCGGAAACCATTCAACTATTAGATGATGGTCAAATTGATCTTGCGATAACGTTCAACCCGAACGCGGTATTCTCTGCGCAGGCAAACGGTAATTTGGCCGACACCACCACCGCCTATGCTTTAAGCAGCGGCGCGCTTTCTAATATTCACTTTTTAGCCATTCCGTGGAATGCAACGGCAACCGATGGAGCAAAAGTCGCGATCAACTTTTTGTTAAGTCCGGAAGCGCAGTCTCGCAAGGGCGACATTACTATTTGGGGCGATCCTTCCGTGTTAAATAGTCAATATTTAAAAGGAACAGCGAAAAACACTCAGCAGTTTAAATCTGTCGCAGAGCCACACCCTAGCTGGCAAACTGCCTTAGAGAAAGAATGGCTGAAACGTTACGGTAGCTAACCAGTTCAATGTTAAGAGTATTTTACTTACTGATTATCATCGTTTGTGTGTTACCCACCATTCCGGGATTACTCGGAGTGGTGCTTTCCGCATTTGGATACATTCCACCACTCGGATTAACAGCGTTTTCGTTGGAAGGCTTTAGTGAAGTGTTTTCATGGGCAGGGGTTTGGCAATCCATCGGGATGACATTTTATACCGCGATCATTAGTAGCTATCTCGCGTGCTTCATGACTTTTGCCATCCTTCAGTCTTCTTGGAATACGCGATTTTGGAAAAAAGTGGAATTTGCGCTCTCTCCACTACTGGCTATGCCTCATGTCGCTTTTGCTATCGGATTTGCATTTCTGTTCGCTCCCACAGGTATGGGCATGCGCCTGCTCACACAATGGTTTGACTACGATCCATCGACTCAGACGGTGACAGACCTAGCCACGTTAATTAAAGATCCCTACGCATTAGGGCTTATCCTTATGCTGGCGATCAAAGAAGTGCCTTTCTTAGTGCTGATGAGCATCCCTATTTTGCAGCAACTCAAAATAGAAAAGATCCAAAAAGTCAGCCAATCTATGGGCTACAGCAGCGCTCAAACATGGTGGAAATGTATCTTGCCGCAGTGGCTATCCAAACTGCGTTTTCCTATGCTGGCCGTCATTGCTTATAGCCTTTCCGTCGTCGATGTCGCACTGATTGTCGGCCCGAATAACCCACCGACTTTCGCAGTATTAGTGTGGCAATGGTTTAATGATCCCGACTTATCGCTATTACCCAGAGCCGCCGCTGGAGCGGTCATTTTGTTTGGTATCGCGACGCTATTAATCCTCTTTACTCGCCTCATAGAGTGGATAGTAACCAAACAATACAAGCGCTGGCAATATTCAGGTCGTCGCGGTATTGGCTTACCGGGTAAAAGTTTTTTTACTGGCATTGCGCTGCTATTTACTCTAATGATTCCACTCATGGTGGTTTGGAGTTTCGCTCAGCGTTGGCGTTTTCCTGATTTGCTTCCAAGTCGTTTCAGTACTCGGTTTTGGGAATACGAATGGAGTGGAATCGTCAGCACTTTAGAACAAAGCATTTTGCTAGCGGTAACGAGCGCTTCGATTGCTCTTTTCCTTGCACTGATTGGTCATGAATACAAATTACGCCACCGCTGGCAGATTCCGGGGTACGTTATTGCAATTCCTATGCTAGTACCGCAGCTCTCTATTTTGTTCGGGATGCAAGTGGCTACACTTTACGTAAGTAGCAGCAGCTATTGGTTTTGGGTCTGTTGGTCTCACGTATTTTTCGCCTTTCCATTTGTTTACTTATCGCTAGATGGCCCGTGGAGAGGCTTTGACAAGGGTTTAATGAGAGTCGCATTAAGCTTAGGTAAGTCGCCACTTCGCGCATGGCTGAAAATAAAGCTGCCCATTTTAATGCCTGCCATTGTATTTGCGTGGGCTGTCGGTATCAGCGTTAGCTTAACTCAATATTTGCCAACCTTGATGCTCGGTTCTGGCCGAGTGAGCACCATAACCACCGAAGCTGTCGCTCTGTCTAGTGGCTTTGACCGACGCGTCACGGCAATCTATGCGATTTGGCAAGCTCTATTACCTTTGGTTTTCTTTGCATTAGCGATCGCGTTTAGCCGCTTACAAACGAGATACCGCCGTTTATCTTTAAAAGGTTTATTTATTCATGAGTCTCTGTCTCGAAAACCTCACCATCCTTAATCACAATGGTGAACCTCTGTTTACATCACTCGATCTCGCGATCAGCAACGGAGAAATTGTCACTTTGATGGGACCCAGTGGTTGCGGAAAATCAACGCTGTTGGACGCCATTGCCGGACACTTAACCCCTGAGTTTCAGTGTTCAGGCAATATCGTACTCAACGGTAAACTCATTAACGATCTACCTGCGCATCACCGTCAGGTTGGGATCTTATTTCAAGACGATCTGCTCTTCCCTCACCTTTCGATTTGGGAGAATTTAGCCTTTGCCCTGCCTAACGCGATCAAAGGTAATGAACGAAAGAGTCGAGCCCTAAAAGCCTTGAAAGAGATATCGCTGTCGAAGCTGGCAGATTCGTACCCCGAACAAATTTCTGGTGGTCAAAGAGCCCGTATCAGTTTAACTCGTATGCTACTGGCCGAGCCTAAAGTCGCTTTACTTGACGAGCCGTATAGCAAACTGGATAAAGAGCTTCGTGTGCAGTTTAGAAACTGGGTGACGGAACAACTGCGTAAAGCGAATATCCCTGCACTGATGGTGACTCACGACATTGATGATAAGCCCGAAGATAGCCGATGTGTGTTATGGCCTTGGGAGTCTCAAAATGTTAGATAGAGTGAGTATTCAATTGATTCGACAGCCGCTAATGTTGGCTGCAAAGTACTTAGACACAACAGGCCTTACCGCCAACCAAGTGACCGTATTAGGTTTTGTGTGGGGCTGTTTTTCACTACCTGCACTGATGGCCGAGCATTACTTACTTGCTTTAGTGTTTATCGTCCTAAACCGAATTTTTGATGGCTTGGATGGTGCGCTTGCTCGAATACAAGGGATCACTGATGCTGGCGGATTTTTGGATATCAGCCTCGATTTTCTGTTCTATTCACTCATTCCATTTGGGTTTGTTTTGGCGAACCCAGAGCAAAACGCCGTCGCTGGTGCTTTTTTGATCTTTTCGTTTGTTGGAACAGGCAGCAGTTTTCTTGCCTTTGCTGTCATGGCGAGTAAACGCGGCATCGGTAACCCAGTTTATAAAAACAAGTCCCTTTACTACATGAGCGGATTAACAGAGGGCACTGAGACCATTGCTTGTTTGGTCGCGTTTTGTCTTTTCCCGCTGCATTTTCCCGCTATTGCCTATCTGTTTGGTGCAGCCTGCTGGTTTACCACGTTTACGCGTATTTACTCAGGTTTTGAAACCTTAAAGTAAACAAAAGGCATGTATCGGAATCTCCTGACACATGCCTTAGTCTCTCTATCTCAACACGTTTCCTAGTAGGAAAATTCGAGCACTTTTAAGCTTGCTTGTTCGTCGATATCTTCAAATTCCGGTGGATTTTTCAGTCTTTGTACAAAGTTAAGTTGTGGCGCTTCTTCTTTCATACTATTGATCAAAAAGTCACAATCCACTTGTGGTGAGTTGACGCACGCTAAGACTTGTCCACCAGCAACTAGTAGATCAGGCAATCGGCGAAGGATCTTTTTGTAGTCTTTTGTTAGAGCAAAACTGCCCTTTTGGAACGACGGCGGATCAATAATAATCAATTCATAAGGGCCAGATTTCTTAATTTTTCCCCACGATTTGAATATGTCGTGAGCCAAAAACTTCACCTGATTTAAGTTGTGATCGTTTAAGCGATGATTGTCACGCCCCTTAGATAAAGACGCTTTCGCCATATCCACGTTCACCACCTGATCGGCACCACCCGCAATCGCAGCAACAGAAAAGCCGCAAGTGTACGCAAATAGGTTTAAAACGTTCTTATGCTTTGCATTCTCTCTCACCCAATTACGGCCATAGCGCATATCTAAAAACAGGCCAAAATTCTGATTACGACCAATATCCAACTGATATTTAAGCCCTGATTCAACCACAACTGGTTTGCTGTTTAAGTCACCCACCAAGATTTCTGACGGCGCACCGTCATCATAGCGATGCTGAAGAACGATGGTTTTTCCCTCGACGTCACGCCAAACCGTTTGATTTGTTAACTCCAGCAGCCCCTGTTTTAGTTGAGTGAGAAAATCGTCATCTGCTTGTTTAAATAGATTGACCAATAGCTGCCCATCGACCCAATCGCAGGTAATTTGTTCAAGACCTTCAAACTTTCTTCCACGCCCATGGAATAGTCGCCTTACCTCTTGAGAAGATTTTTCCAGCTGAAGGGTAATGTGCTCAAAAAAAATGGGTAGCTGTGATGCCTGCATAATGCTTCCTGTTATTTGTTGATCGTCGGCCACGATAAATCCCACGGAGTAATCCAAGATTCGATGCCTAAACTCACGGTTTCTTGATTCCACTTTTCACCCAACAACGGATTATTACGCGGGTCACATACCAGTGAAAAACGCTCATTCTGATAATTGAACGAAAGAGCGAAAGCATGGAGGTATCCTCTATCCGCTCGGCTTGCGCTGTTGTAAATCGGATCTCCCACGATGCCAGAACCTACAGACTTGAGTGCCACGCGGATTTGATGGGTCTTACCCGTATGAGGTCTACATAGAAAAAGTCGCTCGCCCGGCTCTGCTGCGGCCGAAAAGAATTGCGTCACCGCTGGGTTATGCTGACTGTTGATAAGCTTCCACGATGAACGACGCGAGCGCTCCATATCACCACTGATTAAACCCTGTTTCTTTTTCGGTTTTTTGCTGCCAATCGCCAAGTAAAACTTACTGACCTCACGAGCAGCAAATTGACCAGATAACTCACTCGCGGCCTTTGAACTCTTTGCCAACAACAAAAGACCAGATGTCATCTTATCAAGCCTATGAACTAGGTATAACTGATCATCACCTGTGAATTTAGCAACTTCTTGCAGCAGCATTGTATCGCCATCATCCTTATGTACAGAGACATTCGGATACTTATTGATGACGATGAAATCAGGATGGGTAAAAACAATATCAAACATTCGAGGCGCTCCGATTTGGACGCAAGAGTATACCTTGTATGCCTGCGAAAACCAGTGCTGAACAGATCAAAAAGGGGAGCTTACTAGCTCCCCATCCTTTTGATTGTTCTTACTGTTCTACAGTTTCTTAGAGAAGATGCCTGCAAAAGCAATAATAGCAATACCTAACAACATGATTTCGCCTTTGCCGCTATCGAAACCCGATTTAATACCCATGAAGGCTACGATTGCGATAGCTACAGGGATAATGTACTTAACCAAGTTGTACCATAGGCCGAACAGTGGGAAAGAGACTTCACCGTTGTTGGTGATTTCTTTCTCAAGGTCTTCACGAGTCAGACGCCAGCCAGCAAAAATACATACCAGCATACCGCCCACCGCTAGGAAGATCTTATCGGTCAGTAGGTCAAAGATATCAAACGCGCCTGTACCAAATAACTGAGGTCCAACACCGCCAAGTGACAGCGACGCTAGAATACATAGAGACGCCATAACCGTACTCGCAGTGACTACTGCAGTAGAACGCTTCATGCCTTTTTCATCAATTAAGTAAGACACGACCACTTCAAGTAGTGATACCGATGATGTAAGTGCCGCAACACTCAGGCCAATGAAGAACAATAGCGCAAGTAGCAGACCAATGACACCGCCCATTTCAGCAAATAGCTGAGGGACAACAACGAACACTAAGCCTGGACCCGCTGCTGGTTCCATTCCAAAAGCGAACATTGCTGGGAACATTGCGATACCTGCCAGGATAGCAACACCTGTATCCATAGCGGTAACCATACCCGTCGTCTGAACTAGGTTCTCTTTTCTCCTCAGGTAAGAACCGTACGTCATCATACAACCCATACCCAAACTTAGAGAGAAGAATGCCTGCCCTAGAGCCGCCAATACAACAGTACTATCAACTTTAGAAAAGTCTGGCATAAACAGGAACTCTAGACCTGCCATCGCGCCAGGTAGCATCAAACCTTTCACCGATACGATGATCAGAATCAGGAACAGTAATGGCATTAGAATTTTACCGGCTTTCTCAATACCACCTGAGATGCCCTTCATAACGATCATCACGTTCAAGAACAGGTAGAGCCCCATCCATAGCAACGGCTGAATTGGATCAGAAATGAATGAACCAAAGCTATCTCCAATCGCCTCTGGTGCACTCAATAGTCCACCACCGACTTTAAAGATGTACGCAACGGCCCAGCCACCTACCACTGGGTAGAAACCCATAATAAGTAGACCACTAAGAACGCCCATAACACCAGTAAATGTCCAGCGACGGTCAGTGGATTTAAATGCGCCTACAGCGGAAAGACCTGTCCTACGGCCAATAGTGAACTCAGTGAGCATCACACTAAAGCCGATGAAAATAACAAAGAAAAGATAAATCGCAACGAACGCTCCACCTCCGCTTTCACCAGCGGTATATGGAAACTTCCAAATGTTACCCAAACCTACAGCAGAACCTGCAGCGGCCATTACGAAGCCTAATTTAGACCCCCACGTATCACGGGGCTTTGTACTTGTAGTAGTTGTAGCCACGGTTACTCCATTAAACTAGTTTTATATGTTGTGTTTGCTTCTGTTAGTCGCCGTAAAAAGTAGAGTGTATTTATTTTTATACTCTTATTAGAATTTTGAATGACGCTAACGTTACGGCAAGTAAAGCAGTTTACAAATAAAATTGGAACCCCGATCAGTATGATTTTTCAACAAAAATGTAAACAATATGTTTAATTGCTGTTTTTTTACTCGTTAACGTTTATCTTCCACTCTAGTTTGCAATTAAGATATTTGTTTAAACTTTTTAGTACTTGAAGATAGATGACCTAAGTCACTCAGCTATTCCTTGTTGTTCACCGCGTGTCGGATTACTATCAAATTAGCAGTTTTGTTCCTAGGTAACTGAATGGACAAGTTTTATCACTTTCTAACAATTGCAAGCATTGTCGTATATTGGATTTTAGTCGCAGGTGTCACTATCCGTGTGGTGCTAAAGCGACGAGCGGTGAGTGTTTCTCTCGCCTGGCTGATGATCATCTACATCCTTCCTATTGTTGGTGTGGCTTGTTACTTTTTGTTTGGTGAGCTCAATTTAGGCCGTAAACGTGCTGAACGAGCTAAAGAAATGCTAACGCCATTCGCAGACTGGTTTGCACAGCTCAACGACTGTCATGCGCACATGCCTGAGAGCTTTGGCCGCCATATCTATCGTATTGATGAACTGTGCAACAATCGCTTTGGACTTCCGGCACTGAGCGGTAACACTCTCTCGCTTCAAAGCTCTCCAAACGAGATCCTTCACTCTATCATCGAAGATATAGAGAATGCCCAATCTCATATTCGTATGGTCTTCTACATATGGCACCCCGGTGGATTAGCAGATTCAGTCGCAGCGGCACTCATTCGCGCAGCCAAACGAGGTGTTGAGGTAAAACTGTTGCTCGACTCTGCAGGAAGCCCAAGATTTTTTCGCAGCCAATGGCCAGCAATGATGGAGAACGCTGGCATCGAAGTTGTTCAGGCGCTTGAAGTTAGCCCATGGCGTATATTTCTCCGCCGACTCGATCTGCGTCAGCACAGAAAGATCATTGTCATTGATGACAAAATCGCCTACACCGGTTCGATGAACATGGTCGATCCGGCCCACTTCAAGCAAAGCTCAGGCGTCGGACAATGGATTGATATTATGGTGAGAGTAACTGGCCCAACCGTAAACGTATTGTCGTCGATTCACTGCTGGGATTGGGAAGTGGAAACTGGTTCAAGAACATTGCCTCGACTCCCCGAGTGCAGACTCGACCCTAGCGAACCACAGCATCCTATCCAAGTAGTGCCATCAGGACCGGGGATGCCAGACTACTTGATTTCTCAAGTGCTCACTTTAGCGATCAATCAGGCGAACAAATCCGTTTGTATTACCACTCCGTACTTTGTACCCAGTGCGGATCTGCTCGAAACCCTTAAAATGACCGCACAACGTGGCATTAAGGTTGAGATCATCATTCCTCAAAAGAACGATTCGATAATGGTTCAGTGGGCTTCACGCTCTTTTTATACAGAATTGATGAAAGCGGGCGTCCATATTTACGAATTTTATGGCGGATTACTTCACACGAAATCAGTCGTTATCGACGAGCAATTCTGCTTGGTCGGCACGGTCAACATGGACATGCGCAGCCTGTGGCTAAATTTCGAGTTAACACTTGCCATAGATGATGAGGCCTTTACCAAAGAGATGTACTGGTTACAAAAAAGTTATATGGAAAACTCACATTTAGTACTGCTTAAAGAGTGGAAAGAGCGCTCTTTTTACTCAAGGTTCCTTGAACGCGTCTTTTACTTATTCAATCCACTACTCTAGGTCTTGATAATAATGTGTTGCCATGTTTTAAATAGAGGCAACACATTTTCAGATAAGGACTTCAGATGTCGGAAGGCAAGAAAACTCAGTATATAACCGCAGGGCGAGATAAAAAGTGGACGAACGGAGTCGTCAACCCACCGGTTCAACGCGCTTCGACCGTCGTATTTAACACCGTTGCGGAGAAACATCACGCTGGCGTCAATCGTGCGAACAAGACACTTTTTTATGGGCGTCGTGGCACCACAACCCACTTTGCTTTCCAAGAAGCGATGACAGAAATAGAAGGCGGTGCTGGATGCGCTCTATACCCATGTGGTACAGCAGCCATCTCCAATGCCATCCTTTCTTTTGTGGAAGCGGGCGACCACATTCTGATGGTTGATACGTGTTATGAACCTACCCGAGACTTCTGTGACAAAATCCTTAAGAAACTTGGGGTTGAAACCACCTATTACGATCCTGTGATTGGCAAAGGAATTGAAGATCTCATCCAGCCTAACACCAAAGTGTTGTTTCTAGAGTCTCCCGGCTCAATCACGATGGAAGTTCAGGATGTTCCGACCTTAGCCAGCATTGCCCACGATCACGACATCATAGTCATGTTAGACAACACTTGGGCGGCCGGTGTGAACTTCTCTCCTTTTGAGCACGGCGTCGATATTTCAATTCAGGCAGCGACAAAGTACATCGTCGGTCACTCTGACGTTATGCTTGGTACGGCTGTCGCCAGCGAGAAGTATTGGGATCAGCTTAGAGAACAGAGCTATTTAATGGGGCAATGCGTTTCTCCTGACGACGCTTACCTAGGTTTACGCGGCATTCGTACCTTAGACGTTCGTCTTCGCCAACACGCGGAAAACAGCCTAAAAGTGGCCAAATGGTTACAGTCTCGACCTGAAGTTGACCATGTTCGCCACCCTGCTCTGGAAACCTGTCCGGGTCACGAATTCTTCAAGAGAGATTTTACTGGTGGCAACGGCCTGTTCTCATTCGTGTTAAAAACAAGCTACCCTCGCGCAACCACCGCACTACTCGACGGTATGAAACACTTCAGCATGGGTTACTCTTGGGGTGGATTCGAGAGTTTGATTCTGGCGAACGAGCCTAAGAGCTTTAACAGCTTACGAACCGTCGCTAACCCTAACTTTGAAGGTACTTTGATTCGCCTTCACGTTGGTCTGGAAGATGTGGAAGACTTGATTGCCGATCTAGAACAAGGCTTTGCGCGCTACAACGCTTTGATTCTAGAGAAAGAGTCGATGGCTTAACGCTTCATAATATAAGAATCCCCGGGGTAAGCACGCCGGGGATTTTTATTGGAGAAATAGATAATCAGTTATCACTGTCGCTTTTGGGGACAGCCGACAATATGGTCATCCACCATCCCCACTGCTTGCATAAATGCATAACAGATCGTTTCGCCCACAAACTTAAATCCCTTTTTCTTCAGAAATTTACTCATCACTTGGGATTGTTCTGTCGAGGCTGGCACTTGACTCATTTCAGTCCATTGATTGACCAAAGGCTTTCCATCAACAAATTGCCATAACGCGTCAGCAAGACTGCCATATTCTTCAATTAGATCCTTTGCTGCCCGAGCGTTGCTAAACACAGAAGCGATTTTTCCTCGATGTCTCACCACATCAAATTGCTCTATGATTCGTTCGACGTCCTGTTCACCGTAATTCACCAACTTATCCAAATCATAGTTTTCAAACGCTGCACGATAGCCTTCTCGTTTCTTCAAAATGGTAATCCAGCTTAAGCCAGCTTGCGCCCCTTCCAACGTTATAAACTCGAATAGTACTCTGTCATCATAAACAGGGACACCCCACTCCTCATCATGGTAAATGCGCTCTAGCTCATGGTTCATCGCCCACGCGCACGTTGTATCTGGTTTCATTAAATGCTTCCTTGTAAAAAACGCCCCTGATGTTGTCAGGGGCGCTGTGTCTCTTTCTCTAGCTTGGTACTTTAATTCTGTGGAACAGTCGGTATAGAACAGGAACCACGATCAACGTCAGCACTGTCGCAAAACCTAAACCAAACATAATGGTTACCGCCATCGGCTTAAAGAAGATATCCGGTAACAGCGGAATCATACCCAAAATGGTGGTGATCGCCGCCATACATACTGGGCGTACACGACTTAACGCCGCATCAACAACCGCGATGTATGGGTCTTTACCTGACTTCATCTCAATCTCAATTTGATCCAGCAGTACAATACCATTTTTCAGTAGCATACCCGACAGACTCAAGAATCCAAGCAACGCCATAAAGCCAAATGGCGTATTCAATACTAACAAGCCCGTGGTAACACCCATAATGGCCAAAGGTACCGTCAACCATACAATTAGCGGCTCTTTCACTGAGTTAAACAGGAAGACCGTAATCAAGAACATAAATAGGTAGCCCATTGGCATTGAGGTGAACAATGACGCTTGAGCATCGCCCGATGACTCATACTCACCACCCCATTCGAGTGAATAGCCTGAAGGTAGCTCAATCGCTTCAATTTGCGGTTGCAGTCTCTTCTGTAGAGTCGCCGCCGTTTGCTCTCCTAAAATATCTGGGTCAGCCATGACAGTCAGCATACGCTTACGGTTTTTACGCACGATGATTGGGTCTTCCCAACGCAGATCATACCCCATCGTAACTTGTTGCAGAGGAATATATTCACTCAGCGCCGGACTCCAGATCTTCATACCATCAATGTTTCGGATATCCACGCGCTCATTTTCAGGCAGTCGAGCCACGATTGGCATCAATGTCGTACCATCTCGGTAAACACCGATTGCTTGACCAGAAAATGACATCGCTAGGAAATCATCCACATCCGATTTAGTAATACCGTAACGGCGCGCCTGACTTTCGTTAAACTTCGGTTCCAGAACTTTGGTACGCTCACGCCAGTCATGACGAATATTCGTCGTCCCCGGATCTGCGTACATAATGTCTTCTACTTGCTTTGCAATCCCACGCAATACTGTCGGGTCAGAACCGATAATACGCGCTTCTATTTTCGCGCCGCCACCAGGGCCGAGCTCAATTTGCTTCAACTTATAGTTAACATCAGGGAAGTTAGCTTCCAGATGCGTTCTGAAACGAGACATCAGTTCACGCAACTGTTCATAGCTTTCAACTCGAGTGGTAATTTCACCGTAAGCGCCATAGCTCTTTTCAGGAGCGTAAGTCAGCATAAAACGCTGCAAGCCCTTACCCGCTGTTGTTGTCACATGTTCAACGCCTTCTTGCTCCGTTAGCCAAGATTCCAGCGCTTTCAGCTTCGTGTTTGTTGCACGGATATCGGTTCCTTCTGGCAACCAAATGTCCGTTTGGAACAAAGGCGTGGTTGATGAAGGGAAAAACGACTGCTTCACAAACGTAAAACCGTAAATGCTCGCGAACAAACCTAGCACAAGAACCACGACCGTTAGCCAAACACGTTTCATACAAAATTCTAGGAACCCTTTATACAAAACAAAGATCATTCCGTTGTATGGGTCACTCTCCTCGCCGTCTTCTTGTTTAAGCTTCTGTCCTTTAAAAAAGATATCGGCAAAAAATGGCGTTAACGAAATAGCGGTAAACCAACTTAGCATCAGTGAGATCAGCAATACTGAGAACAGCGTTCTACAGTACTCACCCGTTGAGTCAGCAGATAGACCGATCGGCGCAAATGCGGTCACTGCGATCACGGTTGCACCAAGTAGAGGCCATTTTGTTTGAGTCACAATATCCGTTGCGGCTTGCAGTCTCGTTCGCCCTTTTTGCGTCCCTATCAGTATCCCTTCAACGACGACAATCGCGTTATCCACCAACATACCCAAGGCGATAACCAAAGCACCAAGAGAAATTCGCTGTAAGTCGATGGCAAAGTACCGCATGAAGATGAACGTACCTAGTACCGTCAGAAGCAGAATCAAGCCAATGAGCAAACCCGAGCGAAGGCCCATAAAGAACAGTAGAACGACGATAACAATCGCCACTGCTTGCGCCAAGCTCACAATAAAGCCACTTACCGATTTATCGACTTCTTTCGGCTGACTATAAATCTCAGAGATATTGACGCCAACAGGTTGCTGGTATTTCAACTCGGCTAAACGACGGTCGAGCAGTTTGCCCACATCAACCACGTTGACACCATCAGCAAATGAGATACCAACGTTCAGTGCTAGATTACCGTTAAATGAAATAATATTTGATGGAACTTCAATGTAACCACGCTCGATTTCAGCCACATCTCGCAGATAAATCAAACCTTGAGCGCCACTTTCAGCAAGAATCAAATCACCAAGCTGATCAACGTTTTGGAACTCGCCCGTAGGATGGATTCGAATGTATGCGTCACCAATACGAATAGCACCTGCATCCGATACTAAGTTTTGCGTAGAAAGAAGGTTAAATACCGTATCAGGAGACAAGCCTAAGCTACTCAAGCGTTTCATCGACACTTCGATAAACACTTGCTCTTGCTGTTGGCCAGACACATTGACTTTACTCACTCCGTTAACTAGCTCTAACTCTCGGCGCAGGTAATCAACGTAATCGAGCAGTTCTTTATAACTGTATCCGTCACCAGTAACCGCGAGCAAGATACCGTATACATCACCAAAGTCATCAATGACCTGTGGCTCATTAACCCCCGGCGGTAACTGACCTTTTACATCGTTTACTTTACGACGCATCTCATCCCAGATCTGAGGAAGATCATCAGGGCCGTAGTTATTTTTCATTGTGACGGTGATCTGAGATAAGCCACGGCTAGATATCGAGTTCACTTCGTCGACGTAGGTCAGTTGCTGAATCGCTTTCTCTAGAGGGTATGTCACTTCCTCTTCCACTTGCTGCGGTGTTGCCCCTGGGTAAGAGGTAACAACCATTGCATCCTTAATGGTGAAAGCAGGATCTTCTAATTGCCCCAATTTAAAGAACGCTGCGACACCACCGATCAAGAAGATTAGGGAGATCATCCAGCTGATTACACGGTTGCGAATAAAGTATGCCGCAATGCCCGTTATATCCTCATCGCTTTGAGGCTGTTTGCTGTTTTGCTCACTCATTGCCCGCCTCCTGATCAATCACATCAACTTTCATACCATCGCGCAGTCTCGCAATACCCGCTACGACGATCGTTTGCTCGTCACTTAATCCATCCAGCACTTGTACCGTCTCTTTGTTTGCTTTACCTAGAGTGATTTGTTGTTTGCTGACTGTACCGTCTTGGTTCAGCGTCCATACGAATTTGTTTTGTCTTTGAATATCGTCACCATCCGCATTGAATACCGCTTCAATCGGTACTTGGACACCCGTATTCAACTCCAAACCGATATCCTCACCGCGTGAGGTAACTTCTACAGCCATACCATCGAGAATATACTCATCTTCAGGCATTGGAAGTGACAGGGTCACCGTAAATGTTCCTGTTGCTGGATCTGGCTCCGTCGTAAACTCTTTCACCGTTGCTTGATATTCATTACCACTTGGAACTTTGACCAATCCATGAACCTCAGACATCATTTCTCGAGTCGGCTGACTGATGTGTAAACTGTCTGGGACCTGGATTAGAACCTCAACGTTATCAACGCTGTGAATGTTAAAGACGTTTTGACCAACCTGAACGTTTTCAAACTCATCCACACTGACACGTGAAATGATCCCGTCAACTGGCGCAGTAAGTTTGGTAAATGAGAGTCGGAGTTTAGCCAACTGAAGTTCTGCATAAGCGATTTGGCGATTAGCCGCAATTTCGTCAAACTGAGATTTTGCTAACAACCCTTTATCCACCAGCGGCTTAGAGCGTCTATATTGGCTGTCCACTACGCTGTATCGAGCACGTGCATTGTCCACTTCCAGCTGGTAGTCCGTAGGATCGATCTCTGCAATAACGTCACCCTTTTGAACTTTATCGCCTTCTTTAACATTGAGCTTGGTGACTTCGCCCGCGACACGAAAACTGAGATGCGATCGCTCCGCTGCATTCGCTACCGCCGGAAAATACAATTTGTTTTCAATCTCGGCATTGTTTCCTAGTTCGAGAACCTTGACTTTAGGAAGACCAAAATCGGCGTGTTGCGGCTCTTTTCCACAACCAGCAAGCAATGCAACTGACGAAAGCACACAAATACCTATCCACTGCTTCATCTTACAATCCTCGCTCTTTGATCCACTCACGAACTTTAATGCCCGACTCAATCTGCCCCACACCAGAGATGATGATTCTGTCACCATCGTTTAGGCCAGTTTTCACTTGGCGGTTGTCATTCAATTCGACAGCCACTTGCTCAACAACACCTTCTTGATTGACTCGCCATACATACACTTGTCCATCTTGTTCAAACAGAGCAGACTTAGGCACTTGCGTATCATCTATCGACTCCACGCTCGCATGAACAGTGCCAGACATACCAGGCAAAATACCAACATCGGCGGGTCTTTCCATGATCATGGTGACTTTGTACGAACCAGTTTTAGAATCAGATTCCGTATCGATTTCTTGGAAAGTGAGCTCAAAATTCTTTTCAGGGAATGCGTCAAACGTCATCGTCGCATTCACGTTCACACCTTTTGAAAAGCGACCGAGTAAATAATCAGGCAGTTGGAAAGTCACTTTCATTAGCTGATTTGTCTGTATGTTCAGTACGCCTTGTTTTGCGGCAACATATTCATGATTTTCAGCAGGAACGAGAGAGACAGTGCCATCATAAGGCGCGAGAAGCGTCGCATAACGCAAGTTGGCTTGTGCTTGTTCTAATGTCGCTTTCGCCGAGTTACGGTTGGCACTCGCTTGGTCGAAATCTTGCTCGGAGACGACTTTGTCTCTGCGAAGCTTTTTGTAACGCTCATATTGAACATCAGCGAGCTTAAATTGCGCTCGCGCCCGCTGCTCTAACAGCGTGTATTCATCCGGAACAAGTGTCGCTAATACGTCACCTTTTTTCACTTCCTGACCTGCGACTACATCTATGGACTGGAGTAAGCCAGGCACGCGAAATGCGAGAACAGCTTTGTCGCCTGCTTCGGTTGTTGCAGGAAAATGTCTTTCAAACGTTGAATTTCCGACAGAGACTGCAAACAGTTTTGCAGGCCTGGAGTCTGGCTCCGGGACAGGGGGAAGCTCCTTGCCACAACCACTTAGAGCCGTTGTGATAGCAAGGAGTACGAGAGTTCTTTTCATAGTTAATCATCTATCTCGTTAACTGATAAAATCAGAATAGATGATAGACAGGGGTAATACTACTTTGAGGAGAGTAAATCTTATAAAAATTAGTAATTTGATCTCAAGCAATATCGGATTAAAAACAAACGTTATAAATTTTTGAATTCTCGATTAACTTTGAAGGTATCTGACGTCACATACGCCTCCATAGCACGCACCTTACCTTCTAGTTTATTGAAATCGAGCTCTAACGTATCCAATAGAGCCTCTGGAGATTGGCCCTGCTGCCAAGGCTTACTTTTTAATTTATGCTCTTGCTGGGTTTTTATTGCTTCATTGTAATTTGCTGGTTGTTTTTCCAACATGAGAGTCAAAGCAATATAGACCAATAAAATTAAAAAGCTTCCCCCTAAAAGCGCAGCAGAGATAACAAGAATACGAATAAGCCACACTTCTGCGCCTAGATAGTTTGCCAACCCTGCACACACCCCAGACAGCTTACCATTTACAGTATCGCGAAATAGCTCTTTATTGGTCATATCTGCGTCTCCATTCTGGTGACTCGGAATCTAGAATGCGCTCTAGCGTATCGACTCGCTGTTGAATCTTTTCAGCCTGTTCTGATAGCTGCTGAAGACGCTGAAAATCATCTTCGGACAAGCCACCAGCGGTTTTCTTTTTACTGCGATAGTGAAGAATAAGCCATAAGGGAGCGACGAAAATCAAAAAGACAATTAACGGTCCGGCAATAAAAAATGAAGACATAAGCAACTCCTACTTTAAAGGCGTAAACAATGTATATGACTCTAAAG
The DNA here is from genome assembly GCF_024582835.1 of Vibrio japonicus. Taxonomy (NCBI): domain Bacteria; kingdom Pseudomonadati; phylum Pseudomonadota; class Gammaproteobacteria; order Vibrionales; family Vibrionaceae; genus Vibrio; species Vibrio japonicus. The sequence goes on from NZ_CP102096.1 coordinate 1,630,373, forward strand.
TAAATACAAAAATCTGGACACTCCAATAGTCACATTGGAATGCAATACCTTGAGCCTAGTGGCAAATAAATACACAAATGATGACATGGAAACTGGCTTTGAAGCGTCAACAGGATAAGTTCCAAAGCCAGAATCAATCAGAAAATCCTAAGATTTCTTCTCTTCCATTTGCTGTTTTAGTTTCTCTAGTTCTTTTTCGATCTCGTCTTGTGCCTGAAGCTCTGCGAATTCCTGAACCAGCGTTTTCGCATTACCCGTTTTCGAGTACACATCAGCTTCGGCTTCTAACTCATCAATTTTACGAGAGTATTGCTCGAACTTTGCCATCGCTTCTGATGTGCGCGCTGTATGCAAATGCTTCTGAACATCGCGGCGATTGGATGCAGCTTGTGAACGAATCGCCAATGCTTGTTGCTTAGCACGAGTTTCCACAATTTTGCTTTCAAGTTTACCAATTTCTCCAGTCAACTTTTCGATGGTTTCTTCAACCAACGTTTGCTCTGTATGGAGGCCTTTTAACACATCTTGCAGTTTCTGTTTTTCAATCAGCGCTGAGCGTGCCAAGTCTTCACGTTGTTTAGTCAGAGCCAACGTCGCTTTGTTCTGCCACTCAATAATCTGGGCGTCTAAAGCTTCGACTTTTCTTGCCAATTCTTTTTTGTCGGCAATAGCTTTAGCAGAGTTAGTACGAACTTCGACTAGCGTGTCTTCCATTTCCTGAATAATAAGACGAATCATTTTTTCAGGGTCTTCCGCTTTATCAAGTAGTGCGCTGATGTTTGAATTAACAATATCCGCGAATCGAGAAAAAATACCCATAGCACAGCTCCTTTCTATCTTTCTTTCGGCATAAACGCCACGTGTTGTTACTAGGTTTATCAACTTTTGCTATTAGTATTCCAAGATGTATGCCAACTTAAAACATAATTAAAAATCAACAAGTTAAATAAATTGCACTTCGACAATCATTCTGTGTATGATGAGATTAACCAACAGTAGGCATAATTCACCACTGGAGAGTACCAATGCAACAAAACCTTATCGGCGAGTCACCTGCTTTTTTATCTGTGCTGGATAAAGTATCGAAACTGGCTGCCATCGATCGCCCCATATTGATTATAGGGGAGCGTGGTACGGGTAAAGAGTTGATCGCTCAGAGGCTTCACTACTTATCTAAGCGTTGGGACCAACCCCTGATTTCCCTGAACTGCTCAGCATTAAGTGAAGGCTTAATTGATTCAGAACTTTTCGGGCACGAGCAAGGGTCGTTTACCGGCTCCAAAGGGCGTCATAAAGGTCGCTTTGAACGAGCAGAGAATGGCACGCTATTCTTAGATGAACTCGCGACCGCTCCGTTACTGGTTCAAGAAAAACTGCTTCGTGTCATTGAATACGGACAATACGAACGAGTGGGTGGGCATCAGCTTTTGAATGCCAATGTTCGGCTGGTCTGTGCGACCAACGCTAATTTACCAGAAATGGCGGAAAACGGGCTTTTTCGAGCCGATCTACTTGATCGCCTTGCATTTGATGTCGTTCATCTTCCTCCCCTTCGTCAGCGCCAAGAGGATATTTTGCTCTTGGCTGAGTACTATGCAATCAAGATGTGCCGAGAGTTAGGATTTGAGTATTTTGTGGGTTTTAACCGCCAAGCTGAACAAGCACTGCTGGACTACCAGTGGCCTGGTAACGTGAGAGAACTTAAAAATGTCATTGAAAGGGCGGTTTATCAACACGGTCAGAGTGATTCCCCAATCGACGAGTTAGTGTTTAATCCTTTTGCCGCTCATTGGAACCAAGAAGAAAGTGCACGCGCCGAAGAACCAAAACCGACGGTTGAAACGTTCGCCTTCCCTATCGATTACAAGCAATGGCAAGAAGAGCAAGATATGCAAATTCTTAGTGCCGCTTTAGAAGAAAGTAAGTTCAACCAAAGGAAAGCCGCTCAATTATTAGGCTTAAGTTATCATCAACTTAGAGGCATGATACGAAAGTACAACCTCACCAGCCCACAATAACAAGACAAAAGTTAAGGCTAACTTTGGTTAACCGCAACAAATGATGGTAAATTAATAAGATAGTAAGGCATAATGACTGATCTCATTATGCTTATCATCGACAGTCATTCTAGCTATGAAAGCGTTCATTCAACTTACTTTAAGTTTATTTGGCATCGGCCTGCTGACAGGTTGTGGCGAAGACATTGATCACAATAAAGTCCGTCAAAGTGGATTTGTGTATTGCGGTCAAGGGGGCCCTGAAACCTTCAACCCTCAACTCACAGATAGCGGCATCACACATGAAACGCTAAGCCCTCAGATCTTTGATGCTCTGTTAACCATCGATCCTGAGAGCTACGAACCCATAGCAAACTTAGCCGCGAGCTGGGAAGTTAACGATTCCGGCACCGAATATATCTTTACCCTGCGTGAAGACGTCGCGTTTCAAACTACGCCTTGGTTTACGCCCACTCGTACACTTAACGCCGATGACGTTGTGTTTAGCTTCAGGCGAATTTTAGAGTCATTACACCCTTTTCACTACGTCGGTGGAGGCATTTATCCTTGGTTTAATGCGAATGGTTTTCAGGGTTTAGTGATTGATGTTGTCGCACTGTCTAATAACCAAGTGAAGTTTATCCTGAGTAGACCAGATAACTCGTTTTTATCCAGCATCGCGACGAGCCACGCCGTTATTCATTCAAAAGAATACGCAAGCCAATTAGAACTAGCCGATGACAAATCCAAGCTGGACTCTCATCCTGTGGGAACCGGGCCGTTCTACATGGAAGAGTATCACTTTAATGACGTGATAAGACTCAAAAGACATCCAAACTACTGGAAAGGTGCTGCCAATATGGAGCAAGTCGTTTTTGATATATCGAATCGCGGAACGGGTACTTTGGCTAAGCTGCTCAGAAAAGAGTGTGACGTATTGCATGCTCCTTTATCAAGCCAATTACCTGTCATTGAAAGCCGAAGTGACGTATCACTGACATCCATACCAGCTATGAATATCTCGTTTGTAGCGGTGAATACCTCTCATCCGGCGCTCAACGACTTGCGTGTTCGTAAAGCACTGAATTACGCGATTAATCGCCAGAATATTCTGGATTCGGTGTACTACGGAACAGGCACGCAAGCCTACTCTGTACTACCACCATCATCCTGGGCGTATCAAAAAGATAGCACCCAAATTCGTTATGACCGCAACTACGCGCTCGCCTTATTAAAAGAGGCTGGATACAGTCAGGGGTTAGAGTTGACTATGTCTGTATCACTTGAACCACGCCCATATAATCCAAGCCCTAGAAAAACCGCAGAGCTGATTCAAGCAAACTTGGCCGATGTGGGTATCACATTAAAATTACTCACCGATGATAGATATGATCGCACCGAAGATGATGCTCGCGTCGACCTTTATCTTACTGGATGGATAGCGAGCACGGGCGACCCGGACAGCTTTCTAAGGCCCCTACTATCTTGTGACTCAAAACGCGCTGGCTTAAATGTCTCAAGTTGGTGTCATCCTGATTTTGACTTTCTGCTGGATCTCGCTTTAGAAGTGGATAAAAAACGTTACCGCCTAAACCTTTATCGCCAAGCCCAGAATATTTTAAACGAGCAGTTTCCTATTATTCCATTAAACCACGGTATGCAAATACAAGCTCATCACCACTCTTTAATTGGATTCAAAGTGAGCCCATTTAACGCTCAACCTTTTGATAAAGTAGAGAGGATCAATTAATGTTTCTCTATACTGTTCGACGCCTCAATCTATTTATCATTACCATGCTTATCCTGACCGTTGTTGGGTTTAGCATTCTTCGACTTGAACCTAATTCGCCATGGGCACTGCAAGATTTTTGGTCTGGCTGGATGACTTACTTAGGCGAGTTAATGCAGCTTAATTTGGGCGTCAATAAACACCATGTCCCAGTGATTGAAGAGTTGGCTATCGTATTCCCTGCGACACTAGAGCTGTGTTTTATCGCGTTTTTGCTGTCGCTGATTATCGGTATTCCTTTAGGCACTATCGCGGGAATGAAACAAGGTAAATGGACAGACACCATCATTTCGTTCACCTCTATGGCTGGCTATTCTGCACCAATATTTTGGGTCGCTCTTTTGATGATCATGGTGTTTTCACTCCATTTCGAATTCTTTCCTGTCGCTGGTCGCTACGACATGTTGTATGAGATAGAGCACGTCACCGGCTTTGCACTGATAGACGCGTTTTTCGCTAAAGGCCCTTACCGCGCCCATGCTCTTCAAAGTGTGCTCGAACACCTCATCTTACCTTGCTTGGTTTTGGCACTTGCACCTACGACTCAGGTCATCAGTTCAATGCGTACTTCGGTCGCAGAAGTAATGGGGCAAAACTACATTCGCGCTGCGAGGATCAAAGGTCTTAACACCCGAGAAATTGTTACCCAGCACGTCCTTAGAAACGCGATTCCACCTATCATTCCCAAAATAGGTGTCCAACTTTCAAGCATGCTCACGTTAGCCATCATTACTGAGTCCATTTTCAACTGGCCTGGCATTGGTCGCTGGCTTTTAGATGCCCTCTCCGAGCAAGATTTTGTCGCGATTCAAGCTGGCGTTATCGTTGTTGCGACGTTAGTACTCACTGCCAATATCCTCTCTGATTTAATTGGTGCGATGATTAACCCACTAGTAAGGAAGGAATGGTATGCTAACCGATAGCGTTTATCAGGAAGAACACATTCCTACTCAGTTCGAGCGTTTTTGGCGCAGTTTCAAATCAAATAATCTTGCGATGTTTGGCTTGTGGTGCCTAGCATTAATTATTGTGCTGACTCTACTTTCACCTTGGATCGTACCCCATGATCCTCAGGAGCAGACTGGCATCCTGTTGCTTCCTCCTTCTTGGAACCCAGAAGGGACGGTAGAGTACTTTCTTGGAACAGACGATCTTGGCCGAGATATTCTTTCCCGCTTACTTTCTGGCTCTCAGCTCACATTCGGCGCTGCTGTCATCATAACCGCTATAGCAAGCTTTATAGGTTGCATTATTGGCGTGTTAGCGGGGATGACTCGTGGACTTATCTCTAGCACACTGAACCACTTGCTAGATACTGTCATGTCTATCCCATCACTGCTACTGGCGATCATTTTCGTCGCAGTTCTCGGCTTCGGGGAGTTCAATGTTTTACTCGCGATCTGTCTTGCTCTGATCCCACGCTTTATACGTTCGGTTTATCTCGCAGTACATAACGAAGTGGAAAAAGATTACATAATGGCAGCAAGATTGGACGGGGCGAACGATTTCTACCTACTGTGGAACTCGATTTTACCTAATATTTTGGTTGTAATCGCAGCAGAGGTTACAGCGGCGCTTTCTATTGCCATACTTGATATAACCGCTCTGGGATTTCTGGGTTTAGGTGCACAGGCGCCGAGCACGGAATGGGGAGCGATATTAGGCGATTCCGTGGAATTGATTTACCTTGCGCCATGGACAGTTACCCTGCCTGGTCTTGCCATCATGTTTACTGTAATCGTTATTAACTTAGTTGGCGAAGGGGTTCGCAGAGCTCTTAATGCGGGGATCGAATAATGCCGTTATTAGATATTCGACATCTGACGATAGAGATAGAAACACCGCAAGGCATGATGAAAGCGGTGGATCGTATGAGCCTGACTCTCAATGAAGGAGAGATCCGTGGTCTTGTGGGTGAATCTGGCTCGGGAAAAAGCTTAGTCGCAAAGGCGATTGTAGGTGTATGTAAAGACAACTGGAAAGTGACCGCCGATCGTATGCGACTCGGTAACATCGATTTATTGCAGTTGACACCCAAAGAGCGACGTCGTGTGATAGCACGCGATATTGCCATGATCTTCCAAGAGCCTTCTACCTGCTTAGACCCGTCAGAGGTTGTAGGGAATCAGCTTATCGAAGCCATTCCATCTCGCTCTTTTGAGGGTAAATGGTGGGAACGATTTAAATGGCGTAGAAAGCAGGCCATAGGGTTACTGCACAAAGTGGGGATCAAAAATCACCACCAGATTATGAATAGCTATCCTTATGAGCTAACCGATGGTGAGTGTCAAAAAGTCATGATTGCAATGGCAATTGCGGCAAACCCTAAATTGCTTATCGCTGATGAGCCAACCAACGATCTTGACCCTATTACTCAGTCGCAGATCCTACGCTTACTTAGCCGTATGAATCAGCTGAATAATACGTCTATCATATTGATTGGTCACGACTTAACCACCATCACTCAGTGGGCAAACCGCATCACTGTGATGTACTGCGGTCAGTCAGTCGAATCGGCTGATACGTCAAAGATTTTAGAAAAGCCTAAACACCCCTATACCGTGGCTCTGCTAAAGGCAATGCCAGATTTTAATGATTGGATTCCACACAAAGAAAAACTTCAATCGCTACCAGGATCGATTCCCCCACTTCAGCACTTACCAATTGGTTGCAGACTGGGGCCACGCTGCCCTTATGCTCAGCGCCAATGCGTCGAAATGCCTATGACAAGAAGAATTAAGAACCATAAGTTTGCCTGCCACTTCCCACTTAACCTGGAGAAGAAAAAACCATGAGTGCACTGTTAGAGGTCAATGACCTATCAAAAGAGTTTGTCACTCGTCAGGGGTTGTTCCGCAAACAATCTCATCTAGCAGTCAAACCGGTCAGCTTTACGCTTGAAGTTGGGCAAACAATCGGTTTTATCGGTCAAAATGGCTCTGGTAAGTCGACGTTAGCGCGCATGTTAGCGGGCGTAGTAGAACCATCCCATGGTGAAATCCGTGTTAACGGCGAACTTTTGGTTCATAAAGATTATTCGACACGGTGCAAACTTATCCGAATGATTTTCCAAGATCCGAATACGTCGTTAAATCCACGCATCCAGATAGGGAATATTTTGGAAGGTCCTTTAAAGCGGAACACCAGCATGTCTTCCGAAGCCCGTCTTAAACGGGTCAAAGAAACATTGCTCCGTGTTGGCTTACTTCCTGAACACGCATACTTCTACCCACAAATGCTGGCTACAGGCCAAAAACAACGTGTCTGTTTAGCACGGGCGTTGATTCTTCAACCCTCCATCATCATTGCTGATGAGGCGTTGAATGGTCTGGATATGGCGATGCGATCGCAGATCATTAACCTGTTCTTGGAACTGCAAGAGGAAATGGGTGTTTCTTTTGTCTATGTATCTCAGCACTTAGGGATCATTAAGCACATCACAGATAAGCTGATGGTGATGCATGAAGGGGAAGTCGTTGAAAGTGGCGATACGCAGCAAGTGCTCGCCAATCCTAAACACATCATCACTCAGCGTTTAGTAGAAAGTCACTTTAGCAAACCTCGCTAAAGATAATGAATACTCTCGTTCAAGTTAAACGAGAGTATTAAAGATGATGAGTTAGGCGCTATTTGTTGGCGCGTTTTTTAAGCTCGAATTCGAACTCGTCTGGGTACAATACCACCCCTTCTTCGTTGCCGTTAGGAAAGACCACGACCGATAGTTCGTCTTCTTGAAGACCGTATGTCCAACGACTGAACCATTTGGCAGTAGAAATGGATTCTGCTTTGCAGTGTTCCCACTCACCCGTTGCCCACTCGTTTGCAAACTCTTCGTTTGGCCACACTGGCACGCAATCTTCATCTTCGGTGTTAAGCATAACGCAGCCGTGTTCGTCAGTCAGAATCCAAACTTTTCGCTGTTTAGCTATCTCTTTAACACAGTAATTAAAACGCTCTTCATCGCGCATCTTATTCACTGTTTCTATTTGCTCTTTAGTCAGTGCATCAGACATGAATGTCTCCTTAAACAAAACGCCCACGGCAAAACCATGGGCGTTTAGAATAACGTTAACGTTATTACGTTTAAACTAGTTCAGCTTGCAGCCACGGCCAGCCTTGCTTCTTACGGCTTAGGGTGTTTTCCATCATTAGCATGCCATCTTGCTCATGCTTAACAAGCTTCTCTGCCCACTCACCTTTGTATAGTAGACGAGTTTGTGCTGTCGTGATGTCTGTTAGCATTACTGCAGCGAACGCTAGACCTTCATCACTACAACGACGCTCAAGATCCGCTTCTAGGCCGTCAATCATGCCGTCAACTTGCTCTAAAGTTGCCAGTTCAACCTGACCTACTACTACGTCACGACCGTTGAATGGGTAACCTTTCAGGTCTTTTTCTACAAGTTCAGCGGCAGAAAGACCTTCGATGTTGGTTTTAGCGATAAGTAGATCTTTGATGAATGTATCTACATCAACAACACCAGCGATTTTCGCTAGCTCTTCTACTGCATCTTTGTCTTTTTGCGTACAAGTTGGAGACGCAAAACCCACTGTGTCAGACAAGATAGCCGACATCATTAGTTTAGCGATTTGAGGAGTGATCTCGTGACCTTCAATCTTGAACATGTTGAATAGCACTGTGTTTGTACAACCTACAGGCCAGATCCATGCTTCCATTGGGTTTACAGTCATCACGTCGCCCAGACGGTGGTGGTCAACGATACCTAGGATTTGAGCTTCAGCCACGTCATCTGGTGCCTGTGCTAGATCTGAGTAGTCAACAAGCCAAATTTTCTCACCCGCGACAGATGTACGAAGTTCAGGAACTTCTGCGCCAGCAACTTCAAGGATATGTTGAGTTTCGCGGTTGATTTCACCTTGGCGAATCGGCATTGCTTGCTCGCCACGCGCTTTTAGTAGCTCAGTTGCAACTAGAGCGCTACAGATACTATCACTATCAGGGTTCTTGTGACCTACAACTAGAATCATCTTTTTTCCTATTCGACTATAACAGGCCCAGCTTGGGCATTTACTCACAAAGCTCGATACTTTACCTGAATTTTGAGATTTGTCATGGGTTAGAAAGAAGAAAAGCCATTCTTTCAAGTTTTTATTGCAAATAATTCTCATTAACATATATTGATAATAATTCGCATTTGTATTTGAGATTTAAATGAACGATATAAGACTCTCTCAGTATTCTCCGCAGTGGCTTTCGTTGTCTCAATTTAGCCCTGCATATAAGAGGCTTCTCTTGCCAATCTCATTGGCTGCACTTATTGCAAATGAAACAACCCGTGACGTGACAGTCAATACGCTGGCTGATGCCTTTTGGGCTGTTTCAGCTTATGTCGCTTTCACATTAGCTATCTACCACTACGTTTCTCTGTTGATGAATAGGGAGAGTAAGATTGTTAACCTATACCAAAGCTCACGTGGCTATCAGGTCATATTTGCTTCCATCCTAGGTGCGCTACCTGGCTGTGGCGGTGCAATCATTGTGACGACGCAATTTGTTAGCGGACGGGTTGGCTTTGGTGCAATTGTCGCCGTGCTCACCTCCACAATGGGCGATGCTGCTTTCTTACTTTTGGCAAGCCAGCCTGATACTGGATTAGCGGTTGTTGCGTTAGGAGTCATTGTCGGTTGTTTGTCTGGATGGGCGGTAAACGCAATACATAACGATGACTTTCTTCGCCCTAGAACTCAGGCTTTCGTTAATACGTTCAGTTGTGCAGCCAAAGCGCCAGCCTCAAACATCGAGAAAAAAGCCATTAACCTTCAAGGTGCATTCTGGAAGTGGCTGATCGTCCCAGCTACCCTAGTCGCATTCTTAGGGTCATTTCAAGTCGATGTGAATGCACTGCTTTCGTTACCAAAGATGACTATCGAATGGTTAGGAGCAATACTCATTATTGCAAGCATGCTGCTGTGGTCACTGACAAAAGAGATTAAAGACTATGAATCTACTGTCGCTGAGGATAAAAAATCGGTCACATCTCACCCACTTCAAAAAGCGGCACAAGATACGAATTTTGTCACCGCGTGGGTGATAATAGCATTCATGGCGTTTGAGCTTACTACCTACTTCGGAGAGATCGATCTCGCGTTCATGTTGTCTGGCTTGGGAATCTGGATGCCGCTTATGGGACTGGCAATCGGCTTATTGCCGGGTTGTGGTCCGCAAATTTTGGTAACCAGTCTTTACATTGCAGGGGCAGCGCCGTTATCTGCTCAATTAGCGAACGCAATATCAAACGATGGTGATGCGCTGTTCCCAGCCATTGCATTAGCCCCAAAAGCGGCTCTTGTCGCCACCTTTTATTCGGCTATTCCGGCACTCTTCGTTGGTTATGGTTACTATTTTTTGTTTGAAATCTAGCTCACTGCCAAATACATTTGCTAGTAAAACGCCCTCAGCTGAGGGCGTTGTTTTTATAAACTTTCGGCAACTTCATCGGATATATCACCGTTGTGATACACCTCTTGTACATCGTCGAGATCTTCTAAAGCATCGATAAGACGCAATAGCTTTGGTGCGGTATCTGCGTCTAACTCCGCTTTCGTTGATGGCACCAGAGAAACTTCCGCGTTATCGGCTTTAAACCCAGCAGCATCCAGCGCATCTTTAACCACGCCAAAATCGCTCGGCGCAGTAAACACGTCAATTGAGCCATCGTCTGCGGTTTCAATGTCATCCGCACCGCTTTCTAGCGCCACTTCCATAACATCGTCTTCATCTAAGCCCGGCGCGTAGGAGATGACCCCTTTCTTATCAAACAGATAATTCACGCTACCATCGGTGCCTAAGTTACCACCCGCTTTTGAAAACGCGTGGCGAACGCCTGATACGGTTCGGTTGCGGTTGTCGGTCAAACACTCAACCATCACGGCAGTTCCGCCTGGTCCGTAACCTTCATAGATGACCGTTTCCATCCCTTCATCACCTTCGCCACCAGCACCACGTGCTACAGCTCGGTTAACGGTATCTCGCGTCATGTTGTTGGAAAGGGCTTTATCTATCGCAGCACGTAAACGCGGGTTGTTTTCCGGCTCACCGCCGCCCTCTTTCGCCGCAACCACGATCTCACGGATCAACTTAGTGAAAATTTTGCCACGCTTTGCATCTTGAGCCGCTTTGCGATGACGAATATTAGCCCATTTACTATGACCAGCCATTTGAGTCTCCCTTTAAAACAACAAAGCCGTAAGGGGTGCTTACGGCTTTAAATTTCGGATTATTCTATCACAATTCGAGGCGAGTTACTTATGACGCTCTTTGAGTTTGTTAATCACGTCGTTCATCGATAAACCCTGGTCTTGTAGCAGAACCAGCAAGTGATAAATCAAATCGGCAGATTCACACACTAACTCCGCCTTATCGCCCGACGTCGCCGCAAGCGCGACTTCAACGCCTTCTTCGCCCACCTTTTGCGAAATACGCTTGGTGCCACGAGCATAAAGGCTAGCGGTGTAAGACGAATCTGGGTCGGCACTCTTGCGGGCAGCCAATAGCTGCTCAAGTTGATGAAGCCACACCATCTGCGACTCTTCTTGCGGATCGCCGTCCCAGCAAGTGGTGGTGCCAGTGTGGCAAGTTGGGCCAATCGGGTCGACTTTCACAAGCAGCGTATCGTTATCACAATCTAAAGCGATGTTCTTCAGTTGCAATACGTTGCCCGAGGTTTCACCCTTGGTCCACAAACGTTCTTTGGTGCGCGAGAAAAACGTCACTTGGCCCGTTTCACCAGTTTTCGCCAACGCTTCTTTGTTCATGTAGCCCATCATCAACACTTGGCTCGACTGAAAATCTTGCACAATCGCCGGAACCAATCCATCCACTTTGTCCCAATCGATACGCTGCGCGAGGGTATTCACTTCTGCGGTGGCAAAACTCATAGACGCACCTCTATACCTTGTTGTTTTAAATACTGTTTTAACTCACCAATATTGATGACTTGCTTGTGAAATACAGACGCCGCCAACGCGCCATCTACATTCGCTTTCTGGTAGGCTTCTGCGAAGTGCTCCATCGCACCCGCACCACCTGATGCAATCAACGGTACGTTACACACCTCACGCACCATATTCAGTTGTTCGATGTCGTAGCCGTTACGCACGCCGTCTTGGTTCATCATATTTAGAACAATTTCACCAGCGCCGCGTTTTTGAACTTCTTGCACCCAATCACGTGTTTCCCATTGGGTTGCTTTGGTGCGAGCTTCATCTCCCGTAAACTGGTAAACCTGATACTTACCCGTCTCTTTGTCATAGTACGAATCGATACCGACGACAATACACTGAACGCCGAAGCGGTCTGCGAGGTCTGTAATTAACTCTGGGTTCGCCAGTGCTGGTGAGTTGATTGAGACTTTATCTGCACCAAACTCTAAGATGCGCGCCGCGTCTTCTGCTGATTTGATACCGCCAGCAACACAGAAAGGAATATCAATCACTTCTGCCACACGTGAAACCCAGCTTTTATCAACCACACGGCCATCACTGGATGCGGTGATATCATAAAACACCAACTCATCGGCGCCTTCTTGCGCGTAACGCTGCGCCAGAGGAACGATATCACCGATGATTTCGTGGTTACGGAACTGAACGCCTTTTACAACTTGCCCGTCACGCACATCGAGACAAGGGATTATTCGCTTTGCCAACATGCAAATGCCTCCTCTGCGGTAAATTTGCCATCCAATAACGCACGGCCAACAATCACACCTGCCACACCACTGCCTTTTAGCGCTTCGATATCTGCTAACGAGCCGATGCCGCCTGAAGATTGGAACTGAACTTGTGGGTACTGTTTACATAGGTCGACGTAAAGCTCTACGTTTGAGCCTTCTAGCGTGCCGTCACGTGAAATGTCGGTACACAGCACGTGTTTAAGGCCGACTGTTAGGTAGTCGTCAATCAGCGCTTCAATCGTTACGCCTGAATCTTCTTGCCAACCGGAAATGGCAACTTTGCGAGTCCCGTCTTCATCGATATTGATATCGAGAGCGAGAACGATCTTCTCTGCGCCGTACTTTTCCATCCAACCTTTAACCAGTTCAGGTTGTTTAACCGCTGTCGAACCGACAACAACACGCTGTGCGCCCGCTTCAAGCAAATCGACAACATCTTGTTCGCTGCGCACACCGCCACCGATTTGGATATTCGCTGGCGTACTCGCTAACAATTTGGCGATAAGGTCGAGCTGACGCGCTGACGTGTCTTTTGCACCAGTCAAATCCACCAAGTGTAACCAGTTTGCGCCAGCTTGGTGATATAGGTTGAACTGCTCTGCCGGGTCGACTTTGTATTCTGTTACTTGGCCGTAATCACCTTGGTATAGGCGCACTACCTGACCTTCAATTAAATCTAATGCTGGAATAATCACGTCGTTATATCCTTATAATTCCAAGAAGTTTTGAATCAGTTTCGAGCCCGCTTTCGAAGAGCGTTCTGGGTGGAACTGCACGCCGTAGTAGTTGCCTGTTTGAATTGCCGCACTAAACGGGTTGCCATAATCACATTGTGCAATCGTGTAATCACCAACAGGCATCGCGAAGCTATGCACAAAATAGAAGTATTCGCCTTCTTCGATGTCTTTAAATAGCGGATGTCCTGGTTTTGCACTGACGGTATTCCAGCCCATGTGAGGTAAAGGAAGATCGCCCGTTTGCAGTAAACGAACTTCGCCGTCGCACAAGCCAAGGCATTCCACTATCTCATCAGCCTTTTGACCTTTCTCTTGTGACAGCTTACCCAGTAATTGCATTCCTAAACAGATACCCAATAGAGGCTTTTCAACTTTTTTGACCAACTCGATAAGGTCGCGCTCTTCTAGGTTCTTCATCGCTTCACTTGCTGTCCCCACCCCAGGTAGAAACAGTTTGTCTGCGCCGAGCACTACCGCTGGATCTTTAGAGATAGTCACGTCGTATCCCAAGCGCTCAATGGCAAACTTGACCGAAGAAACGTTGGCACAACCAGTATCGATAATAACGACTTTTTGTTCTGTCATGGTTTACCCTTCCTTACAGCACGCCTTTGCTACTTGGCAGCTCGTTACCTTCGACCTTGATCGCCTGACGAAGCGTGCGACCGAACGACTTGAATAAACTTTCAATGATGTGGTGATCGTTGTCGCCTGAAGAAGATAAGTGCAACGTACAAGCTAGAGTGTCAGTCAACGAACGGAAGAAATGCACAACCATTTCAGTTGAAAGATCGCCAACCTGATCGCGGCTGAACTCTGCATCAAACTTAAGGTATGGACGGCCTGATAGATCAAGCGCACACTGCGCTAAACATTCATCCATTGGCAAGCTAAAACCAAAGCGACCGATACCACGTTTATCGCCCAGCGCTTCTTTCAAAGCCTGACCTAGTGCCAGAGCCGTGTCTTCAACGGTGTGGTGATCATCAATGTGCAAGTCGCCTTCTACCTGACAAACCATTTGGAAGCCGCCGTGTGTCGCGATTTGATCCAGCATGTGGTCGAAAAAGCCCAAACCAGTTGAGATTTGGTTGCCGCCTTGCTCGTCCAAATTCACCTTCACTTTGATATCGGTTTCTTTGGTCGTACGCACCACTTCAGCAATACGCGCTTTCACCGTCAGATCTTTCAGGATCTGTTTCCAACCCATGGTTTCAGGGTTGTATTGAATACCGCGGATCGCCATGTTTTCCGCTAACTGAAGATCCGTCGCGCGGTCGCCAATCACAACCGAGTGTTTGAAATCAACCTTGCCGCCTTGAAGGTAGTCTTTGACCATGCCTAGCTTAGGCTTACGGCAAGAGCAGTTGTCTTCTTCGAAGTGTGGACAAATCAAAACGTCATCAAACTTCACGCCTTGAGATTCAAAGATCTCCATCATCATGTCGTGGGGTGCGTCGAAGTCTGCTTGTGGGTAGCTGTCAGTACCAAGACCGTCTTGGTTAGTGACCATCACCAATCGGTAACCCGCATCCTGTAACGCCAACAGGCTTGGGATAACAAATGGTTCTAGTTGCAGCTTATCTAAGCGGTCGACTTGAAAATCAGTCGGTGGCTCGACGATCAAAGTGCCGTCACGGTCGATAAACAGGATTTTTTGTTGTGTACTCACTCGAACTTCCTTATTTCTATTTTTGCTGAGCTCCCGCTTTTGCCAGAGCTCATAAACTTTCTATTACTTTAATTTACGCATAGTAGTTGCGAATAAACCCAAGCGTTTTTTCACACTCGTCTCGGCTACCGATGCTGATACGCACGCAATCATCAATTGGCGAGTTACGCAGAATGATTCCTGTATCCCAAGCGGCTTTAAACAGTGCATCGCCATCAGGAAATTTCACCAGCAAATAGTTGCCCCAACCGTCAAATACTTCCAATCCAGGGATCATAGATAAACCCACCTGCAAGTAAGCGCGGTTTGCGTTCAAATCCAACACTTGGAACTTCGCTCGCGCCAAGCCTGCTTCAGACAGCGCTTGAGTTGCAATCTCCGCGACGGGAATAGGCACTGGATAGGGTGCAATCACCTTAAGCAGGACGTTGATCAGCTCTTCATTTGCCAGAGTAAAGCCGCAACGTAACCCTGCCAGCGCAAACGCTTTTGATAGCGTGCGAAGAATGGCTAAGTTTGGATATTGCGCCAGTAAATCGACCGTCGACGCTTCCGGACAAAAGTCGATGTAGGCTTCATCCATCACCACAATCGCGCGGTCTTTGGTCATCTCAAGCAAAGAGACAATATCTTCGCGCTTAACGAGGTTACCGGTTGGGTTATTTGGGCTACACACAAACACTAGTTTGACGTTATCAAGGTTCTCTTCAATACCTTTTAGGTCGAGCTGCCAATCTGAGGTTAAAGGTACTGTCTTACGTTCAACGCCAATCGTTTCAGCGCTGATTGCGTACATGCCATAAGTTGGCGGGCAGTAGAGAATCGCGTCTTCACCCGGCTCACAAAACGCGCGAATTAATAGTTCGATACCTTCGTCTGCGCCGCGAGACGTCAGTGTTTGTTCAGGCTTCACCCCAGCGTAACTCGCGTACGCTTCGATCAGCTCTTTAGGCTGACATTCGCTGTAACGGTTAAGGCGAGCAAAGTCTGTTTTGTATTCGTTATTAAACGGAGATTCGTTGGCGTTGAGCCACACGTCGCCAGTACCGCCAATACGGCGTGCCGACAGGTAAGGCGTAAGTTTTTGTACTTGTTTTCTTGCTAGCTTTTCCATCTCAATCGCCCTTACGCTTTTGCTGCCAATTTTTCTACACGAATCGTCACTGCGCGTTTGTGTGCATCTAAGCCTTCTGCTTCCGCCATCGTAACCACAGTTGGAGCTAGGTTTTGCAAGCCTTGCTCAGACAATTGCTGCACGGTCATACGTTTAGAGAAATCCGCTAAGCCCAAACTTGAGTAAGTGCGTGTGTATCCGTAAGTCGGCAATACGTGGTTCGTGCCTGACGCGTAATCACCTGCTGATTCTGGCGACCAATCACCTAAGAAAATAGAACCCGCATTATCGAGCAGTGGAAGCAGCTCACGAGGGTTTTTCGTCTGAACAATTAAGTGCTCAGGACCATAATAATTAGAAATGGATACTGACTGAGTCATCGACTCGGAAATAATGATCAAGCTTGATGCTAAGGCTTTCTCGGCGATTTCCGCACGCGATAGCTCTTTCAATTGACGCTGAACTGCATCGGTCACCTGATCAGCAATCACTGGCGATGGCGTTACTAGTACCACTTGTGAATCAGGACCGTGTTCCGCTTGGCTTAACAAGTCAGCGGCAATAAAGTCTGGATCGGCTGTTTCATCAGCAATGACTAGCACTTCAGATGGTCCTGCAGGCATATCAATCGCTGCGCCACGAAAATCGTTGCTAACCTGGCGCTTCGCTTCTGTCACATAGGCGTTTCCTGGACCAAAGATCTTATCCACTTTGCTAACGCTTTCTGTGCCATACGCCATTGCCGCTATCGCTTGACCACCACCGACGTTGTAAACTTCGTCGATATCACACAGCTTAGCCACATAAAGAATCTCATCGGCAATTGGTGGCGGAGAACACAGCACCACTTTACGACAGCCAGCAATTTTCGCAGGTACGCCAAGCATCAATACCGTTGATGGAAGTGGCGCACTGCCACCCGGGATATACAAACCGACTTTTTGAATTGGACGAACGACTTGCTCGCACACGACACCCGGTTGGGTTTCTACTTTGATCGGTTGTGGCTTTTGCGCTTTGTGGAACTTTGAAATATTACTATAAGCCTGTTCCAATGCTTGTTTCATTTCCGGTGAAAGGCGCTTCGAAGCCGCATCGATCTCTTGGCTAGAAACACGAATTGAGTCTGGTCTAACTCGGTCAAACTTCTCTGTCAGTTCCAACAACGCTGCATCACCGTCGTTACGAACTTTTGCAATAACCTCTGTGACCGTCGCCGTGATATTCGCGCCTTCTGCAATTGCTGGACGCTCCAAAATCGAATCTTGCTGAGATTCACTCAATGATTGCCAAACTACTGTTCTCATCTCGTTTTACTCCATCATCTTCTCAATCGGTAGAACCAGAATCGAACTCGCGCCCAGCTCTTTTAATCCTTCCATTGTTTCCCAGAATAAGTTTTCGGTACTCACTAGGTGAACAGCAACTTTCTGTTTATCTGCTGAGAGAGGTAGAACAGTTGGATCTTCCGCGCCAGGAAGTAAGTCTTTCACTTGCTCCAATTTCTCCACTGGAGCGTGTAGCATGATGTATTTGGATTCTTTAGCCTGCTGTACGCCTTGCATACGCGTAAGCAGTTTTTCAATCAGTGCTTGTTTGTCAGCGTCAAATTGGCCAACACGTTGAATCAGCGTCGCTTTGGATTGGAAAATAACTTCCGCTTCTTTTAGGCCATTTGCTTCTAAAGTTGCGCCTGTCGAGACAAGGTCAGCAATTGCATCTGCCAATCCAGCACGTGGGGCAACTTCAACTGAGCCAGTTAACATACACGTTGAAAACGGTACGCCTTGCTCATCCATGTACGCTTTTAGAAGGTGTGGGTAGGTCGTGGCAATTCGTTTATTCGCCAAGTCTTGTGGACCGTTGTACTCTTCATCTTTGTCGATCGCGATAGACAGTCGGCAACCACCGAAGTCCATGCGACGAAGTGTAGTAAATTCAGATGGCTCACCAAGTGCTTCGCGGTCAAGGCGAACTTCTTCTAGCTCGTTTTCACCAATAAAGCCCAAATCCACAACACCATCCATAATCAAGCCTGGAATGTCGTCATCGCGAACGAGAAGCAGATCAATTGGCATATTTTCTGAGTGAACAACCAGCCTTTCACCCATTACATTGAACTTAACCCCACACTTTTTCAGTAGCGCTTGGCTCTCTTTGCTGAGGCGACCTTTCTTTTGAATTGCGATTCTTAGGCGTTGTGTTTGCATTGCGTTATCCCTGCGTAACTATTTGATATTTATAAATTTAAAACCATTAAAACTGAAAAACCCTCGGAAGATGTTGGTCTCCCGAGGGTTTTAAATCTGAATTTGTCGATTTTAACCTCCGGGAGTTTCCTGCCTCCCGGGTATGCGCACATCTCCCGAAAGACTAGATTGGGTGATGGTGATGATGAATGTTCATTACAAAATTGCGCATAACTATTTAAACTCTAGATGTATCTAACTGTTAACATCCACACTAACTAAGGTTCGTCTTTTTTTCAACATCTATTTTTATTTTTTCTGACATTTTTTCTAACTCATTGATTATTAATAGACAATTCGTATCTACCTCAACTCGTGCCGATGTTAAGATGCTTTCTACGCAACAGGCCCTTCCGTAATAGGTCCCTCCGCAGCAGCTCCCTCAAACTTCGTTTCATACCACTTTAAGCCAGATATAAAAAAGCTCCACCAATTGGCGGAGCTTTTGAATAAGTTAAAAGGTATTCAGTTTTATATTAAGCGTTCTGGCACGATGCTATTTTGGACTTTGACATCCAAGATAGAACAACACACACCACGATAAATGCCACTGTTGCCGCGCTAAACGACAATGCAATTGAAGCCGTCATACCAAGCGAAACAAAGCCAATACAAGACACCAACGCAACCGAAAGTGCATAAGGCAACTGAGTTGCTACATGGTCGATGTGGTTACAGCGCGCACCTGTCGAAGACAAAATCGTTGTATCTGAAATTGGAGAACAATGGTCGCCAAAAACAGAGCCAGCAAGAACAGCACTTAGCATAGGCAACATTAGAGCGATATCAGTCGCTGCCGCCATATCACCCGCAATAGGTAGCATGATGCCGAATGTACCCCATGAAGTACCTGTAGAAAATGCCATCAAACCAGACAACAGGAACAAGATAACTGGCAACCAATGTGGAGCGATATTGCCTTGCGCCATAGTAGAAAGGTATGCACCTGTCTTCATTTCGCCTATAACAGAGCCAATAGACCAGGCAAAGACTAAGATAAGGATCGCACCAAACATAGACTTAGCACCAATCCAAAGAGTGCGCGCAATCTCAACAAATGGAAGCCCTTGTTTAAGCACTGTTACCAACGCGACAAACAAGCCAACTAAACCACCGTAAATGAGTGACGCACCCACATCCGTATTTTCGAAAGCACCAAGTAATGCGAACTCTTTACCGTCTGCTACTAGCGCTTGTGCACCCGTGTAAAGCATCGACGCGACCGTAGCAATAATCAGAGTAACGATGGGTAACACCAAGTCCAATACTTTGCCTTTATCGCTTTCACGAATATCAAGCTCTTCGTTTAACTCATGCGCTTCTGGTGCATCGTTTTCTTGATCTTTATCGAAACCACGTCCTTGGGATGCCGCGATTTCATGTTCACGCATTTTGCCGATATCTAGGCCAAACCACGCGACCGCAAATACCATTAGCAGAGCAAAGACCGCATAATAGTTCATAGGAATTAAACGAACATAAGCACCGAGTGCTGAGTATTCCGTAATGCCATGAGACACCAAAATACCGCCGATGATAGTGATAATGTACGCGCCCCAACTAGAAGCTGGCATAAGCACACACATAGGAGCCGCAGTCGAGTCCAAAACGTACGCCAACTTTGCACGAGACACGTAAAAACGGTCAGTCACAGGGCGAGATATCGCACCAACGGCCAAGCTATTAAAGTAATCGTCGACAAAAATGAATACGCCTAAAAAAGCGGCTAAAAGTTTAGAACCACGTTTACTTTTTACACGAGACTGCGCCCATTCTGCGAAAGCGCGCGTACCACCAGACAATGTCAGTAAAGCTGTCATCATGCCGAGTAGTAATAAGAAGCCAACAATGCTCATATTCCAAGTATTGATGCCACCGTCTTCAACAAACACACTTGAAACGGTTGAACCAATATAACTTAGCGTATTCCCAACTGAGTAATCATTCAGCAGGATAGAGCCTAAAATAATACCGACGCCCAAAGAAATAAGAACGCGACGAGTAATGATCGCCAGACTTAGTGCCACGAGTGGAGGCAAAAGTGACAAAGGAGATGATGCAAAATCAATTAAATTCATGATCTTCAAAAACCAGTTATAAATGGTTAGAGATCTACTGCAGACTTATTGCCGTAAATTGAATTTCTAGCAATAGTATTGAACTTAGCGATGGGGAAGCGAACACGTCACCCAGCCCTACAGTAGCGCTCCATAGTTTTACAAATTATAGACTATGGCAGTGTTACCCCTATTCGAGAATAACCCCAGCGAGCGCTTTTGATATGGACACTCACTTCGGCGAGATAACCTTCCATACTTGCTCATTGGTATCACCCCAACAAGTATTACTCATTTATCCCGCGCCTCTACCGCGATTGATGAATTTTAAACCAAGTTAAAGTGATTTTAACAATGATTTAACCAACATATCGCATTAGGTGACGCTCATTGTACTTATCCAATTGGCCATTTCAATATTTCATTCTAATTTAATGTTAAAAACACTGAGCATTTTGCTAGCGTAAGTTTCCACACCCTTTGCATAGTCATCCAATCACTTATTGCCGATACGGCCAATTTCATACACTTAAAATTCGTTTGGGCTAAAACATATATATCATTAACGATATTCAACAGTATGCCCGAGATTGAATATCAAGAAATGTAATATTTATCAAAGATGAACAATCCTAATTATGAAACACACCGCTTAATAGCAATACAGAAATTAGGGGGATTGCATATATTTATATGTTGTTCGGTTTAATGATTAAATAAGCCATTTGAAGCATGACAAATTATATAAAGAAGAATTTATCTAAATTTACAGAGAAGAGATTGTAATATATAAATTTCGGGATTATTATCTAATGAATTAGCTTATCCTTATTTAGTGAGTACAAAACATGTCAGAACTAACAAAAACACTATTAAACATTCGTAGCTTGCGCGCATTTTCTCGCGAGCTAACTCTGGAGCAATTAGAAGAAGCTCTAGAAAAATTAACGACTGTTGTTGTGGAACGCCAAGAAGCGGAAGAAGAAGAGCGTGCGGCTCGTGCAGAACAAGAAGCTAAACTTGCTGCGATTGCAGATCAAATAACAAAAGACGGCATTGACGTTGATGCACTAATTAGCGCTCTTGCTGGTGATACTAAAACTAAGTCAAAATCTAAAGCTAAGCGTGCTCCTCGCCCAGCAAAATACAAATATGTAGATGCAAATGGCGACGAAAAGACTTGGACAGGTCAAGGCCGTACTCCATCTTCAATCCAAGAGCAACTAGATGCGGGTAAATCTCTAGATGATTTCCTAATCTAAAATAAATGCAAATTAATATTAAAGCACTTAAATCGGCGCTTTAATATTAAGACAAAAGCATTAGAACAAAAAGCCCGCATACGCGGGCTTTTTCATACCTTTTATTCTTAACGTTCCCAGTACGCTTCTTCCAAACTATCTTCGCGTTCTGGTAAGCCACGAGACAAACGTGGAGAGTGCTGGACTAATACTTCATAGCTCGCTCGATTCGAATATTTACATACTTGCGAGAATGAAGAGTAAGTTAAGAATGCATGAGCATGTTTGCTTGAGTTAGGCACGTTTTCTTTATGGTATTTATTCGCTGCCATATCATGCAACAGCGCCGATAATGCGGCATCTCCCGCACCATTAGTATTCTTAATTTTTTCCGGGCCACCCATATATGGAGAGATATGAGAATACACTTTGATTGGATTCTCACAGCCGTTTTTAGATGCCGGGCGGCTAAATTCATAACGGTTAAATTCAGCAATACTACCTGGTAGCAGTGGTAAAGAAGTGACTCGTTTTGCGGTGTCTTCTGTATATCCGGCCATAAATAGACCAACTGGGCCCGCTGTACATAATACAAGATCAACCCACTCTAACGCTTTATCAGAAGCAGCCAGTGGATCCGTTTCCCCTGTTAATGCTTCAGCTTCATCTTCATTCATCGCAACCACAGAAACATGATCACGTAAAAAAGCTTGCCAATATTCTGGATCATCCTTAATCACAAACTTAGTACCCAGTGTTAATACCACTGGCACATCGTATTTCTTTGCATATTCAATCGCTCTCATTGTCGCTTCCGGCATTGGATCGCCTTCTTTACAACGCACTAAATAAGCGGTTAAAACTAATGCTGACGCGCTTTCAAATATCTTCTCTGGAATACTTTCTGGTTGAAGTTGGTTCATTTGTCCTTCACTAATTGCGAAAGTACGCTCACCATCTTCAGTAATCAGTGCAAAACAACGGCCAATGGCACCTTTGACACCCTGCAGATAATTCAAATCCATACGACTTGAGGTGTTGCACAAATAACGGTATCCGTAACTACCGATCTTAATATCTTGGCTCATTACACCTAAGAGCGTTGAACGGTCATCAGCAAGTACCGAATAATTGTGTAACGTATTGCCAATCGTTCCACCAGCATATTCATTGGTAATTAGGTTATTTTGCTTTAATTCAGTGTAAAGCGCTTCGGCCGTCTCATCGTCGATAACGAGTGAGTGCCCCTTACTCAGCTTATATTTCTCGATTAACTCCGAACCAACTTTCGCTTCAATATCCACCAATGTTTGGTCAATACCAATAATATGAGTGCGAGACATTTTTTTGCTTTCTTGTGATTGGCTGACGAGCGGATCACGCGCATGCACTGGAAAGTAGTGTTTCGATTTACGTTGGCCAGGAAATTTCATAACAAGGATTCTGAGTAAGGGATGAAAGGATGCCGGATTCTACATCGCACTTTTCAGTGCGGCAATATCCGGAATTATAGCAAACGTTTGCCATCAGCAAGAAAATGACAGGCTGATGGCATACTAAGAAATAAGAGGGATTTATTCCCCTTCCATAAAGCTTAAATCAGGCAATCTGTCTAAGTTTTCAGAGTAACGCTTCAGGTTAAATTCACCTTCGTTTTTCATTACATCAAAGATCTCAATGGCTACCGCGCACGCCATCATAGCAACGGCATCTTCTCGGCTTGTCCCTGTCATCATCAGACGCATCAACGTTTCTTTCACCTTGATAGGCGATCCATCTTCAAGCTGGTTTTCCACCACCTCAATAAGTTGCGCTTCTTCAAAGATCTGGTTTTCTTCACTCATTTTTTACTTCCGCATTAACTTGAATTTCGTCAACTATGCCACATATGGACAACCGATAGTGATAAAAGCTGATTATCATCGAACAAACGGGCAAAAGTTCAGCAGTTTCGAAGTGTGAGTTCGATCTCGGATCTGTCCCCTCGCCGGGCTTTCTGTTAGAATTTGCCTCCAGTTAATTTAAGTGGTGTTGAGTAATGTCTGAGAACTGTACTGACAACAGTAAAAAGAAAGTAATCGTCGGCATGTCGGGCGGTGTTGATTCATCGGTTTCTGCGTATCTTCTAAAGCAACAGGGCTACCAAGTCGAAGGCCTGTTTATGAAGAACTGGGAAGAGGATGACAACGAAGAATACTGTACAGCAGCAGAAGATCTAGCTGATGCTCAGGCAGTATGTGACAAGCTTGGCATCCACCTACATACTATTAACTTTGCTGCAGAATATTGGGACAACGTATTTGAGTACTTCCTTGCTGAATACAAAGCTGGCCGTACCCCAAACCCAGACATTCTTTGCAACAAAGAAATTAAATTTAAAGCATTCTTAGAGTTTGCAGATGAAGTGCTAGACGCAGACTACATCGCAATGGGTCACTACGTACGTCGTACTTTCCCAGAGAATGGTGAAAAGCCACAAATGCTACGTGGCCTAGACGGTAACAAAGACCAAAGTTACTTCTTATATACACTTAGCAGTGAGCAAATCGCACGCAGCCTATTCCCTGTGGGTGAACTAGAAAAACCTGAAGTTCGTCGCATAGCAGAAGAACAAGATCTAATTACGGCTAAGAAGAAAGATTCGACTGGTATTTGTTTTATCGGTGAGCGCAAATTTACTGACTTCTTGTCTCGCTATCTTCCTGCTCAACCAGGTAAAATTGAAACACCTGAAGGTAAAGTCATTGGTGAACATCAAGGTTTGATGTACCACACGCTAGGCCAGCGCAAAGGTCTGCACATTGGCGGTACCAAAGGTGGCGGCGGTAATGAAGACCCGTGGTACGTTGCGGACAAAGATCTTAAACGCAATGTGTTGATCGCTGTTCAAGGCGCTGACCACCCACTGCTAAAATCACAAGGTTTGATCGCTTCGCAACTCCATTGGGTAGACCGCACAGTAATTAAAGAACCTGTGCAGTGCACCGTAAAAACACGTTACCGTCAAACCGATATTCCATGTACTATCATCCCAATCGATGATGAGAACATTAAAGTGATTTTTGATGAGCCTCAGGTAGCGGTAACACCGGGACAATCGGCCGTATTTTATAGTGGTGATGTTTGCCTAGGTGGCGGCATTATCGAACAACGCATTTAACTTCATCGTCTATTAGGAGTATTACTACGTGGCTAACACACTCTACGACCGCACTATCGCATTTGCAGGAATTTGCCAGGCTGTTGCATTGGTTCAACAGGTAGCGAAAAACGGTCACTGTGATAATGACGCGTTCGAAACTTCCCTAAAAGCGATTTTGAATACTAACCCGAGTAATACGGTCAGCGTTTACGGTCGAGAATCTGACCTAAAACTTGGCCTTGAGTGTCTGGTAAAAGGTATTGATAGTACGCCAACTGGCAGTGAAGTGACTCGCTACATTATTAGCCTGATGGCATTAGAGCGTAAACTGAGTTCGCGCAATGATGCTATGTCTCAACTTGGTGACCGCATTCAAATGCTAGAACGTCAACTTCAGCATTTCGATCTGCTTGATGAACAGATGATCAGCAACCTAGCCAGTGTTTACCTTGATGTTATCAGCCCTATTGGCCCGCGCATTCAAGTCACAGGCACTCCGTCCGTTCTACAGCAAACCAGCAATCAGCACAAAGTACGTGCCCTACTCCTTTCAGGCATCCGTAGCGCAGTGTTGTGGCGTCAAGTGGGCGGTAAACGTCGTCACTTGATTTTTGGACGTAAAAAAATGGTTGAACAGGCGCAAATCCTGCTCGCCCGAATGTAGACATTCATCCAGTAGCTCGCGCCTTGTCGCGAGCTCATTTTTTTGATTCAAATAACTTTCGCGCAAACGTTTGCGCAATATTCGTGACAATTGCCACTGTTATTGGTATAAAGCTCACGAAATTTAGAAACTCAATTCAGGAGAACACCATGGAACTGTCAGCATTGACTGCTGTTTCACCAGTAGACGGCCGTTACGGAAGTAAAACAATTGCACTACGCAGCATCTTTAGCGAGTTTGGCCTACTAAAGTACCGCTCTATCGTTGAAATCCGTTGGCTACAAAAACTAGCAGCGACAGACGCGATCAAGGAAGTACCAGCATTCAGTGCAGAAGCAAACCAGTTCCTAGATGATCTAGCGGCAAACTTCAGTGAAGAAGACGCACTTCGCATCAAAGAGATCGAGCGCACGACTAACCACGACGTAAAAGCGGTTGAATACTTCCTGAAAGAGAAAGTAGCAGGCGTACCTGAACTGCACGCGGTAAACGAGTTCATCCACTTTGCGTGTACTTCTGAAGACATTAACAACACCTCTCACGCGCTAATGCTTAAAGAAGCACGTGAAACGGTTATCCTGCCTGAGATCCGCAACCTAATTGACGCGATAAAAGCATTGGCAGTGGAATACCGCGACATTCCACTTCTATCTCGTACACACGGTCAGCCAGCGTCTCCATCAACAATGGGTAAAGAGATGGCGAACGTGGCGTACCGCATGGAACGTCAATACAAGCAAATCGAGAACGTTGAGATCCTAGCGAAAATCAACGGCGCAGTAGGTAACTACAACGCTCACCTATCGGCTTACCCTGAACTAGACTGGCACCAGTTCTCTGAAGAGTTCATCACTGAATCTCTAGGCGTGACTTGGAACCCTTACACAACTCAAATCGAGCCTCACGACTACATCGCTGAGCTATTTGACGCGGTTGCACGTTTCAACACTATCCTAATCGACTTCGATCGTGACGTTTGGGGTTACATCGCTCTTGGTCACTTCAAGCAAAAAACGATTGCTGGCGAAATCGGCTCTTCAACAATGCCGCATAAAGTAAACCCAATCGACTTCGAAAACTCTGAAGGTAACCTTGGTCTAGCAAACGCAGTATTCGGCCACCTAGCGCAAAAACTGCCTATCTCTCGCTGGCAACGTGACCTAACTGACTCAACAGTTCTACGTAACCTAGGTGTTGGTGTTGGTTACGCGATCATCGCTTACACTTCAACGCTAAAAGGCATCAGCAAGCTAGAAGTTAACCGCGAAGCGCTACTGAAAGAACTGGACCAAAACTGGGAAGTACTTGCAGAGCCAGTACAAACGGTTATGCGTCGTTACGGTATCGACAAGCCTTACGAGAAGCTAAAAGAGCTAACTCGTGGTAAGCGTGTAGACGGCGAAGCAATGCGTAACTTCATCGACGGTCTTGAGCTTCCTGAGCACGAGAAAGCACGCTTGAAAGAAATGACGCCAGCTAACTACATCGGTCAAGCAATCGAGCTGACTGACAAGCTGTAAGAGCAAGTTTCTGATTTGTAAAAGGCTGATGTGAACCATCAGCCTATTTTATTTCTTCTGCTCTATTTCTTCTGGAAAAATAGAGTTATCTTGCCGACCTCAACCCCAAATTTGTTGATACTGGTAATATTAAACACGTGCTTATCGTCCTGACGATAAAGCCAATCATCAAAACTCACTACCACAGTAGAATCTTCGAGTTTTAATTCGAAGTCGTACTGCCACTGCAGAGCGTTACCGACTTCCCTCCCCTTCGCTACGCCAATAATATCATCCGCTACACCTTGATATTCACTGTCGTTAAAACGGGTGATTTTCCACACTCGCTGATCCACTTCTCCATCGTTAAATACGAAATCTTCTGTGAGCGTTAAAGTATCATTGTCAATCGTTCCAACAATATCGACTTCAAATCGGCGGGTTTGCTTGCCTGAATAATCTTGAACCATTCCCCAAGCCGTCACTTCACCATTGAAATAGTCAAACAAATCAAACGTCGGCTGACTGGATTGGTAATCCTCAAGATCGCTAGAACAGCCGCTAATTGCCAGCGCTAAACAAACGCTAAACGAACATATCAGCCTCCTCATTATTTTTCTCCTATCAATTGGTCTCGTAGTTTCGGGTATTGAGTTTGGGGCGAAAGCCAGATGGCAAGGAAGGCATCGTTGAGGCTCTCATCTTCAATCACACCGATTTGCTCAACGCCGCCGGAATCTTGGTAGTAAAAGTGGCCAGTTTGCCCATCAGTAACGTAAGCGAGCCGCTGACCTTTCTTGATATCAGGGAAGATACCCTCAAGCTGAAAAAGCCATTGTTTCCGTCTTGACTGCGAATAACCTAACTTTTCCCATTGTTCTTCTGTTGCATCAATGAGCTGCGATCGTGAGATATCACGCTGATAATGAATCGACAGTGCCAGAGGATGTGGGGTAATGTCGTCGGTTTGCTCATAAACACCTGTGGGTGTTAAGAGTCTGGATTGGTAAATATCAAAAAACAGAACGCTCAGCTGCGCTTGGCCTACTGTCCTCCAGTATTTCCATTCAGCGGTCGAACTGCCCACCGAAGCATATCCATAGCTGGCAAACAGGACCATAAGTGTTGTACTAAGCGTAATGAGTAGGTTTCGAGCCTTCATAACCGTATACCTTTCGAATCAACCAAAACATCATCGCCCACTCGACGAAAACAATTAAGCCGGTCATACCTACTGTTAGGGTGAAATTGACGGCAGAAAGTTTCTCTCCAGCAATGTAGCTCAGTGCTCCTCCAGCACCACCTAAAATCGTTATCAACCATGTTGGAAGCACCTTAAGCTTTTGCACTAGAAAGTATGCGTACCACAGAAACACTAGCCACAAAGAGGCAAGCCAAACAGGTATGCCCTCAGAATCAAACTCAAATAATCCGGCATATGAGTTAACACAGTCTAATGCGATGCCAACACCTGCAAGCAACACTAAGCGTTCAAGTTTGATCGGATCCCGCACCTGGCTATACAGCAAGGTCAACACGGCGAGAAATGCCGTCAACCACTGCAGTTGTTGGTTACCTATCACGGCGATAAACCAAACCAGTTGAAACCACGCCGAGTAAAGCAGAAAACGCCAATCCATAGGATTAAGCCCTTTGAAATGTCATGTGGACGGTACTAATACTTTTCGCTCTGAATCCTCCTTCACAGTAGCAAAAATAGTAATTCCACATACGTATGAAGCGATCGTCAAAACCTAGTGAACGAACCTTAGATTCCGAGTCGTTGAAACGTGCTTTCCAATCACTAAGTGTTTTGGCGTAATCTTCGCCAATATCCAATAAGTCTCTCAACACTAGGTCGCTATACTGAGTTGTCGCTTGGGTTATTGCCGTAATGGACGGAAGAAACCCGCCCGGGAAAATATATTTCTGAATAAAATCAACATTGTTACTGTAATGCTCGTATCTTTGATCAGCGATGGTAATCGCTTGAATGGACATTAAACCCTTAGGCTTCAGTAGCGACTGGCATTTTTTGATATACGATTTGAGATATTCTTTCCCGACAGCTTCGATCATTTCTATCGATACCAACTTATCGTACTCACCTTTCAGATTTCTGTAATCTTCTTTCAATAGGGTAATACGATCTTGCAAACCATTTATCTCGATCTTCTGGCGTGCGTATTGGTATTGTTGCTCTGAAATAGTGGTGGTGGTGACACGGCAACCGTAGCGCTGAGCCATATATATTGCCATCGCTCCCCAACCTGTCCCGATCTCAATAACATGATCGTTTTCAGTTAGATTCAATTGCTGGCACAAACGATCCATTTTGTTCTCTTGCGCTTGATCCAGCGATTCTTCCTCATTTCGGTAAAGTGCGGAAGAATAAAGCATTCGCGGATCCAGAAACGTTTCATACAGGTCATTGCTCAGGTCATAATGCGCCTCAATATTTTTGGTGGCATTCTCTACGGTATTGCGGTTAAACCAATGACCAATTCGATAAGCAAATTTCGATAGCAAGCTGACACGACGCTCAATCGAGTCTAATGTCGACATGTTTACCGCCATTAGCTCCGTTAGCAAAGTAAGATTCGGGCTTTCCCACCAGCCGTCAATATACGCTTCAGCCGCGGCAATACTTCCACCAGACAGTACTCGAGAATAAAATGCCGGATTCGTTATTTCGATAATCGCTTTCAGTGACGTATGACTGGGATTACCGAATAGAGTTTGTTGTTTTGCCCCTTCTCCAACAAAAGACTCAATAACCGTCAATGAGCCTTCTTCTAAATTTTTCAGAAGAGCAAAGACTAAGCTTCTCGCTGTTTTTTGGCCACTGGAAAGCTGTCTAGGGCAGGAAATCACTTGTGTGTTCATCATGTTCTATGCTCCTTCTCTTTACTTCTCTTTTGATGAGCATCTTGAGCTTGCTGATATTTAGGATGGGAATAAAATGGCGCACCTTTAAACCACAATTTAAAAGCATGCCAGTAAATACCAGTCACGACTTTTGCCGCCATCACTGGCGTTACTATCAATTGTTTGATTAAAGAAGCGGACGTTAATGGCTGTGCGCGCATGCTTAGCGTTGCATCAAACTCCTTCTCGCTTCGATGGCATTCAAGGTGTACAGAAAGACGTTTGTTTATCGGTTTAATACGCCACACGTACTTTTGGTCAATAGGATTAAATGGCGAAACGTGAAATGCCTTATCATGCGTCCAACCCGATTGTGGAGTAGCTGGCACAGCATAGTAGTGGCGTTCATTCCATGGTGTATTGCTCACTTCCGCCAGTAGGTAGCGCCAATACCCGCTTTGGTCGTATACGTAGTAAAAGTTAACCGGACTGAAGTAAATGCCTAGGTAGCGCAAGTGCACCACGGCTTTTACTTGACCTTCAATGCGCTCGCCTGTCAGCTCAAATACCTTGTTGAGTACAGCTTGTTTCAAGTCTCCACTGCCGAGATAATCTTCGCGTTTGAACCTGGCCCAATGCCACCATCGTGTCCCGAACGCCCAGACCTTGCTTTGTAACGCATCAATTTCATCAAGGTCGAGGCATGGCATGAACAGTGGATAATTAATTTCATGTGCAATAGGGGTAAAACGTCGATGCCTAATTCGGCCAACAAAAAGAACGCTTTGCATTACGCAGCTCCTTTTTGTTCCGTCGCTTTCGCGTTTGTTTCAATCTCTGGCACTACTTCTATCTCAGACACGACGTCCAGTGCACTTCTTACACCGTCTTCATGGAAGCCGTTGTACCAATAGGCTCCACAAAACCAAGTGTGGTTAAGACCGTTAATCTCGCTACGGCGTTGTTGAGCTGCCATCGACTGTTTTGTAAAGACGGGGTGATGATAGGTGAATGTGCGTAATATCTTGTCGCTTTCGATGTGTTGTGAACTGTTCAGTGACACACAAAAGGTAACCGGAGCGTCGATATGCTGCAGGATATTCATGTTGTACGTGAGCATCGGAGGTTGGTGATCAATATCACCCGTGCTTAAGCGGTAGTTCCATGACGCCCATGCTGCTCTGCGTGTCGGTAATACGGATTCATCTGTGTGTAAGACGACTTCATTTGCCTGATATTCCAAGCCAGAAAGTACTTCTCTTTCAATCCTATCCGAGTCTTTCAGCAGTGCGAGTGCTTGATCACTGTGACAAGCAAAGATCACTTGATCAAAACGTTCAACAGCGCCCTTCACTTTAACTTTTACACCCAACGGATCACGCCATATTTCCTCTACGGGCGTCGACAAACGAATCTTGTCAGCAAAGCCCTCGATCAATGGACCTATGTAAGCTTTTGACCCACCATCAATGACGTACCACTGCGGGCGATTCGTTATGTCGAGCAATCCATGGTTGAGGAAAAAACGTGCGAAAAAGTCGAGTGGGAACGAGCGCATATCTGCTAAAGTTGATGACCAAATTGCCGCGCCCATTGGTAGAACATAGTTTTGACAAAAGTGATCACTAAAGCGTTCTCGTGCTAAGAAAGCGCCAAGAGTTTGCGACTGCCCTTCTCCATTTTCAACAACCCTCTTAACACGCCTGTTAAAGCGAAGGATTTCAAAAATAAACCGATAAAAGCGCGGATTCCACCAATTCCGGCGTTGGGCAAAAAGCGTACCGAGTGTATGACCGTTGTACTCTAAGCCTGTATCTTCATTGTGTACGCTAAAGCTCATCTGTGTAGCACGTCCCGTCACACCAATCTCATTCATCATCTTCATAAAACGTGGATAGGTACGGTCGTTGTATACAATAAAGCCCGTATCGACAGCGTATGTGTTCCCATCTATCGGTACGTCCACTGTTGCTGTGTGACCGCCAATATAGTCGTTAGCTTCGAACAGAGTGATATCGTGCGTTTTATGCAAATGATATGCGCACGTCAGTCCAGAGATACCACTACCAACAATCGCGATTCTCATCGAAATCTCCTTTAACGTGAAACCAATTTGGACGTGATTACGTTTTGCCACCGATATGGCAACGCACCAATAAAGCGCAGAATGGTGGTGAAACGCGTTGGGAAATAGATATGGGGGTTTCGTTTCTCAAGGCCACGTCGAATCGCCTGCGATGCTTGTTCTGCTGTGATTAACATTGGCATCGGAAACGTATTTTTATCCGTTAGAGGCGTTTTGACGAACCCGGGATAGATAACAGAGACAGCGATGCCCTTACCTTTTAAATCAAGCTGTAAAGTTCGGGCTAAATAGCTAACGGCTGCTTTCGATGCGCCATAAGCTTCAGCGCGCGGTAAAGCGACTTCACTCGCAATTGAACCGACAATCGCAATCCTGTGGCCAGGTTTAAAGTAAGGTTGGCAGGCTTCAAGTGAGTTAGCTAAACCGATAACATTCACAGAAAACACACGCTGTATAAGTGCCGCATCTATTTCGCCACGATCAATGTACTCGCAATCTCCCGCGTTAAAAATCCATAACTCAGGAGACACCTCTAAGCGAGCAATGACCAATTTGATCTGTTCTAAATCAGTAAGCTCAAACCGAGCACTAATAATTAAAGGTGAATACGCTTCAAGTTCTTGTAACGCTAGAGTGTTTCTTCCACAAGCAACAACGTTCCAGCCAGTATCTGCATAATCTTTTGCAAGTTGGAACCCGATTCCTGATGTGGCCCCAGTGATCAATACGCAACTCATGATCCTAGCCTCTGCTTAATACATTTAATAACTGAGCCCAATAGGGGCAGGTTTTCATAGAGCATCTCGCCGAGGTCAAAATAGTCTCTGTGGTAGATAACCAAGCCGTCTTGAAATCTAAGATGACTGACCCCGTTTACATTGACAGTTTTACCGCCCTGTAGCTTGGGATGCTCTAAGCGCATGGTCCACGTCAAAAAGCCGTTTTCCCCAACCTGTTGGTGCTCCTGAACATCAAACTCACATCGGCGAACGTTGGCGTACAAAGATTCAAAGTAACGTTTAAGTTCATCCCAACCTTCAATCCGATGTGCAGAGTCCTCAAAGATCACGGCTTTGTGGTAAATCGGCTCTAGGGTATGCAGATTTGATTTAGATAACTGCTGATAAACTTTCCCAACTGAGGCAATATCCATTTCACTCTCCAATGTTGTACAGATTAATTTCATGTACAATAAAATTAAGATAGAATATCGCGAATAGTTGTACAAGTTTTTAGTTTGTAAAACTTTGTGAAGAATAAATAACGTGATTTAGAAAGATCAAAAAAAGGCTTGGTATTTCTACCAAGCCTTTTGTCATTTAATTCAGAGAGTAACTTATGAATTACGTAGAGCGGAAATACGCTTATCTAACGGCGGGTGGCTCATTAAAAGCTCTGTCATCGAGCGTTTACCATTGATACCAAATGCCATCATTGAACCTTCAAGCTGGGATTCATGGCTCAGTTTTAAACGCTCAAGTGCAGCAATCATTTTTTGCTTGCCTACAAGTTGAGCTGCGCCTGCATCTGCGTGGAACTCTCTATGGCGGCTGTACCACATGGTAATAAAGCTTGCCAAAAAGCCAAACACCAACTCAAGCACAATAGATACGCCGAAGTACACCATCATGTTGCTACCGCCTTCCTCTTCATCGCTATTCGATGAAACAAGGTTCGCGATGAAACGAGATAAGAAGATAACAAACGTGTTTACCACGCCTTGCATCAACGTCATTGTCACCATGTCACCGTTCGCGATATGGCTCACTTCGTGTGCAAGGACCGCTTCAGCTTCATCTCGTGTCATATTGTGTAGTAGACCTGTAGACACAGCGACTAACGAATCATCTCGCTTTGCACCTGTAGCAAATGCATTAATATCAGCAGAGTCATAAATCGCAACCGTTGGCATCCCAATACCAACTTGCTCAGATTGGCGACGAACTGTCTCAAGTAGCCAGTGTTCTGTTTCGTTACGTGGGCTTTCGATCACCATACCACCCACTGAACGTAGCGCCATCTTCTTTGACATCAGTAGTGAGATGAACGCACCACCAAAACCGAATACAGCGGCCATAACTAGCAGCCCAGACAGGCTCCCTGGCTGCATCCCCGTTACAGCATAAACAATATTGAGAACAACACTCAACACCAGCACAACTGCTAGGTTGGTTGCTAGGAACAACATTACTCGCTTCATTTACCTTTCTCCAAATGGAAGCATATTATTATTTTCTACTCATCGTTGCTTTGGTAAGTAACCGATGCTTGGCTGAGTAACCATTGGGATTGTGCACCCAATTAATTCTGTATAGATACAGTGTATATGTTTTCGTAACAAGGTTAAGCAGCAAATTGAAACATTTGTTTTCGTGACGACGCAGTCAATACCGACAAAATGTAAATATTAAATTTGAAACAATATCAGCGTATTAGTAGCTAGGGTTACGATAGTTAGACTTTGGTCTTATTGTGCGCGGATTCATTCGTGCTAGATTTTAACCCATCAACAATATCCATGTGAACAGAGGGAACCGACATGGTTGAAACTAGCAACTACCAAATGGCTATCGATTTACTGCGCTGTCACCTAGGTCTATCAGAAGAAGAAGCTATGAAACAGCTGGGTATTTCTACTGAAGAACATGTACAAATACATGTTTCTGAAATGCAGCAAGCTTTCCTCTCAGCAGAAAAATAAATAAAACTAGAATTACTTAGGGCAGCCCCATTGACTGCCCTATTTGCGTTGGTGGACGTGCTGAATCTCAGCGCGGTAAAATTACATACCGAGTAACGGGTCGACGTTAATGTACTTAGCAAGATCCTGTCGTTTAACGCTAGGTACGTAAGGGATCTCTCCGAGCTTAGGTACATTTATCTTATCTTCCAGCATTTTGATAATGTCTGCGTAGTGTTCTGTACCTGGATTAATACGGTTTGCTACCCACCCTACAACTTCTAAACCATCCGCTTTGATTGCTTCCAGTGTCAGCATTGCGTGGCTCAAACAACCAAGCTTAATACCCACCACAAGCACGACAGACAATCTCTCTTGCGCAACCCAGCTAGATAAGCACTCATCATCCGACACAGGCACACGCCATCCACCCGCACCTTCAACAAGTACGACATCTGCATTTTGTTTGTGCTGATAAAGCTTTTCGCTTAACACTGAATACTTTATCTCTACATTTTCTTTTTTCGCCGCAATATGTGGCGACGCAGGAAGCTCTAATGCATAAGGGTTAACATCGTCATAGGAGACATCAACCGTAGAAGCTTGCTGAAGGTAGAGCGCATCAGAGTTTCTGTACCCTTCTTCTGTCTTTTCGCTACCCGCGGCTACGGGTTTATAGCCAATTGTTTTGAGTCCTTTTTCGGCCAAAGCGTTCAAAATCGCTTTAGATGCCACTGTTTTGCCTACATCGGTATCCGTACCAGCAATAAAAAATGCATTAATCATAGATGTATAACCCCTAAACAAACCTGATATGTTGCAGGAAGAAGGCCCTGATGGCTTCTTAATTCCTGATAGGCTTGTTCGACTTGTATAAGTGACTTACGTCTTGTTAAACCCTGAGCGCGTCCGCTTACATGGTTAGCACCGATGCCTTTTAAATCTCGCATCAATGAGAAAGCGGTGTCGTACCAGACTGTGATGGTAGGCAAGTCTAGACTATGATTTGCACAACCAGATTGCGCTAACGCAATTTTTACCTGATTGCAGCTGATAAAGTCATTTACGTGTTGATATGAATCAATTTTCATCCATACCTGCTTCAGCTCATGCAGTGACCCATCCAGCAGTGTAGAGAAGCAAATCAAGCCATTCTGTTTTACAACTCTACGCATCTCGCGCAAAGGTACGGAGAGATCATCACACCACTGAAGTGCCAAGCTTGAAAACACCATATCAACAGAGTCGTTTGCCAGCGGTAAGGAATCTGCATCACCCAACTGATAGGTAAAACCGACATCACCACAACGCTGATGGGCCGCTTCGAGCATACCTTTTGAAAGGTCTAAGCAAATGACTTTTGCACCACGTTGACTCAGTTGTTGTGAAAAATAGCCCGTCCCGCAGCCAACGTCTAAGATAGTTTTTCCGCTCAAGTCGTTGGGAATATGTTGCAGCAACCGATGACCGACATCGCGTTGAAAAGCGGCATGAGCATCATACGTTTTCGCTGCTTTACCAAATGCTTCGGCGATGGCGGATTTATCTGATTGTGAGTCGAATGCAGACTCTAGTGCTTGTTCCATTAGCTCACCCGTTCTATTGCTTCTTCAAAACAGCTGGCCAGTTGCCTGACTTGCTCTAAGGTATGGTTTGAAGTCAAAGTGATACGTAGCCTTGCTGTGCCATTAGGAACCGTCGGAGGCCGTATCGCCGTCAACCAATGTCCTTTACTTTTAAGTTGCTCCGCGACATCTATGGCCAGTGAGGCCTCTCCGAGAAGAATTGGTTTGATTGGTGTCTCGGTTTCAACGTACCCATCGAATCGCGAGAAACATTCGCGGTAAATGTGCTGAAGTTCTCCGAGCTTTTCTCGTCTCCAACTCTGCGTTTGAATCATGCCAATGGCGTGCGTGAGCGCGTAAGCCTGAGAAGGAGGAATAGCCGTCGAGTAGACATGATGTCTGGCAAACTGAGTTAAATAATCTCCTACCTCTTCATTACATAAAATGGCCGCACCTGATAACCCGAATGCTTTGCCAAAAGTAACGATCAAAATATCTGGCTTAATATTGGCATAATGACAACTTCCTTGACCCTGCTCTCCTAGCACACCAATACCGTGCGCATCGTCAACCGCCAGCCAAGCATGATCTTTCGTGACTGCGCGTAATTCTGCCAGCGGTGAAAGGTCACCATCCATACTGAAGACACCTTCAGTTATAACCAGCGCTTCTTGCGTCAGCAATTTCTTAAGGGAATTAAGATCATTGTGTAAAAAACGTTTCATAGTCGCGGGAGACAACTGTCCCGCTTCCATTAGTGACGCATGGTTGAGTTTATCTTGAAGAAGCAGATCGCCTTTCTCTAAAAGCCCAAATATCAAAGCTTGGTTGGCCGAAAAGCCTGAACTAAACAGTATCGCGCGGCTAAAACCCAACCATTCACACAGCGCTGTTTCTAAGTTCTGGTGCGCAGGGCTAAATCCTGTAACAAGAGGAGAAGCGCCGCTACCGTTCCCATACAGCTCAATTCCCTTTTGCCAGGCCAGCGATAACTCTTTGTCGTTGGCCAGTCCAAGATAATCATTGCTTGAGAAATTCACATAGCCATCTTTTTGATGGAAAAGCTTGGCCTGATTACCACCTTCAATGGTGCGCACCTGCCTGGTTAGCCCTTTCTGCCGTCTGGCTTCAAGGGCATTAGCTATACGTGCTTTAAACGCTGGCATCGTAGAAAAGATCATCTTTTGTTGGACGTGCCGCCACGCGTTCTACTACGCGATCAAGAAGATCATTTTCTTCGATTTCGTCTGGCTTTTGTGACACTTGATGACTGTTGATACCTAGCTTGTTAAACAGCAACATATCTTTATCTTCAGAAGGGTTTGGGGTCGTTAGCAACTTGCATCCATAGAAGACTGAGTTCGCACCCGCCATAAAGCACAGAGCTTGCATTTGCTCATTCATATTCTCGCGGCCAGCAGAAAGACGAACTGCCGATTTCGGCATCATAATACGAGCAATAGCGATTAAACGGATAAAATCAAATGGCTCGACATCATCAACCTCTTCCAAAGGCGTACCTTTCACTTTAACGAGCATATTAATCGGAACACTCTCTGGATGAGTTGGAAGGTTCGCTAGCTCAACAAACAAACCTGCGCGGTCATTGGCACTTTCCCCCATACCAATAATTCCCCCCGAACAGATTTTCATCCCTGCATCGCGCACATGAGAAAGTGTATCGAGTCGATCCTGGTATGTACGAGTCGTGATAATGTTGCCGTAGAATTCAGGAGAGGTATCTAAGTTGTGGTTGTAGTAGTCCAGACCTGCATCTGAGAGCGATTTCGCTTGTTCAGACGTTAGCATCCCCAGCGTCATACAGGTCTCTAGGCCCATTTCCTTCACGCCTTTGATCATTTGCGTTAAATGCGGCATGTCGCGCTCTTTTGGATTCTTCCAAGCCGCTCCCATACAAAAGCGAGTCGAACCAGCATTCTTTGCTTTTTGAGCCGCATCTAACACTCGCTCGACTTCCATTAGTCGTTCTTTTTCTACATCTGTCTGATAGCGAGCACTTTGGGGGCAGTATTTACAGTCTTCAGGGCAAGCGCCTGTTTTAATAGAAAGCAGTGTGCTGACTTGTACATGGTTATGCTGCTGATATTGGCGGTGGATTGTTTGTGCTTCAAAAAGCAGATCCATAAATGGCTTTTCCATAAGCTCACGAACTTCTGCAACAGTCCAGTTGTGACGTACTTCCACGTGCATTCCTTTTAATGATCGTTATTAGATTGATTTCTGGCTAGTCTACTGACAGTATGCATAGTGTCAACATTTTAAAAATACTAATGTTTACATTTGTTTATTTTTTAATCAATCAAATTTCGGAATTACACATGGATCTCGCGTTCGACCGTCGTCATATCTGGCATCCCTACACGTCAACCCTCACACCTCTGACCTGCTACCCTGTTGTATCCGCCGAAGGCGTTTTCATTGAACTAGAAAATGGTGAAAAGTTAGTGGATGGTATGTCTTCGTGGTGGTCTGCGATTCACGGATACAACCACCCGCACCTCAATAACGCCGCTCATAACCAAATAGATAAAATGTCACACATCATGTTTGGGGGGATCACACATGCTCCTGCCATCAACCTGTGTAAAAAGCTGCTTAACCTCGCTCCAGATAACTTAGAGCATGTGTTTCTTGCCGATTCGGGTTCGGTGGCCGTAGAAGTGAGCTTAAAGATGGCGTTGCAATATTGGCATGCTAAAGGCGAAACGCGCCCTAAGTTTCTGACGTTAAGAGATGGCTACCATGGTGATACTTTCGCAGCGATGTCAGTCACTGACCCAGATAACTCCATGCATTCACTGTATAAAGGCTTTTTGCCAGAGCATATCTTTGCTCAGTCCCCCACAAGCGGATACTGGCACGAGTGGAACCCTCAGGATTTAGATGATTTCAGGCACAAAATCGAAGCTCATCACAACGAGATAGCCGCAGTGATTCTAGAGCCTATCGTGCAAGGTGCGGGAGGCATGCGTATCTATCACCCGAATTTCCTCAAAGGCGTTAGAGAGCTATGCGACGAATATGGCTTGCTCTTAATTCTGGATGAGATTGCCACGGGCTTTGGACGCACAGGAAAGATGTTTGCGTGCGAACATGCCGAAATTCAACCTGATATCCTATGTGTCGGCAAAGCACTCACGGGTGGCTATATGACGCTGTCCGCCACATTAGCCTCAAAAGAAGTTGCTGATACCGTTTGTGGTGGGGAAGCAGGATGTTTTATGCACGGCCCGACCTTTATGGGCAATCCCCTCGCGTGTGCCGTCGCAACAGCGAGTATGGAATTGTTAGAAGCGAACGATTGGAAAGAGCAAACCCGTCAGATAGAAGCCGCATTTTCCGAATTGTTACCCAAACTCAAAAATCATGAGCTTGTTGCAGATGTAAGGTGGTTAGGGGCAATTGGTGTTGTGGAGTCAACCAAGTCAGTCAATATGGAGAAAATCCAAGCGCATTTCGTTGAACATGGCGTGTGGATAAGGCCATTTGGTAAACTCATCTATATGATGCCACCGTTTATTAGTCAACGAGAGCATATAGAAAATCTTATTGGAGCAGTGGAAAACGCGTTAGAAATACCCGAATGTTTCGCCTGAAACCAGAGATAGGCTTCAAAAAAGAAGCCTATCTTAAATAATCAGCGTGCTAATGCAGCAATGATAGAATCTTTACTCTTGATCAATCATCCAGCGACGAAACTCTTTACGCTCTTCAACAGAAGATTTGAGGTACCACGCTTTAAGCTGCTCGGCATTGCTTGATTGCATCACTTTCGTTGGTGACATTGCTTGAGTTGTATCAACGGCAGGATCCACCACTGTTCCCGAAATCATTTTCGCTTCAACTGGTTTATCAATGAGTTGCCCATTATTAAAATAGACGCCCCTTTGGCTGTTATGCTTTTCTAGCAAAGCGGCCATCCCCGCATATGGAAACAGTCCAGACTTCCCCTGAAGCTCTTCCTGCTTATATTGCAGCGGCTTGCCATCTTGTCTAATGTCCCATTGTGGTTGCCCATCTTCAAATGCAATTTCAGCTTCTTTCTTACTTCTCGCGACTGGGTGAACCACTTGAATTATCTCACCTGATACTTCTAGATCCAGAACATACGGTTTTGATGTAAATACGTTACCACCACTACCTCGACCCACCTCTTTATCCATACGAATAACAATTTGGTTGTAACCGTCTGCTATAGGGTTTGTACCCAGTTTTGATTCGGCTTCTTGGCCATTAATATAAAGAATAGAGACACCCTTAGCTGGCGTTAACTCAGCTGCGGATAAATAAAATGAAACCAAAGAGGCAAGGAGTATTGAAATCTTCTTCACTGTGTTTTCCTTAAATTGGTGCGTAGGCAACTAGCCATGTGGAACTCGATAGCCACAAATTATTAGGGCATAAAATAAAAAAGTCACTCTTTCGAGTGACTTTTTATAAAATTTATAAGCTTAGCTAAAATTAGAAGCTTGCTTTAACACCAACAACGGCTAGGTCTTCATTGAATAGTACGTCGTCACTATCTACTTTAGCAAGTTCTACATAAGCAGTTGTGCTAGGTGCTAGCGCGTAACCCGCGTTTACAAACACTACGTCTTCTTCCCAATTAGACTTGTCTTCTTCAGAAACAGAGTAACCAGTACCGAATACCCATGCTCCCACGGTGTAGTCAGCAGCAAGAGCCATAGTATCAACATCGCTGCTTACACCTGAAGTTTTTTCCTCGAGCGTGTAGTAAGCCGCAGATAGGTTTAGGTTTTCAACACCTGAAAAACGCGCTTCTAGACCAAGTAGAGTGTACTCTTTCTCTACCTGATTCTTCTGATCAACAACTTCTGTATCTGCAGCAAACAATGTGAAATCAAAGCCTGCAGCGCGAACACCTAGTTTACCATCGATGTAAGCCTCATCATCTGCTTTGCTACCTAGACCTGGAGTAGCAGTATTGCCGCCTTTTACAAGTTTGTTTTGAATGTAACCAACAGTCGCGTAAACAGTACCGTTATCGTAATCGTAACGAAGACCTTCGTCAGCACAAGCTAGGTCAAGACCGTCAAAGAACGAGTTTAGACCAAACTGGTAGTCGTTACCGATACCTGCATCATCGATAGCAGTACATAGACGACCCACTTTAATGTCACCAAAGTCTTTAGTATATAGCGCTACGTAAGTATCACCGTTTTTAGTAGCTTCAGAGTTGTTTGATTGAGAACCATCAAATTCCCAGTAACCACCGAAAGACACTTGATCGTTGATTGCGTAACGAACGTCAAAACCGAAATCAGCGTCTTCGATTTGTTGAGTCATTGATTTTGAGGATTTTGAGTTTTGGTAAGTAACTTCGATGTCACCGTGTAGGTTAACTGAAACGCTATCTTGATTGTAAACTTCGATACCAGCTTGAGCTGATGCTGCTGCAAGTACTGAAAGAGCTACTAGAGTCTTTTTCATAATAATCCACTGCCTTTTCTTAAACTGGGAAATCCTTATCCGGTTCCCTTTATGTTTTTTGATGATGATTTTGGCTCTTATTGGTCAAATATCATCGCCACTAAATTTCGAGGTCTAGATTGCAAAAGATTATGTTGACTGTCAAATGAATAAAAAAAATTTAATAAAAAAACATAAAATCATTTATTTTCAATAACTTAAATGAAAACACGTTCATTTTGCGAACAACCTCACTCAACTATTCCCATCACCTACTCATCATGCCAAGATTCCACAATTGGAACTTAAAACTAAAAATAAGGAAAAATAAAACAACAAACAGGATAAAAAACCATTAAGCCACGCAATTCGTCGCTATATATTTGTTAGATTTGGGAATTATTGTAAGTTTTTGATGGTTCAGTTTTTTTTTGTGAACGAGATCCATATTTGGCAATCGGAATTTAGAATTCGTGAACTGAGTAGCCCTTATCAAATTGTGCTATCATCCGCGTCCCGTTATTGAGATCACACTATGACAGCCAGCAAAATTCAGAGTTCTATCCGCTCAAGTTACCAAAACCTACAATCTAATCTGGATAACTTTGTTCCTCGTCGAGCGCAAAACTATCTCGTTGCTGAAATTGCGAAAACACTCTGTGGCGATTATCACAAGTCCACGCGTATGCTGGTCGCTGAAGCAGGAACAGGGATAGGTAAATCACTCTCCTATTTAATGGCTGCCATTCCTGTTGCTCTCTTCAATAATCGTAAAGTGGTCATTTCAACTGCGACAGTGGCACTGCAAGAACAGCTCGTGAACAAAGATTTGCCTCTATATAGACGCATTACTGACCGAGAGTTTTCCATCATTCTTGCAAAAGGCCGTCAACGCTATTGTTGCAGCGAAAAGCTTGCTTCTGCTTCAAACGCAGATAATGGGCAACTAGCGATGTTCGAAACTAAGCCGAAAAAGAAAGATATCGAACAGCTGGAATTAATGTATAAGAAATTGGCAGAGCGTAAATGGGATGGCGATCGGGACTCATGGCCAAAACCGATTGCGGATGAAATCTGGCAGATGATAGTGAGCGATAAACACAGCTGTAACGGAAGTATGCCAGCTCACAGAGACTGTCCTTTTCAAAAGGCGCGCTCAGAGATGGATAAAGCAGATGTCATTATTGCAAACCATAGCCTCGTCATGGCGGATGCCGATTTAGGCGGAGGGGTTATCCTTCCTGAACCCGAGAACACTATTTATGTTTTCGACGAAGCCCATCACCTACCTCAAGTCGCCCGCGACCACTCTTCAGCAAGTGCGAGCTTAAAAGGTGCGGCGAGTTGGTTGGAACGACTCAATCAATCTGTGACTAAGTTCGCCAACCTTGCAGACGAAAAACGCGTTAATAGGTTTAGAAACGAGCTGCAAGATTCTGTTCAACAACTGATACCAACGCTTACCCAACTCGCGACCCGTTTTGATCCCGCCCACTTTGAGGACAACATTTATCGATTCGAAAATGGTGAATTACCAAGTTGGTTGGAAGAAGAGTCCAAAGAACTGAAAAAACTGTCGCAGAAAGGTGCTCAGGCGGTCGCGAAAATTGCCGATTTAATTTCAGAACGAGTAAAAGATGGTGAATTAGCGAACCGATTGGCAGAGCCTGCACTGGCTGAGCTTGGCTTTTATATCCAAAGAATGGATAACCTCGCGCAAGTTTGGAATTTGATGGCTGAACCATTGAGAGAAAAAGGCGCACCGCTTGCAAGATGGCTAGAAGTTGACCCAGAGCGAGAAAGTGACTTCGTGGTTAATGTTTCCCCATTAGAAGTAGGCTGGCAGCTGGATCAGCAAATATGGAGCCGTTGCATTGGCGCTGTATTAGTTTCTGCCACCATCAGAGCACTGAATTCGTTTAGCTTTTTTTGTCGCCAAGCAGGTATTAGTGAAAAAGCAGACGATGGTGTGCGCTTTTTAGCTCTCGCCTCTCCGTTTGATTATCAGAATCAAGCGGAACTTGTGGTTCCCAAAATGAAATATGAACCTCAAGCTCCCCAATATACCGATTATCTGACTGATATATTGCCAAATCTAATCGAAGATAAAAAAGCGAACTTAGTGTTGTTTTCTTCCTATTGGCAAATGAATCAAGTCGCGGACGCGCTATCAACACATTTTGTAAAAAGAGGCTGGTCACTGCAAGTTCAAGGCAAAGAGTCACGCTCAGAAATTCTAAAAAAACATAAAACGCTGGTTCAATGTCAAAAAACAAGCATTCTATTCGGTACGGGAAGCTTTTCAGAAGGGTTAGACTTACCGGGCGAGCTCCTTGAAAACTTGATAATTACCAAGATTCCATTTGGTGTGCCGACGTCTCCCGTAGAGCGCGCTCACGCCGAGTACATAGAAAGCAAAGGTGGAAATCCATTTATGCAAATCGCGGTTCCAGAAGCGAGTAAAAAGCTCATCCAGTCAGTTGGCCGCTTGCTGCGAAAAGAGCGTGATTCTGGTAAAGTTTTTATCCTTGATCGCCGAATTGTTTCA
The DNA here is from genome assembly GCF_024582835.1 of Vibrio japonicus. NCBI lineage: Bacteria > Pseudomonadati > Pseudomonadota > Gammaproteobacteria > Vibrionales > Vibrionaceae > Vibrio > Vibrio japonicus. The sequence continues at coordinate 1,674,425 of NZ_CP102096.1, forward strand.
AAACGATACGGTAAAGCACTGCTCGATTCACTACCTCCGTTTAAACGAGTCATCGAGTACTAAGCTTAGTTTGTAAGCATCTCATCACATGCCCTAATGCTATTTGAGATGCATCCAGTTTATTTTTCTCGGTGTCGCCTAATCTATGAGTCGTATTAAAGAGTTGTCTAACACACTGGAGCAGTTAGCGAATCAAGCCGCTGCTTTGGACAGAAAAAGGGGAGAAAATCATCTCCCCCTATTCGATGAACGTTTATTTCATGGAAGATCGAAATTGCTCGTTCCATGCGTAAAAGAAACACAGAGTACGCTGGAGAGCCTTATTCGAGAAGAAGAAGCAGGCATACTCACCACGCTTAGAGCAGAGTATTTAACTGAGCGATTGTTCTCACAAATCAGTGCTATCCAACGTGAACTGGCCACCACAAATATTCGCAAGAATGAGCCAAAGCATAAGAGTTATTACCAAAAACCGATCAACGAACTCTATCAACAAATGGCTCAACACCAAGAGTGGGAACGTCGACTGAAAGAGATGGTGAGAGAAAAAGAGCTCGCTTTGGAGTACGCCCCTCCATTTCAACAACAAGCGGCACAACAGGCTCTGATTGCGACAGAACAACGTTTAAAACGCTGCCAAGAATCGAAACTGAAAATCGAAAAACAAATCACGTACCGAGAGAGAAATCAGTAAATGTCATCCGCTCAATCAGAACTTGAACACGCACCCGATGAAATCAAACTCGCGGTCGATCTTATCTATCTGTTAGAGAGTAACGACGTCGACCCTCACATAGCGCTTAAAGCAATCAATATTGTTAAGTCAGATTTAGAACGAAAACTGGAGACAAGCTAGTCATGTATCAGCTCAATTTCGACATGGACCAGTTTTTGACGGAATTTTGGCATAAAAAGCCAACCATCATTAAGCAAGGCTTTAACAATTTTGATGATCCGATCAGCCCAGATGAACTGGCTGGTTTAGCGTTAGAGGACGATATTGACTCTCGATTTATCTCCAATAAAGACGGCAAATGGAAAGCGAAACACGGGCCGCTTCCTGAAACATTGTTTGAAAATTTGCCGGAGAGCCACTGGCAACTTGTTGTTCAAGCCTGTAACCACTGGCACCTAGGCGCTGCGGAGCTTGTTGAACCATTTAAACAACTGCCTCAATGGCTGTTCGATGATTTGATGGTCTGCTTCTCTGCGCCAGAGGGAGGCGTTGGCCCTCACATCGATCAATATGATGTATTCATTGTTCAAGGCAGTGGTAAGCGTCGATGGCGTGTTGGCGATATCGATAAAGGCCAATATAAAGAGTCTATCCAAGGCGGTGCTTTACGACAGATTGAAGGGTTTGATGCGATCATCGATGAGGTTTTGTTACCCGGAGATATCCTCTATATTCCTCCTGGTTTTCCACACGAAGGTCATACCATAGAGCCTAGCATGAGCTATTCTCTAGGTTTTCGCTCACCTAAAGAACAAGAGCTGTTAAGTAACTTTGCAGATTATGTGCTTGCGAATGATAAAGGGGATGTCCACCTGCACAATCCGAGCATGCAAACACAAAAGAATACTGGGGAAATCCTTTCTACCGATGTAGACCTTCTTACTCAGATGCTGAAAAACGCCCTTAACTCTGAAAAGGATATCTCTGAATTTCTCGGGAATATGCTCAGTCAATCTCGTCATCAACTTGATGTTGTTGAGCCAGAGGAAAATATTTCAGCAGACGAGTTGCAAGTCCACCTTATGCAGTCAGGTTGCATCAGAAAAGTGTCTGGCTTGCGAGCATTATTCCACCAGCAGGATGCCACAAGTTTATACGTTAACGGTGAACGTTTTTGCACCTTCTCACCCGACCTAACTCATTTATTGTGTAATCAGGATGAACTGAACTCAGATGACTTAAATAGCCAGCTGAATGATGCGCAATTAGAGTTACTTTGCACTCTGGTGAACAAAGGCTACTGGTACTTAGACTGATAAGCATAAACACAGAGGCGGGACTGTCGCCTCTTGGTTTACTATAGCCTGTTATTCAACGCTGATTTTAATCATGTTGGCTTTAGTGTATCGAATAAGAAGATGATAAGATCACACGCTACGCTAATTAGAATGAATAACAATTAAGGATTTGGGATGAAAGTCATTTCGTTCAATATCAATGGCCTGCGCGCTCGCTTACACCAATTGCAAGCCGTTATTGATAAACATCAGCCAGATGTTATCGGCCTTCAAGAGATCAAAGTCCACGATGAAGCTTTCCCAATCGAAGATGTAGAGGCGATGGGCTACAAGGTTTATTTCCACGGCCAAAAGGCGCATTACGGCGTTGCTATGCTGTGCAAGAAAGAGCCAATCTCTATCCAGAAAGGTTTCCCTACCGATAACGAAGAACATCAAAAACGTATGATCATGGCGACGTTTGAAGATGATAACGGCGACAAAGTCACGGTACTGAATGGTTACTTCCCACAAGGCGACAACATCAGCCACGAAACCAAGTTCCCATACAAGCGTCAGTTTTATAAAGACTTGATGGGCTACTTGACTGAGTACCACACGAACGATGAACAGCTGATCGTGATGGGTGATATCAACATCAGCCCAATTGATTCAGACATCGGTATCGGTGAACCAAACCGCAAGCGTTGGTTGAAGACGGGTAAATGTTCCTTCCAACCAGAAGAGCGTGAATGGCTAAAAACCTTAATGGATTGGGGCTTCGTGGATACTTTCCGCCAGATCCACCCTAACGTTAACGATCGTTTCTCGTGGTTTGATTACCGCTCACGCGGCTTTGATGACAACCGTGGTCTGCGTATTGATGTAATTTTAGCAACACCTAAACTTGCAGAAAAATGTGTTGAGTCTGACATCGACTACGAATTACGCGGTATTGAAAAGCCGTCTGACCACGCGCCTATCTGGTCAACGTTTCAGTAAGTTGCGCTAGCCAGCTAGATTCTAGATACAAAAAATCCGGTGTATGCACCGGATTTTTATAATTAGAGTCAAAGCAAATTAGATCGCGATGAAATCAGCTTCTACTGCTGGGTTCACGTCTGCTTCGTAATCCACACCGTCAACGCCAAAGCCGAATAGCTTCAAGAACTCTTCTTTGTACTCAACGTAGTCAGTCAGTTCTTTTAGGTTTTCACTAGTGATCTGCGGCCATAGGTCACGGCAGTGTTGCTGGATGTCTTCACGTAGTTCCCAGTCATCCAGACGTAGACGGTTTTTCTCGTCCACTTCTGCTGCGCTGCCGTCTTCTTTGTATAGACGCTCGCTGAACATGCGGTAAATCTGTTCCATACAACCTTCGTGTACGCCTTCTTCACGCATCTTCTTGAATACCATTGCAATGTACAGTGGCATTACAGGGATTGCAGAACTTGCCTGAGTAACAACAGACTTAAGAACCGCTACGTTTGCACTACCGCCAGTCGCTGCCAACTTATCGTTAAGCGCTGTCGATGCACGATCTAGGTCCATTTTCGCTTTGCCTAGTGCGCCATCCCAGTAGATTGGCCAAGTTAGCTCAGTACCAATGTAGCTGTACGCAACCGTCTTACAACCTTCTGCAAGAACACCGGCTTCAGAAAGTGCGTTGATCCAAAGTTCCCAGTCTTCACCGCCCATTACGGTAACTGTGTCTTTGATCTCTTCTTCTGTTGCTGGCTCAACACTTGCTTCGATGATCACATCTTTATTGGTATCAACCGCTGTCGAAGTGTAAGTTTCACCGATAGGTTTTAGAGATGAACGAATCAATTCACCTGTTTCTGGCATTTTACGTACTGGAGAAGCCAGTGAGTAAACCACCATATCAACCTGACCTAAGTCTTCTTTGATCAGATCGATTGTTTTCTGTTTCGCTTCGTTTGAGAAAGCGTCGCCATTTAGGCTTTTCGCGTATAGACCTTCTTCACGCGCTAGCTTTTCGAATGCTGCTGCGTTGTAGAAACCTGCAGTACCTGGTTTCTTTTCAGTGCCTTCTTTTTCGAAGAACACACCGATAGTTGAAGCGCCGCCACCAAATGCCGCAGCGATACGAGAAGATAGACCGTAGCCACTTGAAGCACCGACAACAAGAACGCGTTTAGGCGCGTTTTTGATTGGGCCTTGTGCTTTTGTGTAAGCAATTTGTTCTTTTACGTTAGCTTCACAACCCACTGGATGCGTTGTGGTACAGATAAATCCACGAATTCTAGGTTTGATGATCATATTCAACTTCCTTTAAAAAACCCCGCTAGGATAAAAGGTTCACCGCCAGTTCGCATCTAATTTCTGTAAAAATGTCGCTAAAATGCAAGTGGTTGGATGACTTTCGTTATATTTTGCAGACAAAACAAAGAAAGGCATCTTAATTGATGCCTTTCTGCTCTTTAGGATAGCAAAGCCTAGTGCTTGTTGACTCAGTAATTACGCGACTAAGCAACGCTATCAAGCTTGCGCTTTACTTCTTGGTCGTGCGTCCTTATTTCACTCAAGTCATGACTAAAGTGGTCAACTTGAATCGCTTTGTAACGCAATTCATCTGCCGCAAGAACTTTATCTACTTCTTCTTGAGTCAACACACCCGCCTCTAGCGCCTGCTCAAGTCTATCTTTCAGCAGACCTTTACGAGCCACTTTACCCTCTTTCGCCGCCGTCATTAACTTACGTTCAAGGCTCTTAACACCGTACATCGCTAGGAAAGCATTCTCGATTAAACCAACGCTGTCGTTTTCATCTTTACCGATGTAGCAAAGGTGCGTTAAACGGTCACGATGCGCTCCAGGCGTCATTAGGCTTTCCGCAATCTGAACGGTCAGATTATCACTCGGTTTTTGGTAATGGTTTCCTAGTGGGAAAATCAATACCTTCAGCAGACGTCCAACCGATTTTTGTGGATAGTTAGTGAACGCTTCTTGTAGCGATTTTGCCGCATTGTAGAAACAGTGTTGTACCGCATAATGAACGTAATCGAGATCTTGTTGCTGACGACCTTCGTCTTCGTACTTTTTCAGTGCCGCCGACGCCATGTATAGATACGCTAGTACATCACCCAGCCTTGCCGAGATCATCTCTTTACGTTTTAGATCTCCACCCAGTGTTGCCATTGCGATGTCTGCACTCACAGCCAATGCGCAGCTTAATCGAGTCAACTCTTTGTAGTAACGCTGTGTTGGACCGCTCATCTCTGCCTTGATAAAGCGTGAACCCGTCAACGCTGCGCCAAATGCACCAAAGGTATTCTTAGTTGCATGACCGATATGTTTGAACAACAGCTTATCAAACTCTTTTGCCCCTTCTTTTTCATCCGGGTTTGCCGCTGCTTCCATCTCTTTAAGAACATAAGGGTGACAACGTGTCGCACCTTGACCGAAGATCATCAGGTTACGAGTCAGGATGTTCGCACCTTCTACCGTGATCGCAACAGGGATACCTAGATACGGCGATGCTAAATAGTTCATTGGACCGTCTTGGATTGCGCGACCAGAATGGATATCCATCGAGTCGTTCAAAATGGTACGAGCCATTTCGGTCATGTGGTATTTAGCAATTGCGGTTACGATACCCGGCTTCTCTTTCAGATCCAGTGACGTGGTCGTCAGTGTACGAGTAGCTTCAAGCAGATAGGTTAAACCACCGATGCGACCCAGCGCCTCTGCCACACCTTCAAATTTACCTATCGACATACCAAACTGCTTACGCACGTATGAGTATGCACCAGTCGTACGAGAAGTAAGGTGGCCAATTGCTGCGCCTAATGCTGGCAACGAAATACCACGACCTGCTGACAAACACTCCACCAGCATACGCCAACCTTTACCTGCGTACTCCTGACCACCGATTAGCCAATCCATAGGGATGAATACGTCGTTACCACGGGTTGGACCGTTCATGAATGCTAGACCAATTGGGTCATGTCGCTCACCAATCTCAACCCCTTTATGGTCTGCTGGGATTAGCGCACAGGTGATCCCAATGTCTTTCTTATCACCCATTAGACCATCTGGATCGTACATTTTGAATGCCAAGCCTAATACAGTAGCAACTGGAGCCAGAGTAATATAACGCTTGTTCCAGCTTACTCTAACACCAAGTACTTCCTTGCCTTCGTGCTCGCCGTAACAAACAATCCCTTCATCTGGAATACCACCTGCATCTGAACCCGCTTCTGGACCTGTCAATGCAAAACAAGGGATATCGGTACCATCAGCCAAACGTGGTAGCCAGTAATCTTTCTGCTCTTGAGTACCGTAATGAGACAGCAATTCACCCGGACCTAATGAGTTCGGAACCATGACCGATACTGCGGCACTGATGCTTCGCGTAGCAATGCTTGAAACGATGGTTGAGTTTGCATGCGATGAAAACTCGCGACCGCCATATTCTTTGGAAATGATCAGAGAGAAAAAACGCTCTTTACGTAGGTACGCCCAAACCTCTTTCGGCAAGTCACGATCTTCTTTAACGATCTTATGATCGTCCAACATACCCAACAGCGTCTGCAACTCGTTATCCATAAACGCTTGCTCTTCTGCACTGAGTGTTGGTTTAGGATAATGGTGTAGTTTGGTGAAATCAGGGCGACCCGAGAATAACTCTCCATCCCACCACACACTGCCCGCTTCCATTGCTTCTTTCTCTGTGTTTGATAATGGTGGTAACACCTTCTTAAACAATTTAAAAGCTGGGTCACTTACCCATTTTCTTCTTAGAGAACTCATAGTCAGATCCTTTTGTTCACAGTTGTGGTCCATTTATTTTTGTTTTCAAGCTCTATCAGCCGCAACTCCGGCAGCTAAATATGGTATTAGTTGATCAACAATAGACTTTACGTCGACTTTCTTGTCGTAGGAGTTTTCGGCAATTTCCATCAACGCCTGACTTGAAGCCATGGTGAAAACGCAAGTTCCTAGCGTAAAGTGCAAACGCCAAAATAGCTCTTCTTCTGAAAGGTTAGGATTGGCTTTCATAACGGATTGCGTGAAAAGCGATAAAGTTTCTTGATAGCGCGTCGTGATAAACCAACGAAGGTGACCTTGCACATCGGTATAACCTCTACCAACCAGCAACATAAAACGGCTCGTGCCATTTGGTCTTAAATCGTTTAACGAGCCTAATGGAGAGCGTAATGATTCAAACACCGCTTCCATTGAGTAGTTGTCACTCAGATTTAAATTCGTCAACGAATCTTGCATCGCTGGCATGAACGCTTCTAAGTATCGGTTCAGTACCGCTCGCACCAGTGTCTTCTTGTCTCCAAAGTGGTAATTGACGGAGGCAAGGTTTACCCCAGCTTTACTGGTAATCGTCCGCAAAGACGTGTCATTAAAGCCATGTTCAGCAAAGAGTGCCTCGGCAACATCTAGGATTTTTTCTTTTGTACTGTTTTTGCTTGCCATTTGAATCACTCGTATTAAACACATGTTTGAAATATACAACCAACACATTCTAACAACAAGTCATTAACATCACATTTTTCAAACTTGGTCAGACCAGGTTAAATGCGTGCCCTAAAAGTGAGACATAAAAAAAATAGATTTTTTTTCGCTTGAAATGGAACTGATTGGAAAAGTGCCAGTCTGAATAAGTGTAGTTAGCAGAGCATTCGTGAGTTTTCAGGCCGTCAAACTTGTTTTCTTAGCTAGCACTACTAATTTACGCTGCTTTATCTTATTAACTCCTATGTTTGTATCCGCCCAGAGCAAATTTGCTCTGGGCTTTTTTTATCTCTGAAACCGCTTATCTCTAAAAACCGCTCATTGAGCTTAATAGGAAATTTTAGATAAAATACGCAGCTTAATTCCCTAAATCTAATGCGGTTATGAAACTTGCCGATACGCCTATCACCCAACACGATTTTGACGGTGTCCGATTTTACTTAAAACGCGATGACCAGCTGCACAGCCACTTCAGCGGTAACAAAGCACGTAAGTTTATGGCGCTTCTGGAGCAGCCCCTTACTCATATTGACACTTTAATTAGCTACGGCAGCATTCAATCTAATGCGATGTATTCATTATCTGCCTTGGCTGCAATAAAAGGTTGGAAATTCGAGTTTTATGTCGATCATATTCCTCAATGGCTGTCAGACAATCCTAAGGGGAATTTCCGCGCTACGCTGGATATGGGAGCGGAAATTAAAGCAGTGAATGAGTTTCAACTGCACCCGAGGGATTATATAGAACAGATCCGACAGCCTAACGACCATTGCTTAGTCGTACCCGAAGGCGGTCGATTCAAACATGCTGAAGTGGGCATTAAACAGCTCGCAAGAGAAATACTCTCATGGACTCGTTACGAAAATTGCTCTGAATTTGCAGTTGCATTACCTGCAGGGACTGGGACGACGGCACTTTACCTTCATAAATATTTAGCCCCTCATGGTATCGAAGTGGTCACTTGCCCATGTGTAGGAGGAGCAGAATACCTAAAACAGCAATTTGCCGATCTTGGTGAAAGCAGTTTTCCTACCATATTGGAACTTCCGGCGAAACATCACTTCGGCCACCTTTACAAAGCAGACTACATTATGTGGTTAAAATTACTCAAACAAACACACGTCGAGTTTGATTTGCTCTATGATCCTATGATGTGGCAATGCTTAATCCCTTGGCACACGGAAAACTCGCACAAAACGCTCATTTATGTCCATCAAGGTGGGTTACTGGGGAACGAAAGCATGCTGCCCCGTTATGAACGAAAATTTGGTTTAACACCATTAGAGGAAAGCTAATGCGTACAACTTCCCTATTGTTATTATTGCTTGCTAGCGCCAATGTTGCAGCGGCGAGCACTTCCGCATCCACTTCTCATAAAGCGATTATCGGCGTTAATGCGGCGGAAATTGGCCAACGCGTCTGCTTTTATCAAGATATGGCGTATTCATCAGGAGCCATCATTCAAGTGGGTGAACATTTCCTGATTTGCCAAAATGAAAACACCTTCGAAACCAACGGCGCGTTGAAGTGGGCTTCTTTGTCATCAAAGACAGAAACAAGAGCAGAGCCAAGCAGCTCGAAAACTGTCAAAAAAATAAGCCAGCTACCCAACTGAGTAACTGACTTGTGATTGAGTGCTCACTGACGCGGGATTAAGCGTTTTTCGCCATCACCTTCTCGCAAATGTACTCGCCAATTGGCATGGCAGAAGTTGCCGCCGGAGAGGGCGCGTTACACACATGCAAACTGCGCGGGCTTTCAGCAAACAAAAAGTCGTGTACCAAAGTGCCGTCTTTCATCACAGCCTGCGCACGAATGCCCGCCGGGTATGGCTTGAGATCCGCAACCTGAATGCTCGGGCAATACTTGTTCACTAGCTTCAAGTAACCCGGTTTCCACCACGAGTTTTTAAACTCCACCAGCCCGGTTTGCAGATGTTTGGCGGTCACTTTCCAGAAGCCAGCAAAGCTCAACATTTGCCACGTATCTTTGAGACTGAAGTTAATCACGCCATAGCCTTCTCGCTTCCAGCCCTGTACCGCATTAGGGCCAACCGTGACCGTACCATCAATCATACGAGTTAGGTGGACGCCCAAAAACGGCAGATCCGGATCTGGAATCGGGTAAATCAGATGATTCACCACTTGGTTATGCTTCTTGTCTAACAGGTAGTATTCACCGCGATAAGGGACGATTTGGAAATCGGTCTCGATGCCTAGCATCTTGGTCATGCGGTCCGCCATTAACCCAGAGCAAGAGATCATAAAACGACCATTAATCTGCATGGTTTGGCCATCGACTTTGCAAGTAAGTTGGACTTCTTCCTCTAGCTCTTTGGCGGCGATAACTTCGGTACCCAAGCTCACTTGACCGCCGATATCGGTGAACTCCTTTGCCATCATTTCGGTGACTTTGGTGTAGTTCACGATACTGGTTGATTTCACCAATATCGCGCCTAAGCCCGTGATGTTCGGCTCTGCCAATTTCAACTGCGCTTGGTCTAGCAACTCCACCTCAATGCCATTTTGGTGGCAACGTTCATACAGCGCATTCATACGCTCCATTTCGGCGTTGTTGGTAGCGACCAGCAACTTCCCGCAATTCTCTACCGGAATGTCGTGTTTAGCGCAGAAATCAATGGTTCTTTCAACGCCGCGCTTACAAAAATCCGCCTTGAGACTGCCGGGGGCGTAGTAAACACCCGCATGGATCACGCCGCTGTTGTGTCCTGTTTGATGCTTGGCAAAACCCGACTCTTTCTCAATCAACAAAATCGATTTGTTTGGGTAAGCCTGTTGCAACTGCCACGCTGTGGAAACGCCCACAATACCGCCACCGACAATAATAAAATCGTACATTGCGTTCATAATGTTCCTAAATCTATTTCGTAAATCACACAGGTTTCGCGATTGAATTTTCAACACTCGTGTTTGAATTTCGGCCGCTATAAATAAACACGCCGATGAATGCCGCACTGCACGCCAGTCGAATCCATACTGCAATGTCAGGCCATACCAAAGCCAAACCTACACCAATCAAAGCAATACGGATAAGCCAGTTGATCTCGCCTTCCAGATAACCTTCAATCGCGGCAATAAAGGCATAAGTACCAATGATGGCAAAACCGCCCGTCACCAATACGGAGGTAATGTCCCAGCTCACCAGGTTGGTGTACGCAATCAACAGCGGCACTAAGTAAAGACCTTTGGCAATTTTCCACGCCATCAAACCCGTGCGCATTGGCGGTGTTTTAGCGATGGTTGCCGCCGCAAACGCCGTTAAACACACCGGTGGAGTCACGTTACTGTCTTGAGACAGCCAGAAGATGATCAAGTGTGCAGACAGCAGTGCTAGGCCAACCGCTTCCAAGCCCAAACTTTGCTCAAGCAGGGTATCCATAAAATCGGCAGGCACTTTGGTTAATAGCTCTTTGGCCGTTTCCAACGCCATTGGCGCGTTAAGGAGATCCAGCTGATCTGGCGCTGCCAGCATAAAGATCGCTTTCGCTTGCTCTGGTAATTGACCAGCGACCAGCATATCCAGCAGTTGGCTTTCTGCCAGTAACTGATACAACGCAGGTGCCGATAATGTGCCTAATACAATGTACGCCGCCGTGACTGGTAGGCCCATGCCAAGCACCAATGACGCCAACGCGATCAACAAGATCATGATAAACAAGTCACCATTCGCCCAGCCGTTGATCATCAGCGAGAAGGTGTTACCAATACCCGTGGTACTGATCACATTGATCACCAAACCGATGCCCACCAGCAGTACCGCCGTGGTTGCCATGTTCTTCGCACCTTGAGATAAGGCTTCGATGATCGCTTTCGGCCCCATCTTATGATTTTTCGAGAACCAAGACGCCACCACCACCGACAAAATAGAGATACCCGCTGCGTAGGTTGGCGTAAAGCCTTGTACCAATAAAGTGACTAGCACTGCCAGAGGAATCAGGTTGTGCCAACCAGAGATAAGCACTTTTAGCAGTGGTTCGCTGCTGGTCGTGACTTTTTGCACGCCACTGCGCTTGGCTTCAATACGCACAAAGAACGCAACCGATAGAAAGTACACCAACGCAGGCACAAACGACACGGCAATAATATCCACGTAAGGGATCTGCGTGTACGACGCCATGATAAACGCGCCCGCGCCCATGACTGGCGGCATAAGCTGACCACCTGTCGATGCGGCTGCTTCTACACCCGCCGCAAAGCGAGACGGGAAACCCGCTTTTTGCATCAATGGAATACTGATCACGCCAGTAGACACCGTGTTCGCCACGCTAGAGCCGGATACCGAGCCCATCAAACCGGAACCGATAACCGCAATAAAACCTGGGCCACCAATGATTTTTCCTGCGGCTGCACGCGCCACGTCGATGATGTAATCACCCACACCAGAGCGCACCAAAAAAGCGCCGAACAGGATGAACATGAAAACAAACGTCCAGCTGATGCGCGAAATAGAGCCGAACATGCCTTCAGACGAGTAAAAACTGCGATAGAGCAAGGTTTCTAAGCTCAGACCCGGGAAATGGAAAATCCCACTCGCCCACTGCCCCCAAAGCACCACGTAGCTCAAGCAGACAAGGATAAGTACCGGAATAAACCAGCCCATGGTACGGCGGATCAGTTCGATCACGATGGCAATCGCCAAAATCGCGAAGAACCAATCGCTCGCGACAAATTTAACGCCGCGCTCGTATAAAGCATCTTCCGCAAATGGGATGTAAATAAGACAAGCCAGTGCTGCCAGTGCGATCACAATGTCGACCGCCAACGCCACTTTACTGCGTTTTAAAGAAATATGAGCCGGATACCACAGCGCACAAATCACGGCAAAACCGGCAAAGTGCGTGGCCGAAATCCAAAGCTCAGGCAGCGTGGATAACGTATTAAAATAAATATGCAGTAACGAGATCACCACACCAAGGGCGGTAATCGCCTTGCCCACCCACGGAAAATCCGTTCGGGTCGGCAATTCAAACTTTTGCAGTTCCTGCTGCAACGAATCGCTCATAACACACTCCAATACCCCGCCGCGCGCACACCACGGAGAAAAAGTTAAACTCAATCAATAAGAGGGATACGCCCTTAAAATCTAAGGGCGTAAATATCATCAGTTAGTTGATGATCAGTTGTGATGGGATCTCGACACCCACTTCTTTGTAGTAACGTACTGCGCCTGGGTGAAGTGGTAAAGGCAAGCCAGATAAAGCTTTTTCAAGCGCCATCGCTTTGGTCGCTTTGTGGATACCTTGCAGGAATGGCAGATTTTCGTAGATGGTTTTGGTCAGCTGATAAACATCTTCTTCCGAGATATCGTCTCGCACGGCCAAGAAGTTTGGTTGCGCAACCGTCGTAATCGGTTTATCAACGCCAGGGTAAGTGTTGGCTGGGATTTCGTACTTGGTCCAAAGATCAAAGTCGCGGTTGGCTTGCTTGATCTGCTCATCCGTAAACGAAAGCAGTTGAATATCGTTGCCTAGGGCAGCAAACGCTTGTGTGACAGCCCCAACAGGAACGCCCGCAGGTGTGTTCATACCGTCGATGGTGCCGTTCTGTAGCGCACTCGCACTGCCGCCGTAACCCATGAATGCCAAGTTAAATTTGTCTGGGTCAACCGATAGGCCTTTCATGATCTGACGGCCCGATTTTTCTGTTCCCGAGTTCTTTTTACCAATCGAGAATTTCTTGCCATCAAGGTTATTCAGGTCGCTCACTGTGCCAGATTCAGCCAGCTCAGAACGGACGATAAAGTGTTCAACGTTCTGCCACAACATGGAAACCGAGCGCAGTTGCTCTTGCTTACCCGATTTTGCATACGGGCCTTGACCACTCCAAGCCCACGCACCATACAAACCTTGCAAAATCGCAAACTGCGCTTCGTTCTCATTCAGCATTTTCACGTTCTCACCCGATCCAGCCGAGCTGATTGCGGACAATGAAAAGTGATGCTTCGGCGCGACTTTGACTTTGCTAAGAGTTGCTAATGCGACACCCACTGGGTAATACGTTCCGCCCGTTGACGCGGTGGCAAGGATGTAACTGCGTTCATCCGCAGCAGAGACATTCGCCGCCAAACCAAATGAAGCCATAGCGATAGCCAGAGTTTTCACTAACTTGTTGTATTTCATTATTACTCTCCATGTAGAGTGATTTCACGTTATGTTTTTGTTAACAACAATCGCTATATAGCAAAACCAATGCCAACTTTTAAGCTATTGATTTTATTTGAAATTAATTTCCACACGCATCCAAACAAGCCATTTTTTGCTTATCTTCTGATTTAGCAGTAAGCAAAAAATGGCTCATTAAGTGGATGATTGAGTAGCAAAAAAGAGGAGGACAGCTCACACAAATGAATTATTTGTGATCAATGTTAATAAAATGGTCGATTTTGATATGAGCAAAATTTTGCTCATATCCTGATTCCGATCTCGACCTGAAACTAACTGACGTAATCACTGCGGTTGAGCGCGTAACGCACCATTTTTTGGTTCAACGTTCGCCGTGGTAAATCGAGCTCTTGCATCACTTCATTAATGCGGCCTTGATGTCTGAGCAAAGAGTCGTGAATAACTTTGCGTTCAAAGCTCTGCACCTGCACCGCTAGCGGCACACCAGACGAGGCCGATTCTGTAGTGGTGTTCGGACGGCACGAAAGAATCTCGCCCACGGTTAGCATTTCGTCCAGTGCAAAACGAATTGCGACGTTGCGCAGCTCACGCACGTTGCCCGGCCACGAGTAAGAGAGCAGCGCGTGTCTGTCGGCTTCACTGGCTTGGCGAGTCTCTGGGTTGGCTTCTTGAGTGAAGTGTTCAAACAGCAGCAAGGCATCGTCTTCACGCTCACTCAACGGCGGCAAATGCAGTTGCGCCACGTTCAGGCGATAAAACAGGTCTTGGCGAAAATCGGGATGATTCAACAGATCGTGCTTGGCCGCAGAAATCACACGCAGATCGACCGACACTTGCTGGTTGCCCCCAACCCGTTCAACGACATGATCTTGCAGTGTACGTAGCACTTTGACCTGCATCGACAGCGGCATGCTTTCGATTTCATCAAGAAACACCGTACCTTTGTCGGCAAACTCTAACTTACCGATGCGCCGTTTCGCCGCCCCCGTAAATGCGCCTGCTTCGTGGCCGAATAGCTCACTTTCGAACAAGTTTTCCGGAATCGCACCGCAATTTAGCGGAACAAACGGGTGTTTTTGCCTTTGACTGAACTGATGCAAGCAATTGGCGACCAACTCTTTACCACAGCCCGTTTCTCCATAAATGATCACGTTAGTATCGATGGACGCGACTTTGATGATTTGCTCGCGCAGATCGCACATCACTTTACTACGGCCAATCAACACTTGCTCGATACCGCTGATGCTATCTAAGTACGATAAGCGGCTTTTGCGCTCTCGACCTTGGCTGTATTTTTCGACCGCTTCCGCCACGGTCTGCGAGAGACGCTCTGGATCAAACGGCTTTTCAATGAAGTCATACGCGCCCTGCTGTAGCGCTTTGACCGCCATATCCACATCACCGTGACCGGTAATCAAAATCACTGGCACTTCCGGCAAGCTCTGCTTAACCTGATTTAAAATCTCGGTGCCATCAATGTCTGGCAACCTCACATCGGTGATGATCGTGTCGAATTCTCCGCTCATCACCGCCTCTAACGCGGCTTGCCCTGTTTCAAACGTGGTCACTTCAAAGCCTGCAAGTTGCAGCCACTGGCTCGTTGCTTGACGGACGATTTGGTCATCCTCAATCAAAGCAATACTGCGAGTCATATGTAATTCCATCTATAGACACCTATTTTTCAAGCCACCAACGTTAAGTAAAAATACGCAAATCGAAAAGGAGCTAGCTCTCACTTCTCAACAACACTGCTTTAACATTGGATTATTTATTTGTTAGCTTCTGCTTCTCATTTCCAAGTCCCTGCTTTCTCAACTCGCAGCGTACACAATCCGCGCAAAGGATGTTCTAACGATGGTTGGTAGTAATCGTTACTGGTTTATTATTCTCGCAATTTTTGCCATTGCGGTGGCAAAGGTCACCAGTCAAAAAGCCGCGACCCAATGGCACATGGAGCAAGCGCAAAGGCAAGGCGAACACCGATTGCTCACCTACATCGGAGAAGCGCGCCGCTCGCTACAACGCTTTTACCACCTGCCCTATCTAGTCACCAATGATGAAATCAGCCTGCGTTATTTCAAAGGCGAGGCTTCGCTTGAGCCACAAATCAAAAAGCAGCTGATTCAGTTGGATAAGGCCGCCAATACCAAAGGTTGGTATGTGTTGTCTTCGAGTGGTGATGTGCTTTCATCGAGTATCGAACGGAGTAATTTGAGCGAAGACGACATTGAGACCATCGTTCAGCGCATCCATGCCCAGCGTGAAGCGATTTCCGTCGTAACCAAAAGTGTCGGCGCGACACCCGATTACTACCTCGCCGCGCCTATCTATTTGAAATTCGATATTGTCGGGATCGCCGTGGTGCAGATTGATTTGAGCCTGTTGACCGACCAATGGTTCGCCGACGATGAGGTGATCCTGTTCCAAAACGCGCAGCAACAGTTCTTTCTTTCCAGCCATCGCGTCCTTAACGCGGATTGGTTTAACGAGCATTTCAGCATGGCGCAAATGATGACGACGCAAACGCTCTACGATCAATCTCGCATCAACATATGGGAACTCAACAACAAGAAATACCTTGTGCAGTCGGTCACTTTGGATGACCTCAACTGGCGCTTAACCTACCTGACGCCCCTGCAATCGCTGTATCAGACCGTCAGTTGGCTAAGCTGGAGCGTCGCAGTGGCGTGTTTGTTTGTGCTGCTGCTCTTGGTGATCCGTTTCCAGCGCTACCAAAAGCAGCTGGGTAATCTGCGCATTCAGCGTTTGATCGAAGAGTCTGAAAAGCGCCTGACTGGCATGATCAACAAGACCCACGTAGGCCTGTTGCTGCTGGATAAAAACGGTGCGATTCACGACATTAACTTGATGGCGAAACGCTATTTCAGCTTATCTGATTCGATGATTGGCAACATTCAGGCCTGGCAGTTGTTTGACGCGGGCAACCCCAACTCCACCACGCTACAACTACTGAAAAACTTGGCGCAGCACCAAGAACTGGCGGAAATCAGCAGCGTGGAAACCATGGCCAGACGCAGCGATGGCAGTTGTTTCCCGGTGATGTTTTCCATCAGCCTATTCCCTTGGGGCTCCAATAACTACTATCTGTGCACCATCATCGACATCAGCAAACGTAAAAAGGCCGAAATAGCGCTGCAGGATGCCAACAAACATTTGCAGCAGCGGGTACAAGAACGCACCCAAGCGCTGGAAAATGCGCAGCAAGAATTGATCGAAGCCAGCAAGCTAGCCGCGCTGGGCAGAATGTCGAGCGCGATCACTCACGAACTGAACCAGCCGCTAACGGGGTTACGTACCCTGCTTTCAAGTAATCAACTGTTGATGGAACGCGGTGAGACTAAGATGCTCAAAGCGAACATGACGCTGGTGAATACCTTGATTGACCGCATGGCGAACATGACCTCTCAGCTCAAGTCGTTCGCGTTTAATCGCCTTGAACAACCTCAGCCTGTGTCGTTTACCGATGCGTTACAGGAAGTGCTGCGTATTCAGCAAGCCGCACTAGCCAGCGTGGATATTCGCGTGCGGATCGCCTCGGATGTTTCACTGGTGATGGGCGAAGAAGCGCGCTTAAGGCAGGTGCTGGGCAATTTGATCAGCAACGCGATTGATGCCACCAAAGGGCAAGACAACCCGAAAATTACCGTGGCGGCACATTGCGACAACGGCAAAGCCATCATTCAAGTGACCGACAACGGCTGCGGCGTGGAAAACGACAAGTTGGCGACCATTTTTGAACCTTTCCATACCAACAAGAAAATAGGCGAAGGACTGGGACTTGGATTGGCCATTACCGCGAACAACGTGCGCGATATGCAAGGGACGATTGTCGCCGAGAACAACCCAGACCAAGGGATGACGTTTACGCTGAAACTGACGCTGGCGGCTTAAAAACCGCACGACATAGCAGCAAAGGATAGAATAAAGGCCCAGCGAACTCGCCGGGCCTTTAATGTGATGGTCTCAGTAGACGATTAACTTAAATTCAGCGTAACGCCGTCTGCGGTAGAAGCGGTTTTGGTCGTCACTTGGTAGCTTTGACTTTTCACGCTATCGACAAAGTACCAAGTGGCGGTTGAGCCCGTATGGCTAAAGCTCACGCGCATAAAGCCGCGCTGTTTGATATCCGCCCATTCTAGCTCTTGCACCAAAGATGGCAGTACAAATTCCATCTGGCCGATCACCGCCGGATCTAGCCCTAAATACTCCTCTAAGCCGGGAGAGCTGACCGAACTGGTGGCGAATTCGATCCCAATCGCGTCACCATTCATATTTTTCAGCTCGCTCGTCCAAGCGTTGTGGGTATCCCCAGCTAAGCACACAAAGTTGTCATCACTCTGTTTTAGTGCGGCGTACACCCGCTCTCTTTCGGCGTAGTAACCATCCCACGCATCCAGATTGTAAGGCAGAGACACCAGATCGGAACTTGGATCAGCCAAGTAATTGCCTATCGCCGTTTGTACTCCTGCCAATGCGGCTGGTTTTTGCTCGTCGGACACAGTAAACAAGTTAAACAGCGCCAGCATCACCGAGCTAGGCAGCTCCATCCGAGACATCAACACTTGCTGCCCTAACACGTTCCACTTGGCATCGTTGTTGGCTATCTGTTGAGTCAACCACCCTAGTTGCTCGGTGCCAAGCAGCTCTCTTGCAGGATCTCTAGACTGAGCCACCAGCCCGCCAATTGCGTCCATTGACGGCGCGGAAAGCGAGAAATAGTCGAGGGGTTTGTCACGGCCAACCAAGCGTGTGTCTAACATCATCAGGTTGATGAGATTGCCAAATGAGAACTGTCGGTAGATCAGCATATTGGAAAAGGTGTTTTCCCTCACAGGTAGCCACTCGACCCACGCTGCTGCGGCCGCGGCACGCCTGTCATAAAAACTGCCTTCGGACTCTTGGTGGTTCTCTGCACCTTCTTTCCAAGTATCGTTCGCCAGCTCATGGTCATCCCACACCGCTATCATTGGCAGCGCGGCGTGCATGGCTTGTAAATCCTCATCTTGTCGGTACTGTGCGTATCGCTTGCGATAATCATCTAACGTGACACATTCAGTGCCTTTGCTTGGCGTACGCCCCATCGCTGCCGCGTCTTCGGTTGCGTAACCGCCATCCCCATACTCATAAATGTAATCGCCGAGGTGCAGCACCACATCAAATGGCGCGTTTTCATGCTGTTTTACAATCTCGCGGTACACATTAAAGTACCCCGCCGGATAGTTAGCGCACGACACGACTGCCATGGATGCGTGCTCAAGTGAGCCTTCTGCCAAAGTTTGTGTTACGCCCGTCATGCTCACTGCATCACCAGACATAAAGCGGTAATAGTATTGCGTACTTGGGTTAAGGTTCTCCACATCCACTTTCACGGTGAAGTCACGGCTGGTGTCTGTGGTGAATACCCCAGATTGCTGAATGTCTGAGAAATCTGCGAGAGCTGATACCTGCCAAGTGACATCAGCACTGCTCGCGTTGGTGGTGACACGCGTCCAGATGATCACTTGTGTTTGAGTCGGGTCGCCGCTTGCCACCCCATGTTGAAAAGAGACATTGGCATCACTGCTGTCAGAGTTACAGCCCATTAAGCCCGTAGCCACCGCCGTGGAAGAAACAGCTTTGATAAAGTCTCGACGAGACAAAGACATGGTTATTTTCCTTTATTTTTATCCACTCTGGGCGCGGTCTGCCGCCACCGAGTATTTACTCCAAGGCCAATAACTTAGGCAATCGATATGACAATGACATGTCAAAATTGCTGATGACGAGAAAATATAGAGTAAATATTCAAATTTGATATTTGATACATCAATCCAAACCCAACACTCATTTATGAGCTTTACTGATTAGGGAACGACTCATTTTTGGGGGATACTCATGCTAAACAAACTAAAGCACCGCCTTGCGCATGCAGCTGAAAACATTGCTGAATTGGAAAATCATCTTGGACGATATGTTGAGCGAGAAGGCAGCTCATGCAAAATCAGTAAACACGAAGTTTATCTAGAATATCCGCATGATTTAACGTTTGAAGAAGCGTCCATTCAAGCAGAAGCGTTATTGAACTTATGCAAGATACCATCAGAAGATGACGGTGAAGAGAGGAGTCTTTTGCTCGATATTTCAGGCAAAGACGGCATGACCAAGCTTCACTTTGACTTATCTATTCGTGAAGAGGATGACCTTCTCGCACAGTATATTTGTTCGCAGCTTCAGCAATCGTTCAAAGAGCTAGCACAACGAACACTGTCTACGAGCACGGCGTAACAGCCTAGTTTTTGCTTAGTGGGAAGAGGTGGTGGAGTGTTTTTCGCTTATTACTGCCCTGCTTCTACCATCGCGATTATTTTTGTGGCTTTCTCGAAGTGATCGAGCTTGTGCGTTTGTATCCACCACGTTGCGGCTTCCATTAGCAGCTCTGGATCATCATTTTTATTGGCAAAGAATGCGTAAAAAGAGACGCCAACTTTATCTCCTTTTTGCGCTATTTTTTTATTGCACACTTTTACCACTTTCTCTCTCAATGAACCTCGCATTACTCGCCTCCCGCGTAAATTAGATATTCGCTAATCATTACATAGGGTTAGGTAACAGAACAACCAAAACTGTATTTATATACAGCAACATTGAGAGATAACCCTATTTTCTGTCAGTGGTTTGATCCATTAATCGAAACTACACTAAGAGCGAAACTATCGGAAAAGGAAAACCAAAATGATTCAGCCAGGTCAAACCATACCAGATGCAACCGTAAGTCAACTGACGAAAGATGGGTTAGTGAATCACAAGGCAAACGAGTTATTTGCCAACAAAAAAGTCGTGCTGTTTGCTGTACCTGGTGCGTTCACTCCTACCTGTTCAGAAGCTCATCTGCCCGGTTATGTTGTCCTTGCAGACAAAATCAAAGCCAAAGGTGTCGATCTGATTGCATGTGTATCAGTGAATGATGCGTTTGTCATGAACGCATGGGGAAAGGCACAAAACGCGTCAGAAATTATGATGCTAGGTGACGGTGATGCCAGTTTCGCTAAAGCGCTGGGATTAGAAATGGATACTGAGGGTTTTGGCGGTATTCGCTCGCAACGATACGCAATGATTATTGATAATGGCGTGGTCAAAGAACTCAATGTTGAAGCGCCATCTAAATTTGAAGTGAGTAATGCAGAAACGATTCTAGAAAGCTTATAAAGCGTTTTTACTTACCTTAATCGGAAGCCGTGTGCTTCCGATTATCTATAGGTCGAGCTGGTGCGACGAGAATCTCTAAAACTGCCATCACGACCTTTTAGTGACGTCTTTTAGCGGCGTATAAACAAAAGCCCAAGAGAACTCGGGCTTTACATCATCGCTAATAAGCTTGGAATAAAGATAACCGCTTAGACGTAGTAAGCTTCAACCGTACCTTTCAGCGTGATCAAAATAGGTTGTCCGCGACGGTCTAGTGCTTTAGGTGAAGGGATTTTAACCCAACCTTCACTGATGCAGTATTCTTCAACATCTTTACGTTCTTTGCCATTTAAGCGAATACCGATCTGATGATCGAAACACTCCGCTACAAAGTGCGGGCTACGAGGGTTACCAGCAAGACGATCTGGCAGTGTTGGCTTTGAAGTAGTGTCGTTCATATTGTTGACCCAATGTCAGTAAGAAGTGCGTCATTCTAGTCAATGCTTTCACGGCACTCAACCTTGTTTTCATCTGTCTACTTAGCCAGAGCTGCTGAGATGAACTATAAACATCGAGTCAACGCTGTTTAGCCACCATTTTTTAAAACTAAACGGCCAATAGTTTATGCAACGTCCGCCACGTCCAATAATTCATGTTTCAGGCGGTATTGAACTAAATCTGAAATCAACCCAAGTTTCAAACCATGTTTCTTAGCATATACTTCCAAGTCAGGACGCCTTGCCATTGTTCCATCTTCATTCATGATTTCGACTATTACACTCGCTGGTTCAAAACCAGCTAACTGAGCTAAATCACACCCGGCTTCAGTATGGCCTTCTCGAACTAATACTCCACCATTACGGGCTTTCAACGGGAAAATGTGCCCTGGGCGAGTGAGATCAGACGGCTTGGCACCCTTACGAACTGCCGTTTGCACTGTATGAGCGCGGTCATGGGCAGAAATGCCTGTAGTGACACCTTCGGCTGCCTCAATTGAAATCGTGAAGCCTGTCCCTTGAGGATCGGTGCTGTTTTCGACCATCATAGGTAACTCAAGTTGCTTGCAGCGCTCTTCCGTTAATGTCAGGCAGATCAAGCCGCACGCATTGCGAGCCATAAAGTTAATATGTTCAGGTGTTACACACTCAGCTGCCATGACAAGATCGCCTTCATTTTCTCGACCTTCATCATCCATCAGGATCACCATTTTACCTAGGCGGATGTCTGCAATGATATCTTCGATGTTACTGATTGCCATTTTAAGTCCTCGGAACCGTGAGAGATTTTTTATTTAATTTGCCTAACTAACGCAAGGATTTACACTGCCAAATGGGTGTACCAAACCTTGCTCATGAGATCCCATATATAAGCCAAACTGACCGAAATCGTCTTCGTTTATGTAACGAGTCAGTATTTGGCCTATGGCTGGATATGTTAACTCACCCCATGGCACTTCATTTTTATTGACGAATTCCAACTCGGAAGTTTCATCACCAAAAGGCTGTACAAAGCCTGTAAAACGGGCTCGGAAGATGATGTACACTTGATTCATTTGAGGAACACTAAAGATAGAGTATGGGCCAAGCAGCTCCACCAATGCTCCTGTTTCTTCTAACACTTCACGAACTGCTGCTTGTTCAACCGTCTCACCATTCTCCATAAATCCGGCAGGAAAGCTCCATTTACCCAGCATCGGTTCGATGGCGCGCTTTCCCAGAAGAAACTTGCCTTCATTTTCGACAATACAACCCGCAATAACAGTTGGATTCTGATAAACAATATGGCCACACTGTTGGCAAACAGGTCTCTCATGAGTATCACCAGAAGGTACCTCCATCAGCACCTTATCTGCCCCACACTGTGAGCAAAAATGGATTTTTTTATGCAGCATTCCTTCCTCCTTGGGCGTATTAGCGGCGCAAGCTTTCATCCATATTTGGAATTAAGCAGGTTTAGCCTCACCTTCGTATTCATCAATCACTTCTTTTGCCGTGCGGAAAGCATCAATGGCTGCTGGCACACCACAATAGATAGCCGTTTGTAGCAGTACTTCGCGGATTTCTTCCTTAGTACAGCCGTTATTTAGGGCACCACGTACATGTAGCTTCAGTTCATGCGGGCGGTTAAGCGCAGTGATCATCGCAAGGTTAATAATGCTTCGTGTTTTTAGTGGTAAGGTGTCACGTCCCCAAACCTCACCCCAACAGTATTTAGTCACCAGCTCCTGCATTGGCATATTGAAGTCGGTAGCATTGTTGATTGAAGCATCAACGTAATCTGCACCCAGCACCTGACGACGAATAGCTAACCCTTGCTCAAATTTATCGCTCATTTTTATATCCTTACTCTTAATCTTTCCAATCTCCCCAGTGGCAACGCTATTTTTACCCGTCGCCACCGGAGATAGTCAGGCTGCCTATAGGCCGCCCATCATCACGTATTTGGTCTCTAGGTAATCTTCGATACCCTGACGAGCACCTTCACGGCCTAGTCCTGATTCTTTCATACCGCCAAACGGCGCAACTTCTGTAGAGATCAGCCCTTCGTTGATACCAACCATACCCGATTCCAGCTCTTCGCTGATACGCCATGCACGCTGTAGCGACGTGGTATAGGCGTAAGCTGCCAGCCCTGAGTCGGTGTCGTTTGCACGAGCAATGACTTCATCATCCGACTTGAAACGGAACAGCGCCGCTAGTGGGCCGAATGTTTCTTCTCGAGCAACACACATTTCATCAGTGACTTCCGTCAGAATTTGTGGTGGGAAGAAGTTGGTCCCTTTTGATTGCTCATCACCAAATATGCGCTTCGCACCTTTGGCCAATGCGTCATCAACATGGCGTTGTACCTTAGTGACTGCCGCTTGGTTGATTAGCGGACCAATTGTTGCGCCAGCTTCAAAACCATCAGCCACTTTCAATTCGGACACACGTGCAACTAACTTCTCAGCGAACTGATCATAGATGGCATCATGAACATACAGGCGGTTGGCACAGACACAGGTTTGCCCCGCGTTGCGGAATTTGGCAATCATTACCCCTTCAACCGCAGCATCCAAATCGGCGTCTTCAAAGACAATGAATGGCGCATTGCCACCTAGCTCAAGCGACATTTTTTTCACTGATGATGCTGATTGCTCCATCAATAGTTTGCCGATTGCTGTTGAGCCTGTAAAAGAGATTTTCTTCACGACTTTACTGCTGGTTAACACACCACCAATTTCCACCGCGTTACCTGTTACGACGCTAAATAAACCTGCTGGTAGTCCAGCGCGCTCAGCTAATTCAGCAAGCGCCAACGCCGTAAGCGGTGTTTCTGGAGCTGGCTTCAATACCATCGCACACCCAGCAGCAAAGGCAGGGCCACACTTACGAGTAATCATTGCAGCTGGGAAATTCCAAGGCGTAATCGCCCCTACAACTCCCACAGGCTCCTTGTTGACAATAAGGCGTGAGTTGGGTTTATGGCTTGGGATCACCTCTCCATAAGCGCGTTTGGCTTCCTCAGCAAACCATTCGATAAAATTAGCCGCATAAGTGATTTCACCTTTAGCCTCAGCAAACGGCTTGCCCTGCTCGGCAGTCAGAATAGTCGCAAGGTCATCCGAATTTTCAATTATCAGCTGATACCAGTTACGTAAAACGACTGAACGCTCCTTCGCCGTCGTTTTCTTCCAAGCCTTTTGCGCTTGTTCAGCAGCTTCAATGGCTGACAATGTTTCTTCACGCCCTAGCTCAGGCACAGAGGCAATCACTTCACCTGTTGACGGATTAATGACTGGCAAAGTGTTGCCATTACCAGCCTTAACCCATTGGCCAGCGATGTAGCATGATTGTTTAAGTAAACTCGAATCAATTAATTTCACAGTGGTATCCTTATCACGTTCTCATTTAAATTTTCGCCAAGCTGCCCATTTTTACCACCTGAACTGCACACTTAGCATGCCTATTGTAAGGCCGTTTACCCTAGCTTTGGCAAACTACCCATTTTGCTACGGCAGTACAACAGCGGATGCTGTTCATCAGTATTCGCCAATTGGGCGTCAACTACTTGGCCCACCAAGATTGCATGATCGCCACCTGGATAATCGTTCCATAGCTCACACTCCAACACAGCTAAAGCACCTTCAATAACGGGTACACCATGTTCACTCTTGTGAATGACCAAGCCTTCTGATTTATCGATACCTTTCTTCGCGAACTGGTAGGCAACCGCTTGTTGGTCATCTGCTAGGATATGGATGGCAAACTTCTTTGTATCGCGGATCACTGGATATGAATCCGAGGTATAGCTTGGACACACCAAAACCAAAGCGGGATCAATTGACAAGGCACTAAATGCACTCGCGGTAAATCCAACCACGTCACCCAAATCGTTATAGGCAGTGATAACCGTTACACCTGTTGGAAACTGACCCATGATGTTTTTATATAGGTCTGGAGATACTGTGTTCTCTACTTGTTGTGTTGTCATGATGCATCCCTTCTTAACGCATGATAAATGGGTCGGCCATTGGCTCGGATGAAGTGTTAATCCACACCGTTTTCAATTGGGTGAACTCGTTGATGGCATCGCTACCGCATTCACGTCCGTAGCCACTCTGACCATAACCCCCGATTGGTGCCGATGCCGATACTGCTCGGTAGGTGTTGACCCAAACAATGCCCGAACGAATACCCTTTATCATACGATGTGCTTTTGCTAGGTTCTGAGTCCAAATACCTGCGGCTAGGCCATATTTGCTGTCATTTGCTAGCGCTAAAGCTTCCGCTTCGTCAGAGAAAGGAATCACAGTTGCAACCGGGCCAAAAATTTCTTCCTGCACCACAGTCGCGCTATGGTCTGTGCACTCAAGAATGGTTGGAGTGTAATACCAACCCGATGCAATATCAGGACGTTTGCCGCCCGTGCGCAATTTAGCACCTTCGGTAAGTGCGATATCAACAAAGCGTTCTACAATTTCCAATTGCGCTTTTGTTGCCATCGGTCCCATCTCGGTTTCTGGCTTAGACGGGTCGCCTATCACGATTTGTTCGGCGCGCGCTGTTAACTTGCTAACAAACTCATCGTAAATGTCTCTCTGAACCAATAAACGCGAACCAGACACACAACTTTGCCCTGCGGCAGCGAAAATCCCCGCAACCGCACCATTAACCGCACTGTCGATATCCGCATCATTGAAAATGATATTTGGTGATTTACCACCCAGTTCCAGCGACAATTTGGCATAGTTCTCAGCAGAGTTACGAATCACGTGCTTAGAGCTTTCGCTACCACCAGTGAAGGCGATTTTACGCACCAATGGATGACTGGTTAGCGCCGAACCACATGGGACACCATAACCAGTAACAACATTAACCGCGCCCGGCGGAAAGCCCGCCTCTAGGACTAAACGACCTAGCTCTAGCAAGGTAGCAGATGCATGCTCGGACGGCTTCAGTACCACCGTGTTGCCCGCCGCTAATGCTGGAGCAATTTTAATCGCCGTTAGGTAAAGTGGCGAGTTCCACGGGATAATGCCAGCAATCACACCCAACGGTTCACGCACGGTGTAACCGAACATATCTTGCTTATCAAGCGCTAAGGTTTCGCCTTCTACTTTATCGGCCAAACCTGCAAAGTAGTAAAAGAACTCAGGTAAGTAGCCAACTTGACCAAGTGTTTCGCGGATCAACTTGCCGTTATCACGACTTTCTAGCTGCGCCAGCTTCTCTTTGTGCTCTGCAATCAAATCGCCAAGACGACGCAACAATTTGCCTCGCTGGGCTGGTGTCGTTGAAGACCACTCAGGCGATTGGAAGGTGCTATGTGCCGACTGTACGGCTTGGTCGACATCTTGCTCGTCTGCATACGGAAACGTTGCCCACGCCTGTTCGGTCGCTGGGTTAAAACTTTCGAACGTTTTACCACTCGCTGCTTCCACCCACTCACCGTGGATAAGCATCTGAAATTGCTCAAGCGCCATTGACTACCTCCTGTAGAATCACTTGTTCTTGCTGACTTTGCTCCAGTTGTTCTTGTTTTGGCTTGCCTTGGATGAACGCCAGTAACATATCATTCACCTGATGCGGTGCCTCAACTGGCATCATATGACGCTGCTGGTCCAATACAACCACCTGCGCATTGGGTAGGTTACGAGCCAACTCGTATGCCATCTCTGGTGTCGAGCCTACATCCAGCTCACCCGTAGCTACTAGGACTGGGATACTCAACGTATCAAGTTGCGAAACACCATAATTATCATTTTCCCCGAATAACTGATAGGTTTGTAAATAACCATTTTTGCTATTCGTGACAATGCGCTCTCTGAATGCATCAATTTGTGCAGGGCTAGCCGCTCGGTACTCTTTGCTGAACCAACGCTCTATTGCCGCTTCAACATTGGCACCTGGGCCTAGCTTCTTCACTTCCTTGCAGCGAGACAATACGCTGCTTCGCTGTTCTTCCGTTCGATTAAAAACACTATTTAAGATCACTAAACGGTCAATTCTATGCGCATACTTCAAGGCAAATGCACGGGCAACAAGGCCGCCCATTGAGAAGCCAACCACGGTGATCGGCTTGTCCAATTTCAGCTCAGTAATTAATCGTTCTAGCTGATTAGCATAGGCTTCTATCGTTGCTTCACTCTGCGGTTCAGGGCTTTCACCATGACCCAACATGTCATAACCTATGATGTGAAAGTGCTTCTGAAGGCCGGCTACTTGGCCACCCCACATGGATTTGTCCAGACCTACACCATGAATGAAGATGACGGTATCGCCTTCTCCACATGAAAAGTAGCTGGTTCCATCAACTAATTTCATGTTCTCCATATCGCTTCCTTACTGCTGCTGCGCGGCTTTTTCTTTTGCGATTTCCTCAAGATCAATGTAGCGGTTACCGATACGAGGATGAACACGACCACCATCTGACGCACCTAATACCACTACGATCTCATTGGCAGCTGGCGCATCTTCAATTTTCATTTCTAAAGTAATGTAGTGAGAACGCAAGCCTTCATCATCTTTGTGCATCATCGGCACTTGGATAGAAGTACCACCTGAACCACGCTTGTTAGTGAAACTTAGATAGCTCTTTGCGTCCACCGCCTCACGATAGTGATTACCAAAACGCAGAGTGTGGATCACAGCAGAAGCGTGCTCAATCTCACCTTCCATACCCACAACAGCGGCTTTACCGTATGCCTCAATGTTTTCTGCACCACCCATTACACCGACTAGCTTGTCAACCATTAGTGCACCTAGATCTGAACAGTGCTCAGTAATTTCAGGACGTAGGTTTTCAACGAACCCTTTACCGTGCCAAGGGTTTTCAATTACAGCAGCTACAGCTGCCATAGTGACAGGCTTATCACCCACTTTACCGCCTTCAATTCGAGTTTCTTCAATGTAGGTGCAGATCTTACGGATATTAAAAGCCATTGCGTTTTCCTTCTCATATGTATGTTTTCTAGCAACAACGTCTCAGTTATTGCTTAACCTGTATTATGGTATACCAAACTTCTTGATGAAAAAGAAAGCAATTTATTTTCTCCCTTTGTTCTTCTCAGCCTTAAAATTAATAATTAAATAAATAAAATCAACCACTTAAAACAAAATGGGAAAGTTAATCAAGTAATAACTCATTTATCAAAAAAACAACAATGATCACAAATTGTTAATTTAGTTAACTATCAATAAAATGTTAAATCCACTCAAAACAACAAAAAATTTCATTATAAATCAATAACTTAAATATGATAGCAATGTTAAGTCATTGTTAATTTTACCACTTGATACGTCTATTTTTGGTGTTATGGTATACCAAGAAACACAATACAATATCAGCGAGACATGAGCTGATGAAGTAACCGAGGGGTGTCATAGGTGATGTAGTCTGAGGACTGCTGCGGTTCAACCAAGACACGATCATACAGCGTATAAAGGAGCAACCCTGCTATGAGTTCTCATAACAGCATGGTTAACAAGCAAGGGATTTTTCGAGGGGTTAACCAAACCATGACCATCGCCTCACTGGCAATGGTTACAGCATTTGTCCTCTTTTCAGTTTTGCAAATTGATTTGGCGAACACTATCTACAACGGCGTGAAGCAATGGATCACCAGCAACTTTGGTTGGTATTACATAGCAGCAGTTGCAGTTATTTTTGTCTTCTCAGTTTGGGTAGCATTTAGCAAATTCGGTAGTGTCCGTTTAGGTAAAGACACCGACCGACCTGAGTTTAACAACTTTACTTGGTTTGCCATGCTATTTAGCGCAGCCGTCGGCACAGGCTTAATGTTCTGGAGCATCGCCGAGCCACTTACCTATATCCAAGGTAATCCTTTTGCAGAAATGGCCCACGCACAGGCTAATACTGCTGAAGCGGCACAGATCGGTATGCGTATCACCATCTTCCACTGGGGATTGAACGCTTGGAGTGTGTATGTGCTGGTTGGATTGATCTTGGCCTACTTTAGCTACCGTAAAGGATTGCCGCTTACTATTCGCTCTGCGTTATACCCAATTTTAGGTGAGCGTATCTACGGTCCTATTGGTCATGCCGTCGACCTACTGGCGATATTTAGTACGCTATTTGGTACCGCCACAACGCTAGGACTTGGTGTTTCGCAAATGAATGCGGGCCTTAACTACCTATTTGGTATTGAGATCAACTCTGTCAATCAGTTGATATTAATTGTCGTGGTCGGATCAATCGCTACATTCTCGGCAGTATCAGGCCTACAAAAAGGCATCAAGCTTCTGAGCCAATGGAACGTTCGCATCAGTTCGATCCTGTTCGGTTTCTTTATAATTGCTGGTCCAACCGCTTATTTGTTCGGAGCCTTTTTCACGAACATGGGTGACTACCTAAACAACTTTATTGCTATGTCATTGTGGGTTGATACAAACCCTGAAAGCCAATGGCAAGGTTGGTGGACAATCTTCTACTGGGCATGGTGGCTAAGCTGGGGTCCATATGTAGGTATCTTCATCGCGCGTATCTCGAAAGGCCGTACTATCCGTGAACTCATGTTAGGCGCTGTTTTAAGCAGCACACTCGGCGCATTTACTTGGATCACTATCATGGGCGGTACCGCTAGCTACGTGGAAATATACGGAGCTGGAGGCCTAACAGAAGTCGTAAACGAAAACCTCACTATGGTGCTTTATAGCACGATCGAAGCACTGGATGTGCAATGGCTAACTTGGCCAATGGCCGCACTGGCAACCGTAATGATCATTTCATGGTTCGTTACTTCGGCTGACTCAGCAACGCTGGTTATCTGCACCATCCTTTCGATGGGCGGCAACCATCCACCAATAAGCATGCGTATTGTTTGGGGTGCTGGCCTAGGTCTTGTTGCAGGGATCTTGCTAGTAGCCGGTGGATTACAAGGTCTACAAGCCGCCTCTATCGCAGCAGCACTACCATTCTCAATAGTACTGATTGTGATGGGTTACTGCCTAATGAAAGACCTGTACAGCGGCACGGAATACCAAGAGTCACCAAAGCCGCTAGTAAAAGAAAGAACACAAAAATTAAAGCCCGCGTCTGCTGTGTCTAAATAAGCTATTGCAGACAAATAAGAAAAAGTGAGGCTGCTCGCCAGCCTCAAACACAAATATCACAGAAAGGATACTGCTATGAAATTCTCTCTTTTCCTGCATATGGAACGCTACGATGACAACAAAACACACCAAGAGTCATTGGCAGAACTAACAGAGTTAGTGCAAATTGCCGAAAAAGGTGGTTTTGAAATGGCGTGGGTTGGTGAACACCACTCAATGGAGTTCACTATTGCTCCAAACCCAATCAACTACATCACTTACCTCGCCAATAAAACCAGCTCTATTCGCTTAGGTGCTGGTACATTTATTGCTCCATTTTGGCATCCGGTGAAGTTAGCAGGCGAAGCTGCATTAGCAGATATCATGTGTGATGGCCGCTTGGAATTCGGCATAGCACGCGGCGCTTATCAGGCGGAATTTGATCGCCTCATGAATGGTATGCCATCCGCTGATGGTGGCAAGTACCTACGTGAAATGGTGCCTGTACTACAGAAACTCTGGGCCGGCGACTATGCTCACAATGGCGAACTATTCCAGTTCCCGACAACCACCAGCGTTCCTAAGCCATTGCAACACCCTCATCCACCAATGTGGGTTGCTGCTCGCGATCCTGATTCACACAACTTTGCAATTAGCAACGGTTGTAATGTCATGGTAACGCCACTCCAAAAGGACGACGAAGAAGTCCAAGATCTGATGAACAAGTTCAATGAGGCGTGTGCGAATAACCCGCAAGTTGCGCGTCCGGACATCATGCTACTTCGCCATACATTTGTCGGTGAAAATGAACAAGAGTTAAATACAGGTACTGATGCACTACATCACTGGTATTCAATGTTCATGGCGTGGGCACGCAACAACCAAACTCCAGAAAACGGTTTCGTCAATCGCCTTAACAGCGAAGATCTTGGTGAAAGTTTCAGCAAAGAAACATTGCGTAATAGCCTAGCAGTCGGTACACCAGAAGAAGTGATTGCACGCTTGAAATACTACGAAACTCTAGGTGTTAGCCAGTACAGCTACTGGGCAGACAACAGCCTTAGTTTTGAAGAGAAGAAAAAATCACTTCAACTGTTCATCGATAAAGTAATGCCAGCGTTTCAGTAAGGTTCAGTTCTTATAAATTTATAATTATCTATTTTCCCTACTTTGCCCCATCCCGGTGGGGCTCTTTTCTTACCTTGATCTAACCAGCAACTTAGCTAAAAAGGAGAACATAATGAAAGGATATTGGCTCGCCCATGTGACAGTACATGATACCAATCAATACTCAAAATACACCGCACTAGCGCCTAAGGCTTTTGAAGAGCACAACGGCAAATTTCTTGCCCGTGGCGGACGTTGCCAACAGCTTGAAGGTGGTGAACATCAACGTCACGTCGTTATAGAGTTTCCTTCATTTGATGATGCCCTTGCTTGCTACCACTCCGCAGCTTACCAACAAGCAGCGGCGGAGCGTGCAGAAGTGGCGACTGCAGAAATTGTCATCGTTGA
Organism: Vibrio japonicus; assembly: GCF_024582835.1. Taxonomy (NCBI): domain Bacteria; kingdom Pseudomonadati; phylum Pseudomonadota; class Gammaproteobacteria; order Vibrionales; family Vibrionaceae; genus Vibrio; species Vibrio japonicus. The sequence continues at coordinate 1,706,245 of NZ_CP102096.1, forward strand.
AGGTGTATAACGTTTTTTTTCATAAGCATTCGTTTATTGGCACAAAAGAAAATAAAACAACAATCTAATTAACATTCGCTTATAATCACCTGCGTGCAAAAACACATGATAAAAACGATATACATAGAGACGCATACTGCTTGGAGCATTCCATTGGCTTCCAATAAATGCTCAACCGAAGTCAAAGTGAGAATACAGCATGATTAGACAACCATCCCCAATTACTAAGATAGACAACAGCCGTATCCCTTTGCGTGAAAAAGTATTATCGACCCTTAGGTCTGCCATCATGAACTTCCAGCTCATGCCAGGAGATCGTCTGGTGGAACGCGATTTGTGCGATATGCTGGGGGTCAGCCGTACATCTGTTCGTGAAGCATTGCGCCATCTTGAATCTGAAGGTTTAGTTGACTATTTGGAGAACAAAGGACCTATTGTTACTCGCCTCACTCTTGAAACCGCAAGAGAGATCTATGAGCTACGTGCTAGCCTAGAAAGCCTTATTGTTCAGCTCTATACAATCAATGCTACCGACAAGCAATTACATATGCTTGAGACCAGCTTGGATCTGCTGACTCGTCGACTAACCCAAGGTAACGTCGCGAATATTCTTGAAAGCGTTAACGATTTTTACGAACTACTGTATGAAGGTTGTGGCAACCAGACGGCAGCTAAGCTACTTCGCCAGCAACAAGCGCGAGTGAACTTACTACGAGCCACCTCAATTTCCCAAGAGAACCGCTATATGCAGAGCATAGAGGAAATGAGAGCCATCGTAGAAGCCATCAAGAAGCGTGATAAAGTCGCCGCTCACTATGCCTGCATCCAACATGTAAAGCGTGCATCAGAGGTTGCTCTTTCCGCAATGGCTGAAAAAGAAGAAGTCACTGATATCCCGGTAATTTTTGTCTCAGAAGAACCCGTTATTTAGATTATTCGACACATTACTTTCAATGGTTATCGTCAATAGACCTCATGAGATCTGCATAAGAGTAGTGAACGCGCTTTGAGCGTTGCTAGACTTTCGTCCGTTGCTAACAAGATCATTTGGATTTTGTTTTTTAGTGCCTCATTTTGATCAAAGCCTTCGCCGTTAAATAAGCCTTTTTAATATCATGGAATATTGTTAGAGCAGTGACATGCTCTAATGATTACCTGTATTCAGTAGCTTTGAATAAAATCAGTTTCCGCACTTCTGGGCTCTGCCTCTTTTAAGCAAAAAAGTTCAAGTTTTACTTACTCTTAAAACGCTTTCAGTTTGACATTTCGCAGCCCCCTATTTTTATCCCTTGCTGATGACTCTTTATAGACCGACGATTGATTGGATCAGACTTACCTCCATTGAAGTACAATATATTCAGTAGTGGTATCAGCACTTTTTGACATTCACCTCCCAAACTATGGTATCCGGATATTTTGAATAAAGAACTCATCAACTGGTATCAAGAGAAACATACAGGCTTTATCAGCGAAAACGAGCCATCAAGCTCATCTCTCGAACAATTAATATTATTGCAAACTCGTATACTAGATCCTCTAAGTCAGCTAGGAACACTCTCTATAACCTACGGTTTTACAAATCATAAATTACTGCGATTCCTCTTAAAACACAGTCCCGATGATATGGGACCGAACATTGATCAACACGCCTCTATGGAGCTCAACAGCAAAGGTAATAGGATTTGCAAACGTGATGGCGCAGCGTGTGATTTGTACGTAAAGGGCTATGAGCAACGCATGGATGAAATTGCGAAATACATTTGCAAACATCTCGAGTTCGACCGTCTCTATTTCTACGGTAAAGATAGGCCGATTCACATCAGTGTGGGGCCTGAAGACAGCCGCTACGCCCTAATTCGAGAAAAAAGAAGTGATGGACTTCGCGTTAACAAAAAAAGCGCAAAAGGCAGCGCCACACAGACCTTATTCGATAACTTATAATCGAGAAAACATCGTTGAGGATTGGGAATGAACGAAGAGCTTTTTGCTGAGCTTATTGCGCAGATTAAAGTAGGGAAACAACTACCTGACGCTATCTACCTACATAAAGACGCCTTCGACGCCCTACCGACTGATCTCTCTCAGTTTATTCCTGCCGTAGCAAAAGCGGTAAGCTTACAAGATGAAAGCTGGAATCTGGTTAAACTGTTTAAAAAAGAGTTCCGTTTGTCTTTACTGCATTACCCTAATTTCTACTCAGACTCCTACCCTGTTCTTCGTCAAAGCTTGAACGTCGACCTCTCAAAGCTTACCCATAAAGTCACAAGTTATGAGGCTTCTGATAATCCTCCAATTTTGCATCGTAAAGAAACAATGGTCTTGCCGGAGAGTGAGCACTACGAACATTTTATAACGCTAACACAAGAAGGCGAAAATGCAGGTTTATATGAAAACAGCCGCCTTATTGGTTTTCAAAGGTCTTGGGAAAACCTGATTGCTCGTCATGGATATGAGCTAGTCGACGGTCGCTTGTTCCGCAGCTCAGCAGTCGCGCAAGTGGAAGAATCAGGGATCGATAGACACAAAACCGCACTAGTAAGGCACGAGCTGTCTGCCCCGATGAAAACACTTGTTAAGCACGGTTACCTAGAAGGCTCTTACTCTATTTTCGATTACGGTTGTGGACGTGGCGATGACTTAAGAGAGCTCGAAGCGCACGGGTTAGACGCGTTAGGTTGGGATCCAAACTTTCAACCAGATAGTGATAAGGTAAGTTCACATATCGTTAATCTTGGTTTTGTGCTTAACGTCATCGAAGATCAAGATGAACGTTTAGAAGCGTTGCTAAGAGCCTGGGAGTTGGCAGATAAGTTTCTCGTCGTCTCAGTCATGCTTGCAAACGAAAACTACATTGCTCAATTCACACCTTACAAAGATGGGGTCGTTACCTCACGTAACACCTTCCAAAAATATTATGCTCAATCTGAGATAAAAGCCTACATAGAAAGAAGTTTACAAGAAGACGCCATCACCGTCGCTCCTGGCATTTTTTACATTTTCAAAGACAAGCTAGAAGAACAGCAATACCTACAAAGTAAGTACAAACGACATCATAAATGGCAGCAGCTTACATCTCCCGAACCTGTCGAAGCGAAAGATAAAGCCAAACTCCTTGTGACCCAAAACCAAGAGCTATTCAACGCATTCTGGAATACATGCTTAGAACTCGGACGTATACCTGCCAATGAAGAGTTTGGGCAATCTGACAAAGTCAGAGAACTCATTGGTTCACACAAGAAAGTGTTCGGACTGCTGCAAGAAATGTTTGATACAACAGAATTTGAACAAGCAGAAAAAAGCCGTAAAGAAGACCTATTGCTTTACTTTTCGATGGGGCTATTTGAAAAGAGAAAGCCTTATACGCAGCAGCCTGAATCCCTCAAACGCGATATCAAAGCCCTGTTTGATGATTATAAAACTGCAATTAACTTAGCTGCAGAGCTTTTGTTTGCTATTGCTGATACAGAGCTAATCAACAAGCAATGTGAGAAAGCCCACCAACAACTGCCAGCAAGTTTACTGAATGAAGGGCACTCACTTATTCTACATCGCGACTATATCGATGACTTACCACTGCTACTTCGTGTGTATGTAGGTGCTGGCTTGCAAATGTATGGGGAACTGGATGAAGAAATTGATCTTATCAAAATCCATATCACGTCAGGTAAGTTGACCTTAACCGCTTACGATAACTTCGAGAACTCAGTACCATTTTTAGTCGAACGCATCAAAATCAAAATGGCAGAGCAAGATATCGACTTCTTTGATTATGTGGACGAAAAGCGCAGGCCGCCTTTGTTGAACAAGCACCTGTATATGACTGGAGAGCATGAGAATTACAAGAAGCAGCTGAGTTTTAATAAGCGACTAGCAAAATTGATGGAGTTTGAACCAACTGAAGAAACTCAAATGCTTCGAGCAGAGTTTGATATTCTTTTAGACAAACAAAATAAACAAATTAAAGGCTTCACATTAAGCGGTAAATCGCAGTGTTAAACCTTGCGAAAAACCTATACCCGCCATAGAAATCTAGCCTACATACCTGTAGAATACCCCACCTATTTTGGCATACCTATGTAATAATTCGCATAGATAAAACTAGGACATAACAAACTCCAAGCTTAGTTTGTCAAAATATGACATAACAATTATGGTTTATGTCATAGACAAATAACATAACCTTAGAGCTAACTATGCAAAATCAAGATTCAGGCTATTGCTACTCTTTTCCTGCCGTCAGAGGCATTCAAGCAGGACGTCCATTTTACATTGCGACCTGCCCTCTTAGGATCATTCCTAAGATTTTCAGTTATAACGAAGATGACGTTCCACCTGAGCTAAGAGCTCAAAGAACGTTAAACAAAACTCGTATTCCTGAAATGGTTAAGTACCTACTTGATAACCCAAAAGACTATGTCTTCTCAGCACTTACCGCTTCTGTTGGCGTAGATATATCATTTAAAGATCATGAAGGGGCACCAAACTTAGGAACACTCAACATTCCTATGGATGCCCAGATTTTGATTAACGATGGGCAACATCGCCGCAAAGCAATTGAAGAAGCACTGAGAGAAAACCCAGACTTAGGGCAAGATAACATTCCGGTTTTGTTCTTCATTGATGAAGGTCTTACACGAAGCCAACAAATGTTTGCGGATCTCAACAAGTACGCGGTAAAACCTAGCCCGTCTCTGGGTACGCTGTATGACCATAGAGATGAAAGCTCCGAGCTTGCTCGCGAATTAGCAACTAACATTAAGCCTTTCATCGGTTTGACTGAAATGGAGAAATCCAATATCAGTCCAAAGTCGAACAAGCTGTTTACTCTAAGTAGTATCAAGCAATCGACTCGCGCGCTATTGAGCAAAGGCCCTAAAGACGGCTTCAGCGAAGAAGAAAAACAACTTGCTGCTGAATTTTGGGAAGAAGTGACGCACCACATAAAAGATTGGCAAATGGTGATTGGCAAACAAGTATCACCAGCACAGCTTCGCCAAGAATATATACATGCACATGGCGTTGGGTTGCATGCCATTGGCGTATTAGGCAAACACCTTTTATGCCAAGAACCGAAACAATGGAAAGAAAAGCTTCAGCAATTAACCAAGGTCAACTGGTTAAAAACCAATCCGGAATGGGTAAAGCGGAGCATGAACCACGGTAAACTGAGTAAATCGACCACGAACATTCAGCTTACTGCCAACGCATTAAAAATTGAACTCGGGTTACCACTAACCCCTGAAGAAAAAGCTCTAGAGAAGCAGTTATCATGATACACGAGCTACAATTGGCAGAAGACCTCGCCGAATACGAAGACTTCATCAATGCAGAAGACTTCGCCCACAACAAACTAAGCCACTATATTGCAGACGTACAGCGCGTTTACTGCGCAGATAAACGCCCATGGGTAATTGGCTATAGCGGTGGTAAAGACTCATCGGCAGTCATGTCGTTAGTTTACTTGGCACTACTTGGCTTAGAGCCAAAAGACCGCCAAAAACCGGTCTTTGTTGTATCTTCAGACACACTTGTTGAAACACCTGTTGTTGTTAACCACATCAAAGACTCGTTAGCCGCTATCGAGAAAGGCGCGAAGCGCGATAACCTACCTATCACTTGCCATAAAGTCGTCCCTAAAGACGATCAAACGTTTTGGGCAAACTTGCTTGGTAAAGGCTACCCGGCACCAACACGCTCTTTCCGTTGGTGTACAGAACGAATGAAAATTGACCCTGTCAGCGATTTTATTAAGTCAAAAGTGTCTCAGTTTGACGAAGTGATAGTAGTACTTGGCTCTCGTAGCCAAGAGAGTGCATCACGTGCACAAGTCATAGCAAAACACAAAATCGACGGCTCAAGATTAGCCCGCCATACAACACTTGCTAATGCATTCATTTTTACCCCTATCGATACATGGAGTGTAGACGATGTCTGGAAACTACTGCGTTTATGTCATTTAGAGACAAAGCAAACCCCGTACGGACCTAAGAATATTTGGATCGATGAGTATGATCTTGAATGGGAGAATCCGTGGGGCGGCAAAAACCTTGTGCTGTGGAATCTCTACAAAGACTCCTCTGGTCAAGGTGAATGTCCAATGGTCATTGATGAGACAACACCGTCTTGTGGTAACTCTCGTTTTGGTTGCTGGACATGTACTGTCGTCACCAAAGACCGTGCGATGGAAAGCCTTATCCAGAATGGTGAAGAATGGATGGCTCCTCTTCTTGAGTTCCGAAACAAATTGTCAATGACAACCGATCCTGCAAACAAGGAAGAGTACCGAAACCATAAACGACGTACAGGTAAAGTGAGCTACCAATACGCTAAAGAAGGCGAAGATATTGCAACTGAGCGTAAGCACGTCCCTGGTCCTTATTGGCTAAAATATCGTCGTCAGTGGTTACGCGAATTACTTGAGCTGGATAAGAAGTTTAAAGCAGAAGGAAGAGAGATCGAACTGATCACCGTTCCTGAACTTCATGCTATTCGCCAAGAGTGGATTCACGATCCAAATGAACCGGATTGGGATGATTCTTTACCTACCATTTTCAAAGAAGTTTATGGTTACGACCTTGATTGGGTATATGACGATAATGCCAGCTTTGGTAAAGATGACGCACAACTCATCCACGAGCTTTGTGATAGCTTCGATATTGCGCCAGAGATGATCATGAAGCTTATCGAGCTAGAAGTTTCGATGGAAGGTTTAAGTCGTCGTAGTGGTATTTCAAATAAGATCGCATCGCTATTAAAGCGAGATTGGGGAAGCTTAGAAGAGATCAAACAAAAGCATGCTTCACTGCAAAGTAAAGCCGAGTTTGATATTCACCAAAAAGAAATCGAGCGCTACAACGAACAACTTGCCGATCTAGATAAGCAGCTTCAAAAAGAGTTTTAAATACTGAAATGTTAATTACAAAACTAACTCTCAATAACTTTCGAGTGTTCCGCGGTGTACATGAAATCGACTTACGCCCAGCACCTGCTCGTCTAAGTAAAAATGGACCTATCGAAGGCACTGAACGACCTATTATTTTGTTTGGCGGTTTAAACGGTGCAGGTAAAACGTCGATCCTAACCGCTGTACGTTTAGCTCTATTTGGGCGTCAATCTTTTAGCCAAGTCCTTTCCAATGGCGAATATGTTGAAGCTCTATCTGAGCTTATTCACAAAGGTGTAGGTCATGGTGGCGTGCAGGATAACGCATCGATTGAACTTGAGTTTAAATATAGCCAAAACGGCGAAGAAAATACCTACAAAGTCATTCGTGGTTGGAAGCGTGGTAAGAAAGATAGCCTCTGTCTTGAAAAAGACGGGACACAAATATCTGAACTCAATTATGACCAGTGCCAAGGTTTTCTAAATGAACTCATTCCGACAGGAATCGCTGACCTATTCTTCTTTGATGGTGAGAAAATAGCGGATCTGGCAGAAGATGAATCAGGCAAGGTATTAAAGACCGCTGTCCGTCGGCTACTAGGCTTAGATGTAATAGCTAAACTTAAGAGCGACTTAAATATCTTCTTGAAAAAACAAGGGGCTAGCACTCTAAGTCACTCTCTTAAAGAAGAAATGGAGGGCCTGGAGAAGTTTCGCATCCAACATGAGAGAGAAGCAGATAAACTTCGCTTCGAAGCTGGTGAAGTAGTAAAACAAATTGTACACACTACTTCAGATATACAGATTTTGGAGAGTAAACTATCTCAAAACGGCGGAGCTTGGGCAAAGACAAGAGAAGATGAACAGAAAAAAGTAGATAGCCTTCTCAAAGAAAAAGTGGAACTTGAGAAACAAATTCGCATGGAAATGGAGACAAGTCTTCCATTCGCACTAGCACCTAATGCGATGCAACGTCTTCAAACTCAGATCAAGCAAGAACAACAGATTAAGAAGAAGCAGAACTTTGGTAATGAGCTGGACTCATTCTTAGAAACACTACGTTCGAAGTACCCAAGTTTTGATACAGAGATGGCTCAACACGCTATTGCTGATAGTTTTAAGGCGCACGTAGGTGAGCTTGATTCTGCCGAGCTACTTTTAGATATCTCTGATCGACAAGCGAATACCATTGATTATCAGCTTACAAACCTATCTAAAGAATCTTTCGCACGTTTTGATGAGGCAAGAGTACGCCTTCAGGAAGTAGAGGAAGAGATCGATAACGCGTCAAACAACATTGCGCGAGCTCCTGAACAAGAACAAGTGCAAGAGCTGTTCGCTGACGTTCGTGCGTTAGATAAGAAAAAAGAAAAGCTGATTATCGAATACCATGATTTGCTTGAGAAAGCGAAAAGTGAATTACGACTGGCTCTTGAAACGGCTCGCCAAATTCAGAAGCTCCACGATAAGAATAAAGATCAATCCAATAAAGATCAGAGCATCAGTAATGCTCAAAACTCTATCTTATTGCTAGAAAAATTTGGTGAGCAGCTTACTAAGGCACGTGTCAATCAGTTAGAAAACGAGTTTCTTCAGTCATACAAAAAACTCGCTCGTAAAGAAGACTTGCAATTATCTGCTTCCATCAATCCTGCCACCTTTGATGTTGAGTTGGTGGATGATCACGGCATCAAAATTAACCGTAAAGCAATGTCTGCTGGTGAAAAACAGATCTATGCTATCTCTATTTTAGAAGCGCTTGGTCGTACATCTGGTCGCAAGCTTCCTATTATTATCGATACGCCATTAGGTCGCTTAGACTCACATCACCGTGACAAATTGGTAGAAAATTACTTCCCTACTGCCAGCCATCAGGTTGTGATTCTCTCAACAGATACAGAGATCGATAGAAACTACACCAGCCTTATCCAAGACGATATTGCTCGTACTTATGAAATTTGTTTTGACGGGGCAACCAAGTCTTCGACGTTGAAAGAAGGTTACTTCTGGAGAGAAACTACCAAGGAGGCAGTGTAATGCTACCTAATCGTATGAACCTGTCTCGTTCAACAGAAGAACAGCTCAAGAAATTAAAAGGCTATACTGGCATAACACCAAACGTGTCCGCTCGTATCGCCTTTTTCCGCTCAATTGAAAGTGATTTCCGCTACCGCGGTCAAGAAGCTAAACTAGACGGTTCACTTGTGTTAGATAAATATACTTGGCTCGGTGAGACTAGCGATGTTACTGAGTTAGTTTTGAAGATGTACTACCCAGAGCTTGATAGTAAAGACTACCAACAAGCTTGGGCAGCACATGTTGAAGATGGGATTGCTTCGATTAGAAACCACAAATTTTTGTCGCATCTTTCAAAATCACTTTAAATAAATGTGTCCCCGGAATTAATATTCCGGGGATTCTTTCATATTTTTATTAGCTGACTTTGGGGAAATATTGCTCTATAGCAGTTTTTATTTTTGCGCCCTTGTAGAAATTTAGCATATTATTATCATTTTGGAAGCTATCTTTAAAACCTTCTTCTCTAATCCAATTTTCAAAATCAATCCAACTTATCATTATATCTTCAACGACAACCGTTAAATTTGAGCGAATCTCATCGAGTGAATATTTAGAAAACACTGCAGAAATAACTGCATATTTACCGTACCTAAATGCGCTTCCAAATTTAGACACACTATACTTATCATCCGATGTGCGATGTTGCTTCTCCATATCTTTCAAGTTTAGTAGAGCTTTAACAGCATATATGTAGGATTCATACTTTTCGCCATCAGATAAAAAACTATCAACGCCATCACTACCAAACAACAGCTTCTTGCTGCCGCTTCTAGCCAAGCCCGGCTCAATAATAGATGCAAAACAACATCTAACGAGATCATCTCTCTTGATGAGCATACTTCTATCTAAATAACCTTTAGCGATACCATCTCCAAACTCCCCCCTTTTTCTTTCATAGTACAGGCCTGAGTGCTTAAATGCATATTTCTGAAAACTAACCTGGCTCTCCTGGTTTGCTTTTCTGTCCGCATCATCAATAGGGTTTTGTCGATTGGTAGCTTGACTAACATTTTCTACTATTTTTAAATGTTCAGGAAGAAACCCTGAGAGTTTGTCTTCATCATCATCTTCTTCATCAGTCTCAAAAGAAATAACTTTAACTAAGACTTCTTTACCATAAAAATACTCATTTTTTTTATCTTCGTCGCCTTCTACTTCTTCATAGATTTTGCTCAAAGTAAATGCTGTTTGCCCACCATTTATTATCTGTGGCAAGCTTATGGATAAAGAAGCTTTATTTTTCCTACCTGTCTTCTCAGTAAAATAGCAACCGCTACATACTATCGTTAGTCCATTGTTATAGAGAGCAAACTCATTATTCTTACTTTCTTTTAAAGTATTAACAATTTCACTGTTTACGGAGTTCTTTCGCATATCCAAGTAACTTCTAGGGTTATAGTGGAGTATGGCGTTTTTATATTTATTCATTATTTTTGCGATTTCAATAGTAGGAACAAATAACACCGTAATATTTGCATCTACGCTACCCAAGTCAGCATTGTATTGAATTCTAGGATGTTGAGAGTTAGACAAATCAATACTAACCTCAAGATCATCTCGGCTATAGTAATTACCGCTAACTACAGGATATACAAGTTCATCGTATGCCAAATTGAAATCAATAACTTTACTTTCATAACCACCCGTAAGTTTTTCTAACTTATTTTTATCGTATTTACAATTGGCTAAAACAATTACGTTATATTCATACTTGGCTTTATGCTTCAATTTATCAAGTGCGTCTTGGAACCCCTTAACTTTGCCATTGTATTTGTTACCATTTTCACAATTTTTTTCACCGTCAAGAATACGAGTTATATCCATCTTTAACAGTTCATCGATTTCAATCTCTTTTGATTCAAAGTTTTTCTTATTATGTCTGAATTTAGATTGTATTATGTTAATAGACTTACTGTCTGTATCAATATAGTACGCATCAATACCACCATCATTTGAACCGTCCAGTATCAGCAACTCTCTCTCAAGAAAGTCTAACATACCAAACTTAGCCATGAGATAGAGATGTATATATGCTCGAGATCTAGCTTGCTCTAGTTTTTTGTCATCATCGACACTGTATAGTTTCTTATATTTAGCCGGAGCTTCAGAAATAATCTTATCTAGAATATTAATAAGAGTACTATATTTACTATCCATTAAACGTAACCTTTAGTTTAATTTTAATTATTTTTATAACTCCCAAAATGCTCTATCTCGCATCTTGACTATCTTCTTCGCGCCATCAATGTATAGGCTGTAGTGCTTCTCTAGCTTGTTGATGGTTTCCATCAGCTTCTCTTGCTCAGCTTTTTCGTTTACACCAAACATAGCTTTTAGCTCTTGTGGGCGGATCTTCGCGACGCGATGGATTACCCAAGTAAGCACATAGCTAGAATAATCGTTCTCACCAGTTTGGAAGTGCGTAATGTCTTGTGTAGACAGAATCACACCAACACCATACTCACGACCTTCTTTTAAGATCTTGCGCAAACTTGGGAAGTTTTGAGACATGAAGTTATCCGCTTCATCCACCAAGATCATCTTGGTGATTTGTCGGAAATCGCCTTGTACTTCTGGCTTACCCTTCTTCTGCATTTGTGAGTAGAACAAATCCAGTGTTAATGCCACTACGAGGTTTTGAATCTCTGATGGGTAACCTGCCAACTCAACAACTGTAATACTATCAACAAGATCGTAAAGGCTCATACACTTGGTGTTGTCATCTTCGAAAATCTCTAGTTCGTATAGGCTTTCAAGTGCCGCGTATAACGAATCTTCATCTGGATCAGTTTCAATAAACAAGTCCCATACTTGTGAGATTGTTGGTGCTGATTTTGTCCAAGTGCTTGGATCCGCTTTGCGAATACCAGCCAACTCATAAGCTTCACCCACCAGCTTACGCAGACGTAGTTGCTGTTTTTGTCCTAAGCCAAAAGCTTTACCCATGGTTTCAGAGAAGCCGCGCGCGGTGTGCACAGGCAACATTGGCGTATCACCAAACAAACTCAGTGGATTGTATGGCAGTTTATGAAGGTTAAACTTCTTACCCGCTGTCGCTTGTTGGAACTTATCGTCTACATAATCAGATTTGTAGTCGAAAATAAGCATGCCAATTGGCGCACCGTTTACGTTGTCTGCCCGATTGCGATAAAGCTGTGTAATCACTGATTTAGTGAACTGAGTTTTACCCGTACCCATAGTGCCTATGATACCAGTGTTGGTATTCATAAACTTAGCCGTATTGGTTGGTTCCCAGTTCAGCGGTGCTTGCGTCAAAGCATTGTGACCAAAGAGCACATTTAAGTTAGTGCCCGATGGTTGTGACTTGAAGGTATCTACTGCTTCAGCACCTTGCACCGAAATGTCTTTCTCCGGAGCTGTTTGTCCTTCTTCTACATCAGAGCAACCCTCTTCAGCTTCAGTGTTTAACTCAATCTCAGAGTCAGCTGTTTCTTGGTTTACGTTTTCACTCGTAACATCTGTTTGGCTGTCGACTTCGAGCACTTCTGCTTGAGTTTTTCCACCTAGGACATATTCGGTCGGTACGTGACATAACTTGACGATATCTAACTCGTTAAGCACATCTTGAAGTGGCGTTTCTACCAAACGAGGAAGCAAGCCCATCGGAAGGTCGACTTTTAGCACGCCTTCCAACATTTGGTATTCTGGTTGCAAGCAACTTGCGCCCTCAAGATGACTGACAACAAATCCATCTGGGTAATCAGCAACTTTTGCTAGCGAGTAATCGCCTTTCAGCCACTCTTCTTTGTTGTCTAGCAGTGCGTCAAAGTAGTCTGGAGCGAACACGTTGTACAAGCGGTACTTGTCTACCTGCATGAGCACTTGACGCATGAACAGACCACGGTAAAGCTTGCTTGCAAGGTTGTCATTGCCAAGCAGATCTTCGCTCAGGTAACGCAACAACTCTTTTGATTGCTTAATTGCTTTTTTGTAGTCAGGAATTGAGCCTGTTTTTACTTCCACTGGTAGCAAATACATGTCTTGCCCTTTAAAGCCTACGAGCAATACATCATCAGAAATCTCACCTTTTTTGTAACCATGAACGTTGCGCGAGAATTCACTGTCTGACATTTTCAGGCCGATGTTACCTGAGACACGGATCATTTCTGCCACAGAAAGCGGAACCCAGGTAATGTCTGAGTTGTGAACTAAGCTGGTTACAAACTTATAAGCACCAATAACACCTTTGCGCTCTTTGTTGATGGTTGGCGCGCAGGTCATCATCTTCAACAGCCAATCACCGTTGAATGCGTTGAATTCATTGATCTGGCCACCATCACCTTGCTTGATGACCTTTTCAAACAGACCACGCTGAGCAGTAACAGTTATCGCATCATAGCTGGATGAGCTGGTGTACTGATCGGAATAGTGAATCAAAACGACATCTTCGTTGCTATGGAAGAAATCCAATGTCACTTTGGGATCAATGATGATAGTCCAAATAGAGCTGTCGTATGATCGCTCTAGAAGACCTTTGAAATCTTCACTCACTGCAAGCGCAACCGCGTTTGCACCGTGATACTGCGTGTTTGGTTTTAACGCAGGTTTGAGTAAAGCACCAACGTATTTAGCCATCATCAGGTGGGGATGATCTTGATAATCCGTTCCCTTCAAACCAAAGCCAGTAAAGTAAGAGCCAGATTTACTCTCAGACGCGTCACCCGTTAATAGACCATCACATGCAATACCAGAAGCCATGTCTTCGATTGCAATGTCTGAACAATCCACTTTGTCGTTGTTACGGAAGAATGAGAGGTGCGCGTATGACTGACCGTCTTTATTCGCCTGCTCATTAGTAAACTTGCTGTAGGTTAAACGAGTGCGAAGGATATCAATAATGGTATCCGCCACTTCACGTACTTTACCTTTACTCAGCTCTAACCACTCTTTCAGTTCATCGTAATTTGCTGTTTCTGCAAAGCGGTCAAACGCATTAAACGTGAGTTTGTCATCATAAAGGTTGATGTGAATCGAAGCCGCTTGCTCTTGATTGCTACGTATGTAATCCACTAGCCCCATAAACAGTTCTTCAGCGCTGTCTTGATTCACTGCGTTAATGATGATGCTCTTTTCAGAACCTGTGAATAATTGACTAAATGCGGTTTGGAACTCGTCGATTTTCTCTTTAACCAACTTACGAACGAAAGTGAGTGAGCTCTTCTCTTGTGGCACACACTTAATCCAGAAGGCGTTTTCTTTCACTTGTTGGTTGTAAGCAAACTCATGCTGAGGATGATAAACATATGGCAACAAGCCTTTTGGTGATAGGCGCTCAAACGTCACATCTGGCAAGCTAGCGAAACTTTCATCTTCACGAATCACTCTGCGTAGATTTAGGTAGTAAGCCAAGATTAACGGGTGGAATGGAGAGTAATATTCTTCACCTTCAGATTTAACCAAACCAATTTGCAGCGCGGCTTTTTGCTCTTTGGTCAGCATACTTCCCGTCGGGATCGCTTCAAAATAAGCAAGACTTGCATCTACTACATTTTGTGCAAGCGTCGTGAAATCATCCCCCCAAGAAGCTAAGGATGGCGTACTACGGCGCTGTTCAAGATAATCATACAATTCGACATAGGATGAATGCATAGCGTCATCAATGGCTTGTACATCACCCAACTTGATTGTGTCAGAGTCAGAAATAGACACGACTTTGTCATTGATGAACGCCTCTTCCCAGCGCAGCAGTTTTAGACGAACACCAGGTACAACAAATTCGCTGTTATCGATGCCAACTTTACCTTTTGGGGAGTAAAACTCACCGTTGTATTCATCTTTGAATAACTTATGGTAGCGGCCTCGGTTGAGTAACAATGGCAAGCTCAACGAGTCTGTCGCTACTGCACCTTCAACATTGAACTTAAGCTGGTTGTCGCCTGATTTAACAGCGAAGTCAATCTCATCCGCTTCATTGGCCAGCGCCTCAAAGTCCACCAGCGAGTGTTCTGCTACGTCTACGACTTGTTTTGCATCCGTCAAAGAACAAGTCGTACCCTCTTCAGCTCGAATCTGAAGCTTGTTCTCTTCCATGTTCAAGGTTAAACGCTGCTTAGCAGGCGCTGGCTCGATCAAGAAGATGTTTTTGAATGGCTCAATGTAAAATTCACCCTTGCGAATAACGAGACAGCGGAAGTTATAGACCTCAGACTTGTTCTCGCGCTTGAGCGCTAGGTTGAAGAACAACGGTTCGTTGTTGTATGTGCCTTTCAAGCTTGCTCGGGTCGTCTTCAGGCCATTCAGCGTTGAAATCACTTCTTGATTACCAAGCGCTTTAGCTGGTTGAATTTTAAACTGGATCTTTTCTAGATTGCTTGCACCTTGGAAAATCAACTTCAATTCAAAGTCATTGACGCCTTCATCAAGCTCAATAATAAGGTGGCGATCACGCATACCAGCTTTAGTTTCTGCACGGTTGCGCGCAGTAATGGTCATGCCTTCGCTAGCTTGCTCTTCTTCAAGGACAAGTTGCTGCTGTGCATTGCGTTTTTTCTCTTGCAGAAACGCTTCATACTCAACATCTTTCCACGCATCAGTTTCAGAGAAATTTTCGTTAATAAATTTTTCACCGAACGACTTCAAACGATCCTGAAGCTGATCACCGAAGTGTTCCACTTCAAAAGAAAGTTCTTCATAGAGTGCACGGTTGTCTTCCAAACGTTTTTTGATTTGTTTCGGGTTACCGCTCATCTCTGCAACGAGCGGATCTTCAAACATACCAAGTTCATTGAAGCGCAGTTCACCATCTTCAACAGCTTTGTATAGTGATTCAAAACCGAACATGGTCGCGCCATCTTCAAGGATCGCATCAAACTGGTCATCCAAAAGACAATTAGACACATCACGGCCTTTGTCTTGTTGATCAATCAGCCCTTTCATCGCCGCTTTGATCTTGCTTGGGCTCCACACCTGACCAAGCTGAGCCAGATCTTCTGCTGAGTTAATCAAGGTATCCAACAAGCTATTGTGAATTACCACCAGCGCGCAGCCCTTCAAGTAGCCTGACTGGCTTGCGACTTCATCACGTAGGTGAGAGATATAGTTTTCTGTAAAGCCTTGGTACTCAGCAGGATCTTCACTATGAATAACAGGTACGATCTTACAGTTAGACAACTGAATAAATGGCAGCTCGATACCGTTGCTCGCACTAATACTACTTTGTGAATGTGCAATCATCGCTTGGTACAAACGCACACTATTTTCGCTATCTGGTGACTTGAACTGATAACGGAAGCCTGCCTTGATGTGAGCTTCAGCATCAGCCAGAAACTGCTCGACTAGAAAGGTCTCAAATTGTTTTACGGACATAAACTGCGTCTCCACTATCACTCATGCGCTCGACGTTACCAATGCGCTCATAGAATTTAATTAATTCTTGTTCGGTTTGTTTATCAACGAAAATGCCACGTTGTTTAAATGCGGCAATCAGTTCGTGGAAACGGAGTTTGTCCTTTTCTCCAACAACAAGGTTGGTTAATAAAATGATGTAGTCTTGGTTAAGTACCAACACTCGACCACTGCGGCCTCGGCTTTGAATAAAGTGAGCAGCAAGATACTTTTCTACTTCAGAAACGTATTTTTTGTTGATGTTGAATCGCTCGCCGATACTAAACTGTGCCATGGCTAACTTCATGATGTTGCCAAGCCAGTCCAGCGCAGATTCCGATTCATCAAGTGATGTATCAAGTCCACGCTGTGCTTTAAATGCTCGAGCAAAGTTCTCTAAGTCGCTCTTTAGGTGTTCGTAGCGGGATTCTTGAATACCCTTTGAAATCGCCCACAATGGTATTTTGGCAGCGCTCTTGTCACCCATGCCTGGCTGGAGAAGTTCTAGCATTGTCAACATTGGGAACAAACGAGTTGCCGATTCATTGAAAAGCTTGTAACCGTGATTTTTGATGTGCGTACGCTCATTGCTAGCACGCTCATGATCCATGATGAAGTACAACGGCTTGGCTGTTGGCTCCTCACCAGAGCGCCAATCTGTGAGCGATAGGCTTAACTGAGCGGTGTAAGCAAAACCGTAAAAAGACAAAAACGATTCGATTTCACTTAATAGGTACTTAGGTCGACTTGCCAAAAACTTCAAATCATCACGAAATGCTTTAGATAGGTATGGCAAGTATGGATGCTCACTTGCTTGCATCGATGAATCGCTTTTCATCTTGTCACGCAGAGTTGAAAGCATCTCTCGTTCGATAAAGTTGAGTTTTGCGTCAAACTCTTCGACACGCATGTTCTGAAGTAAGTTGGTAAACATAGAAGCAACACGAGAGTCACCTGCTACAAACTCACCTTTTTGCGCACGAAATAGCAAAAGCTCAGGACTCACAGAGAAGATGTCTTTGTTATCAAAGTACATCTCTCGTAGTACTTCCCAAAACTCTTCTTCGCCTAATTTCTCTTCAAACGCAGACTGACAATCAGAGACAAAATCTTCGTATTTGTAGCCTTCAATCTTCTTACGTAATAACCCACGCAATACAAGGCCAATCACCGCATCGCTATCAAAGTCATTACCTTTGGTACGAATTGGCAAATAACTGTTCAAGCTGTTTTTATTGGGTACGTCTTCCGCCGTTTGTGGCAACTTCGGATTAAACGGTTTGATGTATTTATCCATTGTCATCTTAAATACCACTCACTTCGAAATACTCGTCATCTTCATTGACGATCTTGTAGCGCTTATCATTTTTCAGGATAAACAGGGTGTTCTTCTCGTTTGCAACAGTGATGATCTGTTCAATCACCTCATCTAGCAGAAGCACCGCGTTTTTATCGTGCTTGTTAGGTCGATACCCCTGGTTAATCTTTTCTAGCAATTCGAGTAAGTTAATACTTATTGGCATTGGAAGCAGTGCGTTATCATCAGCACGGATGTGCGCATTGAAAGAACCAATTTTGCCAACACCTTGAGTTTTGATAGCTGTAAAATCAGGTTTCACCTCAAGCTCTGCTGCGGTTTTAAAACCGTTGTATTCTGAGATAAAAAATTGGTCTTTATCGAGCGTTGGAGAGTTACGATTACAGTAACGATGAATCGCCGAAATTAGGATGTCTTTATAGAACTTGTTTAACTCTTTTTTCTGTTTACCAGAACCATCAAACTCACGGTGAAGCAGCCAAGTATTCGCGTACTGATTCACTAAAGAGTTATCGAAGTCGACTTTTAAGTCGTTAATGTATTTATTTGCAAACTGCTCTTCATCTTTGAGCAAGTAAACCATACGAAGGTAAGAAGCAGCATTTGACACATCAAATACACCGAGCGGTTTCACTTGTTCTTTCAACTGAGTAAAACCATCTTCTTCAATGCCTAAACCAAATTGCAGAACAAACTCATCAATCTTGCGAGTATGAATATTGCTTGGGTCAAAGCTCTGAATATGCTCTAGCAATTCGTTATCCGCACCGGAGAACAAGTTGTCGAACAGGTAACCTTCTTCCATAGCTAAGATCTGGAAGACAAAATCCAGTAAAGCACGAGCTGTTAAAAATTGGTCTTTGATCAAACGCGCTTTGAGTAACAGAGCGATAATGTTCTTTTGAACGGACTCCAACCCCAATAAAGCGTAGTTTGCAGTCAGTACGCTGTGACCAGATTTTTTCACTTCACTGTCGTAGAGCGCATAAAACGGGTTATCTAAAGTTGGCTCAGTTAAGCGAGCAAGAAATTGAGCGGCAAAATCGGATGTGCTTACTTCATGGCCAAGAGTAAATTTCGGATACTGTTCGAAATCTAGAAATGTATGGTTTGCTGGAATGTCGTCCGATTGATTTTCCAGAAAAGCCTTTATTGACGCTTTCACATCGTTATGTTGGTCAGCACCTTCCTCAGCATAGTTACCCAACATACCAATATTAATGCCAACAACGAGTGGCTTGTCATTTCCTTTGAACTGTGTGAATCTCTCATCTAGAGCTTGAATAGCCGTCTCGCTAGGGTTGAAGCTGTGTGTCGCATCAAGATGAAAATCGTGCGTTGCTTTATGTTTTTGGCTGTATTGAGTCAAAATTTCCGATTTACCATCGCCACTACTGCCACACAAAAAGATGATTTCGTCTTTTTTCGCAGACAGAAGCACTTGCTTAAAATCAGATTCTATATCGGTTTTGATGTAAATATGGCTTTTGTATTTAGTCAGTACGTCATGATTTGGCTCTCTTTCCGTGCTTACCGCATAGGGTGAAGATTTAGAGAGAATACTGAGAGCTCGAGCTAGATTCAAAAGATGTCCTGCCACGTCTGGTTATATATGC
Source organism: Vibrio japonicus (assembly GCF_024582835.1). Classification (NCBI taxonomy): domain Bacteria; kingdom Pseudomonadati; phylum Pseudomonadota; class Gammaproteobacteria; order Vibrionales; family Vibrionaceae; genus Vibrio; species Vibrio japonicus. Next base: position 1,725,484 of record NZ_CP102096.1, read on the forward strand.
ATACGGTATATGCTACCAAGGCTTCGAGTTCTCACAAACTGTTAAATAAACCATTTAACTATTTATCCTGTTTGACTCACATTACGAAATAAATGTTAAACGCAGAATTGAAGCATTTTTAATGCTATTAGTTTTTTGTAGTTTAGGATGAAGAGCGGACTTGAGTGCCAATCTATAAAACTAATTAGCTTACTTCTCTCGATTAACTGAATTGAACAATTTTAATTTTGACAAGAATTAGTTTATTTAGGCACAAAAAAAGACGCCCTAGGACGTCTTTCTTCAAGAATGTGGCGGTGAGTGAGAGATTCGAACTCTCGATACGTTGCCGTATACACACTTTCCAGGCGTGCTCCTTCAGCCACTCGGACAACTCACCGAATCAAATTGTGGTTGGTATTGCGAACCAACGAGGCGCTAATTTAATGATTCTACTGGGTTAGGTCAAGCTTAATCCCTAAAAAATCCTGACTTATCGGTTTGTTTGCTCACTATGTGACTAATCAGCTGACGATTCAACCAAACTGCTTGGTTCGCCTAAGGTCGATTTATTCTCTACATGATCTTTAGCTCTCATACTAGCTTGGGAATCACATTCACGCGTGTAGGCGTTTATCTAAACGATCTTTGAACTGATAAAGCTGCTCTGAGAACTGCGAGAGCGCATCATCAAGCTCTATTTCGTCGATTGGCTTGGCAATAATCGAATCAACGCCAGCACTTTTCATGAGCGTTCGGGTCTCTGGAAAAACATCCGCTGTACAACCAAATATGAGCACTTTGCTCTGCTTTATTTGTAAAGATCGAATCGCTTGTGTCGCCTCAACGCCATCCATGACGGGCATATGGTGATCCATAAGTACGAGGTCATATTCCCCATTAGTCACGGCTTGGACTGCTTCCTTCCCATTTACTGAACATTCGCAGCTAAACCCTTTATGAGACAGCAGCGCGCTCAGAATCGCGGCATTGGTGCGGTTATCCTCAACGATTAACGCTTTAAGGCCAGTGTACCTATGACTGTTATGTGAACGGACCGTAGGTGCTGTTGCTTTGCATTGCTGCATTTTAATCGTGACTTCAAAGCAGCACCCTTCTCCCAAAGTGCTGGTCACACGAACTTCTCCCTCCATCAGTTCACACAACTGTTTGACAATCGCCAATCCTAACCCGGTTCCTCCAAAACGGCGTGTCGTAGAAGACTCTGCCTGTACAAAGGGTTTAAAGATTTTCTCTTGCGCGTCTTCAGGAATACCAATTCCCGTATCTGACACTTTGATTTGGAGGTAATCTTCATCGTTAATGCGCTGTTCACTAAAGTGCGCTTCTACGGTTCCCTCTGACGTAAACTTGACTGCATTGTTGAGTAAGTTAAACAGAATCTGACGCAGGCGTGCTTTATCAGAGCAATACCAACGATCTTCCGGCACGTCCGATATGACTTGGAACTCAAGCCCTTTTTCAGCACAGAGAGAAAAGTAAGTACTATGCAGGCTTCCAATGATTGAATCGAATGGGAAAGGGCTACTCTCTAGCTCTACTCTTCCCTGCTCGACTTTAGAGAAGTCTAAGATCTCGTTCAGCAACATCATCATATGATCACCAGACTCGTACAGTGAGCGTAATTGTCTGCGCTGGTTGTCATCTAATTGGGTTTTTAGCAGGATCTGCGCGGTCCCCAAAACACCATTCATCGGAGTTCTAATCTCGTGGGAAAGCGTGGCCAAAAATGCGCTTTTGGCTTGGGTCGAGGCAAGTGCTTTCTTTTTCTCTTCCTCTAAATAAACGGTTTTCTGATTAAATCTATCAATGAGTTGCTTAATTTCATCGTTGCTATTGTAGTTAATATCAATGATCCCCCCTTCTTTGGAATCATCGACCCTCTGCGCAATTAAAACGATTGGGGATATAAGGTATCTGTTGATAAAGAAGTATCCTAGCATCACGCAGATCAACATAATCGGCATCAAACCGGCTTCAACTTTGGAAACCACTTCATACACCTGATCATCAACAATCCGCTTTGCGTTGACCACATCCACATTCCAATTGAAGTTACCAAATGTATGCCGCCCAATGTGTTCACCATCTAAGCGTTTAAAATGGTGCTTTAGGATCACTTCTCCATAAGAATCCGTTAAGTACACGCCTAAGTCATACTCTTCCGCGTGATGACGAACAAAACCGACAAGCTCTTCTAACGACACATCAACCGTCGCAACGCCCGCAAACTGGTCGTTTATATAATAAGGTGCAGAGGCAGTAATCATTTGTACTTGAGTAAATGGGTCAACGTAAACACGAGACCAAGACACCGTGCCAGCAGGTGCATTGATAACGGACGTGTACCAATCTTCGTGGTCGTATCCGCCAGCTTCAGGAGAGTCATAAGAATAGATACGTTCGACTGTTCCATCGTCGGTGCGATTAAAGAACTGACTTGAGTAAGCAAGATCGGGCCTTTGTGAATAAGGGGCCGGCCATAACCCACCACTGACGGCGACACCTTCTGTCAGAGAAAACAAACTTTGTAGATGTTCTGCCTTACTACTTGGCGATTCATTACTGCTGCCAATGACGATAATGCTGTGCAGCAAACCCAATGAGCGATTAACGGGCGCTTGAATGTAGGATGAGATCAACTCGGTGCGTAAGTCTAGATTTCGTTCCAGTTGCTTCCGTGTTGGAGGCTCTACGACTAAATAACTGACTGTACCGATCAATGTAACAACCACAACTAGGTACAAGGCCAGCGCGAGCATGCTCTTTCGTTTTAGGGAAGATTGGATATCCATAGCCAACTGAATTTATATTGTTTATCAAAAATTATAGTGAATATTTAAACCCTTCAACCTTTTTATCGTTCACATCGCCTGTTACCATTGCTGCATCACAACTCATCGACATTTATGGTAAATCACTTTGACTCTACAAGAACTTCTCTCTCAACCAGAGTTACAAGACAAACTTATTAACGAAGCGAAAACGCGCGGTTTTGTAACGGCGATGGCCGCTGCGCCAAACCTGTTGGCTCCTCAAGAATGGCTTCCTTTCTTATGGGGAGGAGAAGAAGTCGCACCTTTTTCCGATGGTGAGCACCTAGAAACCTACATTGAACATATCATTGCGATGTGGAATGAGTACCGACCTGCGCTACTTGAAAACCGTTGGCAGTGGCCTTCTGAATGTGTGCTGGACGAAGAAGAAATTGTAAACGAAGCGGCACGCGACTTTTGTGAAGGTTTACTTCAAGGCTGGCAATTATCACGTGATGATTGGGAAACCATCATGCCGGAAGATAGCGAAGATAGCGCGCTATTAGGCGGTGTGTTGTTATCTTTGAGTATGCTTTACGATCCAGAAACATCAATCGCGACACTTGCTGAGCAAGGTATTGAGGGACTAGAGCAATTCGAAGAGATCTTTAACTCTATTCCAATGATGTTATGCGGTTTAACAATGCGTGGCGCTTCGCTCGCTAATGCAGAATAGCAATACCCAATGAAATCACTTTGATTAGTATAAAAGAGCCGCTGTTTTTATTCAGCGGCTTTCTTTTTGGATACTCTCTTTTTTTGAAGACTAAGGCTGTTGTTTCAACTGCAATAAGTTCACGCCAACATCACTTATTTATAAACACCGAGTTACATTTTGTTAGCGCACTTGCTAATATTCGCCCCCGCATTACATCTATTGCAGAAAATCGATGAGAAACGTTAGAAACAACAAGAGCATACATAAGGTGATGGCACTGTACGTCATTGCTGCTCTATTGTTTCAAATTTACCTCCTCGCCACCATGGTGCTGAACCCATCCCAAGTCCATAACGGAAACTGGCTGTCAGATGCGCAAGACGAGAAGATCCTCCTGTGTACTTCTGAGGGCTTTAAATGGGTAGATGTGAGCGAGTTAATTGAGGCGAATGATGATGAAACTGTCACCTTAGATAGTGTTCATGAGCCACTCAAATTTAGCTGCCCACTTTTAGATGTTTGCAAAATATCCGCCATCGTTGCTGCTTTAATACTGACAGCGATGACTCTTTGGCTTGCTCGTTTTTCCCCTACCATTCCAAACTATCAACATATTAGTTGCAGAAGGAATCTATACCTATCCATCGCTCCTAAACAGTCACCACCATTCTTTGTTTACGCATAAACAACGAATTATCCATTTGGCATACAAGCAAACACTATAATTTGCCAAACAAAAACTGAGTGTATTTCCACTTAAGTGGTTTAACTGATTTAGGAATAAATGATGAAAAAGTATTTAATGAAAAAGTCCCTTCAAACGTTCTCTCTTGCTCTTTGCGCGCTGTTTAGCTCAGCTTCTATTGCGCATGACTATCACAAAGGCAACATCCAGATTGATCACCCTTGGAGCCGAGAAGCCCCTCCTACAGCAACGGTAATCGCGGGATTTTTCCAACTTAAGAACAATTCTGACGTTGATGATTTCCTAATTGACGCAACGACACCCGTAGCAAAGCGAGTGGAGATTCACACTCACGAGATGGCTGACGGAATGATGAAAATGAAGCAGATAGACAGCGTGAAGATTACCGCGAAGCAAACAGAAATGTTCAAGCCTGGAGGCTACCACCTAATGATCTTTAATCCTGAAAAGGCGTACAAAGAAGGTGATCGTTTCCCAATGACGCTGACATTTAAGCACGCAGGAAAAGTCGAAGTTGAAATGGCGGTCGAGAAGAAAGGCCACGTACACGCGCACGCTCACACACACTAACTCAGCGCGTAACTGATGCCTCGTATAACGAGTGCTAGTCGTAATAACTAACGAAAAAAATGCCCCACTTCTCAACGAAATGGGGCATCTTCAAAACAAAAGAGAGTTGTGTTAGTTAGACGCCAACACACTCCAATCGAAGGCGTCCACGCGCTCATCCGCGATGTAAAAGATCTTACAGCCTGCTGGGATTTCCCGCTTTAACTCCGGGTTAAGCTCAATACCATTACCTGAATCTATCGCAATCAAAGTGGCTTGATACGCTTTCTTGATATGCGTGAACACCGCTTCCACTGTCGTTGAAGGTAACGCCTGAGGGTAGATGGTCGAATACTGCGTCATTCCACGCGTTGATGCGAGAAGTTCCTGATGCAAAGCACTTGAGCCGGGATCGACCGCCGCCTTCGCCAGCATTTCCGCGCCTACGGCAGGAATACATTCAGCTTTAGGACAATGTTGGCTCAATAACTGGCCCAACGCTTCGTCCTTAAAATAAGCCAATAGGTGCGCATTCGGGTTTATGTTTGCACAGTATAAAGAGGCAGAAAGCGTAATATCATCCTCTAAATTATCAACGATAATGCAATTTGCATCTGCAACGTTCGCCAGTTGCATTTGTTGGCTGTCGGTATAGCTGTTCACTCTGACGAACTCTATCTCTCCCGGCAGTGGATTTTCAATATCAGAACGACTGCAAAGTACAATTGGTCGCTTACCTTCTTCCTCATGCTGAAGCATACGAATTAAATGGATGGTGCGCTGACCATTCCAGCCAAGAATTAAAATATGGTTTTCCACTCGTACTCTCCGTTTCCCTAAAATGCCCGCTCGCCAATAATCGATGGCACCACTAGCAATACGTCCCAAAATGGCTGCAAAAAGACTTAAACCACCAGGAATAATAAACAAAACCACTATCCACTTCCCATAACCCGTTTGGGGAGAATAGTCACCGTAACCGACGGTTGAAGCAGTCACCATGAGATAGTAGATAAACGTCGATAGATTTTCCGTTAATGCGTCTTCACCTGCTAAATACAGCAAAACCCATGAAGCAACGAAATAAACTAAACTGATTAGGATCAGGTTTCGGTTACTCAGATGAAAAACGTTAGACGTTAACCATTTTTTGAAAAACAACCATACGGTCATACACTTACCACAGCAATTCCATTAAGTATCTGAAGTTAAATTATAAATCAGATAGAAAAAAACCAGCGACTGTTCGCTGGTTTTTGAATGTGATGTATTTCACTAAATTAGGCGTTGCCCTTAACTTGCATATTAAGCTCTTCAGCAAACTGCAACATACGGTTAAGAGGGATAAGCGATTTCACTCGAACCTCTTCATCGACGAAAATTTCGTGCTCTTTACCGCCATCTTGTAGTGCTGATTCAATCGCTTTAAGACCATTCATCGCCATCCAAGGGCAATGTGCACAGCTGCGACACGTCGCACCCGCGCCTGCCGTTGGCGCTTCAATTAACTCTTTCTCAGGCACAAGCTGCTGCATTTTAAAGAAAATGCCTTTATCCGTTGCAACAATCATTTTTTGCTGAGGGAGCTCTTTCGCCGCTTTGATTAGCTGACTAGTTGAACCAACGGCATCCGCGAGCTCAACCACACTGGCAGGTGATTCAGGGTGAACGAGGATAGCTGCATCCGGGTAAACTGACTTCATTTTACGCAGTGCATCTGCTGAGAATTCGTCATGCACCACACATTCGCCTTGCCACAGAAGCATATCTGCACCTGTTTTGTTCGCAATGTACGAGCCTAAATGACGATCTGGTCCCCAAATAATTGGCTTGTCTTCAGCATCCAGGTGCTCAACGATTTCAAGAGCAATACTTGATGTCACAACCCAATCAGCGCGTGCTTTAACAGCAGCAGAGGTGTTTGCATAAACCACAACCGTATGATCCGGATGCGCATCGCAAAACTCTGTGAACTTGTCTGCTGGGCAGCCTAAATCAAGAGAACACTCTGCTTCTAATGTCGGCATTAAAATGCGTTTTTCAGGCGTAAGAATCTTTGCTGATTCTCCCATAAAACGAACGCCAGCAATAATCAGCGTGCTTGCAGGGTGACGATTACCAAATTTCGCCATTTCTAGTGAATCACCAACAAAGCCGCCTGTTTCTTCAGCAAGTGCTTGAATTTCAGGATCAGTGTAATAATGGGCGATCAATACCGCGTCTCTTTCTTTCAGCAGCTTTTTAATGTTCGCGATGTGCGCTTGCTTTTCGCTGTCTGACAGAGGCGTTGGTTTTGGCGGAAATGGGTAAACTGTTTCGATTTTATCTAGTATATGGCTCATTGCTCTTGCTCTACGCAACTTCCAGTAATCTGGGTATTGTAACCCTAACCGTATTCAAGATGCCAGTTTAACCCCGAATAAGTTGGATGACTTTCTGCACGTTCTAGCCAAAAACAAAAAGGAGCGCATTGCGCTCCAAATTCATTCTATAAGTGCTCTTTTGCCAGTTTGGCTGAAGCACTATCTGGGTATTCGTTCACAACTTGTTGATAGTATTTCTTTGCCTGTGCAGCATTATTGTTTCTGCTAGCAATGTCACCAAGCTTGACTAACGCATCTGCACGCTTGTTTGAGTCTTTGTAAGACACAACAGCTGCAAAACTTTTTACCGCTTCTTTGTCTTGCTTCTTAGCAAAGTAGAGCTGACCTAACCAGTAATGGGAGTTAGGGGCAAATGTCGAATCAGGAAAGTCTGTCTGAAATTTTTGAAACGCAGCGATGGCACCGTTGTAATCTCGCTCCTTAAGGATCAAGTCAACGGCATTTTGATAAGCCGTTTGCTCATTTGCGTTCGTGCTGTACGTTCCTTGCGGAGATTCGTTAGTGATATTGTCACTGATTGCAGCTGCTGGAGCGGCACTGACTTGACCACGCACTTTATCCAGTTCGATAAACAACTCTCGTTGGCGCTTCAACATTTGTTGCATGTCGTAGTTGTTCTTTTCCAGCTGACCACGTAGTTCACTGATTTCTAGCGCCATTTCGTCTACTTGCTGCTGCATACGAATTTGAACGCGGTTTCTGGTTTCTAACATTTTTTCCAGACGTTGTACGTCGTTTGAGCTAGATCGAGTGGATGCTGCATTACTGCCGCTTAGATCAGATACTGGAGCTGGTGCAGCGAGCACGGAGCCCGCTGCACTTGCCAGTAACGTAAGCGTAATAACGCGCTTAAGGTTACTGAACATAAGGTTTTTCCTTAATTAGTATACTAGAACAGCACGACGGTTCTTAGCGTATACATCGTTAGACTGACCTAGTAGAAGAGGCTTCTCTTCACCGTAGCTCACGATTGAGATTTGATCCGCTTGAACACCTAGTGCTTGAAGGTATTTAGCAACTGCAGTTGCACGACGCTCACCTAGTGCAATGTTGTACTCTGGCGTACCGCGCTCGTCTGCATGGCCTTCAACTGTTACACGTAGAGAAGAGTTTTTGCTTAGGTAAGCTGCGTGCGCTTCTAGCATTTCTTCGTAATCTGCTGCGATTGTTGAGTTATCAAACGCAAAGTAGATTGTTTGAGACTCACGTAGAGCCTGCTCTTTAAGTTCTTGTTCAGAAAGTTGACCAGCTTGATCGATTGGAGATACAACTGTTGTATCAACACCACCTGCTACACCAGACGTTGTTTGGTTAGTTTCAGAACCAGTTGCATTTGCTGCGTCGTCACTTGAACTACACGCTGTAACTGCTAGTACTGGTAGTGCAATTAGTAGCCCTTTAAGAACTTTGTTTAGTTGCATTTTTATATTTTCCTTAGTTATTAATACTTACTTGCTACAAAAACGGTGACCATGCTGGAGCACGAACTCTACCATTTGTTGCCGGTAATCGAGCTTTAAAGCGTCCATCTATCGAAACCATCGAAAGTACGTTGGTTTTGTTGTAGGTAGAGCTGTAAATAACCATCCCACCATTTGGCGCGATGCTTGGTGACTCATCAAGTAAAGTCTTCGTCAATACTTCTACTGAGCCTGTCTCCAAATCTTGCTTCGCTATATTGAATCCCGCGTTGGTGCGATTCACCATGACAAGGAAGCGGCCGTCAGGCGTAATCTGTCCACCTAAGTTTTGACTACCTTGCCAAGTCAGACGATTTGGAGTACCACCTGCCAAATCTACTTGATAAATCTGAGGTTTTCCACCTCTATCCGATGTAAATACAAGGGATTTTCCATCTGGATGCCAGAATGGTTCAGTATTGTTCGATCTACCCTGAGTAATTTGCGTCAATTTACGTGTTCTTAGATCAAGCGTATAAACTTGCAACGAACCCGATTTAGACAATACCAATGCTAACTTACTGCCATCAGGAGAGAATCGTGGCGCACCATTATGACGAGGGTATGATGTCACTTTTTCTTGCTTGCCAGTATAAATATCCATGATGAAGATTTCAGCTTGGCCATTTTGGAAACTTACATAAGCAAGTTTCTTACCATCTGGCGACCACGCTGGCGACATAAGTGGTTGCTTAGAACGCAATACTAAACGCTCATTGTAACCATCGTAGTCAGACACACGTAGTTGATACGGATATTTGGTATCTTTCTCATTCACCACCACGTACGCGATGCGTGTAAGAAAAGCACCACGTTCGCCAATTAATTCTTGGTAAATCAAATCTGAAATTCGATGCGCATATTCACGCATGCGTTCGCCAGGTACAGTGGCACGCTTGTTAAACAATACGTGATCTTGAGCCAGCACCAACTCGCCATCTGCGTTCAACGCTTTGCTCTGCCCTTGCGTCAGCTGTCCACGAATCACGTCAACAAGCTGATAGTTAATCAGGTAGTTACCATCCGCATTTTGAGTAATACTTCCCGTTAGTACCGCATCAACACCTAACCCGGTCCATGCGTCAAAATTGACCTCTGCATCACTGTAGGGTGTTTGTGGCATTTTATTGGTTGGGACTGGGCTAAATTTGCCACTTCGTTGTAAATCGGATGCGATCACCGCTGACATGTCGTGGGGTAGCTTAGTCGTCCCTTCCCATTTAAACGGAACAATCCCAATCGGGCGTGCCGAGTCGATACCGTCAGTAATAACCAGTTCCAGTGCAGCGTTTGCTACATTCGAGATACTGCAGAGCAGTACAAACATTCCTATTAGAAAGCGTTTAATCACGGCTTATTCCTTTTAGTCCAATGCAACAGTTAAGTTGATGTCTTTAAGTTTTTCGTTGACAGAAGCTTCCGAAGATTTAGGAAACGAGCCGACCTTTGCAATTGCGCTTTTGGTCGCTGCACACACTCTAGAGTCTCCACCTACAACGGTTACGCCAGAAACGAGCATATCCGACCCCGTTGGAATCAGCTTCATTTTGACTTTACACTCTTTCCCCAACAAATAATCATCTTTGATAAGTCTTTGCTGAATATTTTGAATATAGATAGCTGACATGCGTGCGATTTCATCGTCAATAAAACGATTTCGCGCCACGTTATTTTGTCCAGCTTCCGTTTCTAGCCCTGCAAAGATGTCGTTTAGTGCCGCTTCTTGCTCTTTCGCTTCACGTTCCAAACGTTTTAACCGTTCTTGTTCTTTACGAGCTTTCTCTGCCGCCTCTTTTGCAGCCTTCTCTTTCGCTAAGCGGTCTTTTTCCGCTTTTGCAGCCTTTTCTTCCGCTTCTTTCGCTGCTTTTTCACGAGCTAGACGCTCTTTTTCAGCTTTGGCAATAGCAGCTTCTTTCGCTAAACGCTCTTGCTCTGCCTTTTTGATCGCCTCTTCCTTCGCTTTGCGTTCTGTCTCTAGCTTAGCAGCTCGTTCGTTTTCTTTACGAACACGCTCTTCCGCTGCTAAACGTTCCTTTTCTTTCTGAACACGTTGCTTCTCTGCTTCTCGAGCCGCTTTCGCTTCTTTCACTTGCTGCTCTTTCAGCTTACGAATGCGTTCTTCTTCAGCTTGACGATTCTTTTCAAGTTGCTCGCTTTCACGACGAAGTTTATCAAGCCTATCCTGCTCTTTCTTCGCCGCTTCTTCACGTTGACTACGAATCTGTTGCGCTTGCTGCCTAACCATAGAGGGATCAATCACCACTGCCTGAACCATCTGACCAGAAGGCTCGGGCTTAGACATGGTAAAATCAGCCCCCCAAACCAGCGCAACCACCAGTAAGGCGTGAAGAGAAACCGATATGAATATCGGCTTCGTACTATCACTCTTTTTTCTAGGCTTACTATCTTTCATATCTTTAAGAAAAATTATTCCTTGATGTCTGTCAGTAGCCCGACTTTCGGGATTCCTGCTCGACTTAGCTCGTCCAGAACCAGAACCACTTCTGCATAAGGGGTTGCAGCGTCACCACCCACAGCAACTGGAGAGGTCGGTTTTAAGGAGATCTCCGCTTTAACACGAACGATAATATCTTGTAGTGATAAACCGCGAGTGACTTCTTCATCATTCACGCTCAAACCAAGATTGCCATCTTTATCGATCTCAACAATGATGAAGCTTGCGTCGCTGTCACCTGCCATATCAGACGTTGATTTTGCGGTAGAGGTTTTCGGTAGCTCTACATCGACACCCTGAGTGACAAACGGTGACGTCACCATAAAGATGATCAACAGTACCAACATTACGTCGATATACGGTACGACGTTGATCTCGGCCGTCATCTTTCTCTTTTTTCGTTGATACCCAGCCATTAGTTATTCCTTGTGGCTGTTTTCGCGCCCAGCCATCGCTTGACGGTGCAAAATGCTGTGGAATTCTTCAGAGAAAGTCGCGTAGTTATGCTCTAACTTACTCACTTTATTGCTTAGGCGGTTGTATGCCATTACAGCCGGAATCGCTGCAAACAGACCCATTGCGGTTGCAACAAGTGCTTCTGCAATACCCGGTGCAACCATAGCAAGCGTCGCCTGCTTCACTTCACCTAACGCGATAAACGCATGCATAATCCCCCAAACGGTACCGAATAGGCCGATGTAAGGGCTAATTGAACCAACCGTCGCTAGAAACGGCAAGCTGGTTTCTAGTTCATCCACTTCACGAGCAACGGCTACACGCATCGCGCGGCCCGTGCCTTCCATGATGTAATCTGGTGAATCTGAGTTGGATTTTCTTAAACGCGCAAATTCAGTAAAGCCTGAGTAGAAAATTTCTTCTGTACCACCCAGTTCATCTTTACGCTTTTTCGCATTTTGATAAAGAATTGAAAGATCTGTCCCTGACCAAAAACTATCTTCAAATGTCTCGGCTGCTTTTGCCGCGCCAGACAAGACATTGCTGCGCTTAATGATCATTGCCCAAGAAGCAATCGACATACCCAGCAAGGTTAACATCACCATTTTTACGAGTAGACTTGCTTGTAAAAATAGGTCAAGCATTGAAATATCAGCGGTCACTGTGGGTTAACTCCATAACTATTGATTGAGGCATAGCAATTGGCCTCATTTTCTCGTTGTCGATACATGCTACCTTAACCATTGCCTTACACAATGTTTTCCCTTCAGGATTTACGATCTCCTGACAGAAGGTTAACGATGCCTTTTTCACGTCTGCAATGGTTGTTCTCACGACCAGATGGTCATCTAAACGGGCGCCTTGCAGAAAATCGATGTCCATGTGTCGGACTACAAAACCTATGTTTTGTTCCAACAGAATGTGCTGGGAAACCCCCACACTGCGAAGAAGCTCCGTTCTCGCTCGCTCAAAGTACTTGAGATAATTAGAGTGATAAACCACTCCACCAGCATCGGTATCTTCGTAATACACAGTTACCGGCCATTCAAAATTCAATTGGCTCTGTTGCACGGGGTTGCCCTTTTAAATCATTGAAGTGCTTTACTATAACTCAACTTGTTATCATTTAGGCAAAAGTTAGTTAAGTAACGTAAATATTTAAAAAAAATAGCGCCAACATGATGATGGGCGCTATTTCTCGTATAAAAAATGGATGTTTGCTGAAATGATTTAGAACCAGCGTACTAAAGTCAGGTAAGTCAGAATTGTCAGCGAGAAGTACGGGCTAAAAAGAACCTGCCAGTACCAATTGCGAGGTTTAAAACTGAGGCCAAATACCATGCTGGAGCAGAGCGCCCATATTAGTAATGGCGAGATAATGGCGTTAAAGCCACCTATGGAAGCGGAATACGCTTCAGGGTCCCACATTACCATCGCAACATGATAAAAACCTAACAATAGCGATAAGACCCTAAACAGGGCCTTATCTAATGGTGCATGTAGCTTAGCTACCTGCGCAGCGAGGTTACTCACTGTCTTTATCCATCATTTCTGAGTGCTCTAACCAAAGAGCGTTGATAATACCGAATGCACAAGCAAGTAGTACACCTAGAATCCATGCGAAATACCACATAGTTATCGCTCCTTAGTAAAGTGAGTTTTTGTTGTCTTCAATGTATTTGCTATCCAGGCGACCGAACATCTTATAGTAAGTCCAAGATGTGTAGCCAAGAATAACCGGAACCATCACTGCTGCTACTGCTGTCATTAGGTTCAGAGTTAGCTCAGACGACGTAGAATCCCACATTGTCAGACTGTGGCTTGCTTCTAAGCTCGAAGGCATGATGAATGGGAACATCGCGAAGCCTGCTGTTAGGATAATACCTGCGTTACCAAGGCTTGATGCCAAGAATGCGATACCACCTTTTTCAAGACGAGACGCTAGTACAGCCAGCAGAGGCATCACCACACCTAATACTGGAGCCGCCCACATCATTGGGTATGTCTCGAAGTTATTCATCCAAGCACCTGCTTCGCGGATCACTTCTTTATTGAGCGGGTCAGACGCCGCATTAGTATCAATCACACTTGTGATTACGTAGCCTTCGATGCTTTGCACCCAAAAACCAGCAGCGACAAACGCAGCAACTGTTAGTAGACCCATCAGTTGAGCAACATTACGAGCACGTACGTGTACTTGATCGGTTGTCTTCATTTGAAGCCATGTTGCACCTTGCATAACGATCATAGAAAGGCTAACCAAACCACATAACAGAGCAAATGGGTTTAGTAGACCAAAGAATGAACCGTGGTACGTTGGCATCAAAAAGTCGCTCAATTGGAAAGGCACACCTTGAAGCAAGTTACCAAATGCCACACCAAAGATGATTGGAGGCACAAAACCACTGATCGAGATACAGATATCCCAGCTATTGCGCCATTTTGGATCTTCAATCTTTGAACGGTAATCTAAGCCCAACGGACGTAGCCAAAGCGCTGCCAGCGTTAAAATCATCGCTAGGTAGAAACCTGAGAATGACGTTGCGTAAACAAGGGGCCATGCTGCAAACAATGCCCCACCAGCGGTGATAAGCCATACTTGGTTACCATCCCAGTGAGGAGCGATGGTATTGATCATCACTCGACGCTCGTTGTCGTTTTTGCCGATAACAGGTACAAGCGCGCCTACACCCATATCGAAACCATCAGTAATTGCAAAACCTACCAGTAGAACACCAATCAGTACCCACCAGATAAGTCGCAAGATTTCGTAATCAAACATTTTCTGTCTCCTTGCCTTACGCTTCTACTTGGCGGCTAACTTTATCTTCTACAGAGTTAGCTTCTTGCTCAAAGTGGTAACGACCAGTCTTCAGGCTGCTAGGGCCTTTACGAGCAAATTTCACCATCAGATAAACTTCTGCAATCAGGAACACGGTGTACAGTGCGATGATTGCGAATAGCGATGTCCAGATCTCAGCGGCTGTCAGTGCAGATGCCGCAACGTGAACAGGTAGAATCTCACCAACGGCCCAAGGCTGGCGACCAAATTCCGCAACAAACCAACCTGCTTCAATCGCAATCCAAGGAAGTGGAATACTAAACAGCGCAGCTTTAAGAACCCATTGTTTTTGCTCGATCTTCTGACGACAAGTCTGGATAAACGCCGCACCAAAGACGAATAGCATGATAAAGCCACACGCAACCATCACGCGGAACGACCAGAATAGAGGCCATACCGTTGGGATAGAATCATCCGCCGCCGCTTGAATTTGTTCTTCTGTCGCATCGACAACCTTGTCGGTGTAACGCTTCAGAAGTAAACCGTAACCTAGGTCGCCTTTGACTTCGTCAAACGCCGCCTTATTCTCTTCTGACTTATCACCAGCACGAAGTTTTTCTAGCAGCTCGTATGCATACATACCAGTGCGGATACGCTCAACGTGCTCGTCACGTAGGTCACGAAGACCCGTTACTTGCTCGTCGAATGAACGCGTCGCGATGATACCCATTACGTAAGGAATCTTGATCGCGTAGTCAGTGTGCATGGTTTCTTGGTTCGGAATACCAAACAGAGTAAAGGCTGCTGGAGCTGGCTCTGTGTGCCACTCAGACTCGATTGCTGCCAGTTTTACTTTCTGGACTTCGCCTAGCTCGTAACCTGATTCGTCACCCAGTACGATTACAGAAAGGATCGCCGCCATACCGAATGATGCTGCAATCGCAAATGAACGACGTGCGAATGCGATGTCACGACCTTTTAGTAGGTAGTAAGAGCTGATACCAAGGATAAACATTGCGCCAGTCGTGTAGCCAGAAGCAACCGTGTGTACGAATTTAACCTGAGCAACTGGGTTTAACACAACCTCAGCAAAACTCACCATTTCCATACGCATGGTTTCGAAATTGAATTCAGCACCAACTGGGTTTTGCATCCAACCGTTTGCAATCAAGATCCACAGTGCAGAGAAGTTTGAACCCAGCGCGACAAGCCAAGTGACGACAAGGTGCTGACGCTTCGTTAGGCGATCCCAACCAAAAAAGAACAAACCAACGAACGTTGATTCTAAGAAAAACGCAACAAGGGCTTCGATCGCGAGAGGTGCACCAAAGATATCGCCTACGTAATGCGAATAGTATGACCAGTTTGTACCAAACTGGAACTCCATGGTTAGGCCTGTTGCCACACCAAGGGCAAAGTTAATACCAAAAAGCTTACCCCAGAACTTTGTCATGTCCTTGTAGATTTGCTTATCCGTCATTACGTACAGAGATTCCATGATGGCCAGTAGGAAAGCCATACCCAGAGTCAGTGGTACGAAGAGGAAGTGATACATCGCTGTCAGTGCGAACTGGAACCGCGATAGATCAACTACGTCAATCATGTTTACTCCTAATGTGTCGGCTGAAGACACTCTTTACATTTTAGTTGCATAAGTAAGCGTTACTCAAACTTAAACATTGTTGCAGAAAAACAATTTGTTGTTGCAAAAATGTACCGCAACAGTTAGTTATTTGTTAAGCGTCAGCTAATATAGCTAGAGCTAATATTACTGCTAAAAACAGATTGTTTCAAAAGGTTTATGGGCGAGATTCGTGTTGATTTGTATCAAATATTTCACGTCAATTTTGATTAAAAAACCAACAATATGATCAAAATCAATATAAATAACAATAGTTGTTAAGGGCAGGTAAGAATTAATGATGCTTAACTATTTATGCAAAACATTTAAGTAACATTTAATACGAAATACTTACTTTTTTGGGTTCTAGATTATGTGACATTGAACAGAAAATAAAATGGCCAGCTTTACGCTGGCCATGAAAACTTATTTTTCAATTCCGAAATGGAGGTAGGCTCTGTCTGTGGCTATACGACCTCTTGGTGTCCTTTGCAGGTAGCCTTGCTGAATCAAATAGGGTTCTAGTACATCTTCGATGGTGTCTTTCTCTTCACCAATCGCGGCTGCCATGTTATCCAGACCAACTGGACCGCCACCGAATTTCTCCATAATCGCGAGTAGCAACTTTCTATCCATATAGTCAAAGCCTTGGGCATCCACATCCAGCATATTCAGTGCTTTGTCTGCCGTTTCTGCACAAATATGGCCGTTGCCTTTAACTTCCGCATAGTCTCGTACACGTCGTAGCAGTCGGTTTGCAATACGTGGCGTCCCTCGCGCTCGTCTTGCCACTTCCAACGCCCCTTCTGCATCCATAGATAACCCGAGGCAGTCCGCGCTGCGTTGTACAATGTTTTGGAGGTCTGGAATATTGTAGTATTCCAACCTTTGAGTAATACCGAATCGGTCACGCAGTGGTGACGTTAACGAACCCGCGCGAGTCGTTGCACCAACCAAAGTAAATGGAGGCAGGTCAATCTTGATTGAGCGTGCTGCAGGCCCTTCACCGATCATAATGTCCAGCTGATAATCTTCCATTGCTGGATACAGCACCTCTTCGACCATAGGACTTAGGCGGTGAATTTCATCAATAAACAACACATCGTTTTCTTCAAGGTTGGTCAGCAACGCGGCCAAGTCACCCGCCTTTTCTAAAACAGGGCCTGATGTGGTGCGAATATTGACACCCATTTCATTTGCGACGATGTTGGCTAATGTTGTTTTCCCTAAGCCGGGAGGACCAAAGATTAGAAGATGATCCAAGGCTTCTTCACGAAGCTGGGCGGCCTTAATGAATATTTCCATTTGATCACGCACATGATCTTGGCCTTTATAGTCTTCTAACTTTTTAGGTCGAATGGCGCGATCAATCACATCTTCTTCGCGATAAACGGGATTTTCTGGCGCTATAAGGCGATCCGCTTCAATCATTATTTATAACCTTGTTGTTAAACCATCGACTTAAGCGCTTCGCGGATCAGCTCTTCACTACTCATTTCTGGCTTCATCACCTGAGAGATCACTTTAGACGCTTGCGTTGGTTTATAGCCAAGCGCTAATAGTGCGCTGACCGCTTCTTCTTCAACATTACTTTGCTGAGCTTGAGGAGAGCTATCAGCAGGTGCGGCATCCGTAAACGGTGTAAACAAGTCTCCTGCGCCCCACCCTTTCAAGCGGTCTTTCATTTCAACAACCAAACGTTCAGCCGTTTTCTTACCGACACCCGGTAATTTAACCAGTGTTGAAACGTCTTCTCGTTCCACACAAGTGACAAACTGGCTCGCTGTCATCCCCGAAAGAATACCTAGCCCAAGTTTAGGCCCTACGCCATTCGCTTTGATCACTTCGCGGAACAGAGCACGCTCTTTTACTGTGTTGAAGCCGTATAGCAGCTGTGCATCTTCTCGAACAACAAAATGAGTGTAAATAATCGCTTCTTCACCGATATTTGGAAGTTCATAGAAACAACTCATCGGCATTTGTACTTCATAGCCAATGCCATTAACTTCGATGAGCAATTCAGGGGGTTGTTTTTCAATCAGAATGCCGCGCAGACGTCCAATCACAGTAAATTCTCTTTAGAAATGGATTTGCGACAGGATAATAAAGAACTGGATAGACATCCAGTTCTTTATTATTGATAAGGTGAATTTTGAGCGATTCTCACCGCGCCAGCACGGAGGTAATGATAACTAACGATAACGCCCACGACGTGCGCTCGTTGCTTTACCTGCCATTGCCGCTAGGGTCTTGTTTGTGTTTGCATGACAAATTGCAACACCAAGTGCATCGGCCGCATCGGCTTGTGGTCTGGCTGGTAGTTTCAACATGTGTTGAACCATATGCTGAACCTGAGTTTTATCCGCCGCGCCTGTGCCAACAACGGCCTGTTTAATTAATCGCGCCGCGTATTCATAGACTGGTAAATCGTAATTAACCGCAGCAACGATTGCACTGCCCCTAGCCTGACCTAACTTAAGCGCTGAATCGGCATTTCGAGCCATAAAGACTTGTTCAATCGCGAACACATCTGGCTGAAACTGAGTGATAATTTCCGAAACACCCGCATAGATCTGTTTTAGTCTGCCGGGCAGTTCTTTTTCTGACGTTCTGATACAGCCGCTACCTAGATATTGCAGGTGGCGACCAGTTTGACGTATGACACCATACCCTGTTATCCGGGAGCCGGGATCGATACCTAATATTACTGACATTGAAACCTAATCGTCATTTTTATTTCTTGGGTATGGTAAATCAGACTGACGACTATATCGAGGTAATTATTGTGCGTCTTAATAATCCATCATCCGAATAAACCTAGACAATGATATGAACATTTACTTTCCTAAATAGGCATAAAACAGATTCAACCCAATTTATCGAACAAAAAAATACCAGCCGACGGGCTGGTATCTATAAACAACATCTAACTCTGCTTACGCTACTTCAAGCGGTCCACCGAATGAGGTCACAGGTGGTACGTTACCAGTGAACTTCTCAAACTCAACAATACAGGTGTTAGCTGACGTCGCTTGAGCAAGCTCAGAAGAACCGATATCCATCGTTAGCGTATTTGGATCACCGTAGGTACAGATTGCACCTTCTTTCTCATTTAGTGGGCCATACCATGCGCCCTCTTCGATACGAATAACGCCACGAGGGTAGCTATCGGTAAGCACAGCGCCCGCCAGTAACTGGCCACGGTCATTGTAAACTCGCACTAAATCACCATCTTTGATGCCTTTCGCTTTGGCATCTTCTGGGTTGATGTAGACAGGTTCACGACCTTGAACTGTGTATGTCGCTCGAATCTCTTCTGACTCACACATTTGTGAATGAAGACGTTTATCCGGGTGGCAAGATTGCAACCAGAATGGGTATTTATCTGAACCCGGACCACCGTGTGAACGTTCTGTCTTTTCGAACCACATTGGGTGTTCCTGACAGTGTTCATAGCCGTAACGACCGATCTTGCGAGAAGTAATTTCGATAAAGCCTGATGGCGTACCTAGCGCATTGATCTCTGGGTCTTTACGGAAATCCGCGTGGCGAACCCAAGGTTGGCCTTCACCAAAGTCCAGTACGCTCTTCTCCCAGAATTCATCAAACTCTGGCATGTCGAACTTGTCTTTATTTGCCGTACGACAATCATCGTATAGCGAACGTACCCACTGCATTTCATCCATACCACGGGTGTATTCTTTATGGCGACCGAAACGACGTGTTAATTCAGTAAAGATCTCAAAATCCGTCTTAGACTGGAACAGTGGATCGACAAGGCGATGCATCGCAAGTAAGCCTTTGCCTGAGTACGAACCGTAAACGTCGATATCATTGCGCTCAAACTGTGTACACGCTGGCAGCACGATGTCCGAGAAACGACAGCTTGCCGTCCACGCAAATTCAATGGTCACTACCGTTTGAAGTTGCTTGAACGCCTTTTTCATGCGGTTACGATCTTGGTGATGGTTCCATGGGTTGTTACCCGAAATAACCATCATCTTGTAGCCCGGAAGTTTTACTTTTGAGCCGTTGTAACGAATCTCTTTACCCGGCTCTAACAAGCAGTCAACCCAACGAGCAACAGGAATGGTTTTGCTGTAGCCGTTAAAGTCATTGTTGTCCCATTTTGGTTTCATACCTTGGTCAAGGTTACGCGGGAAACCACCTGGTGCTGCGAAACCAGTCGAAGGAACACCGATACCTGAGTAGTGGTGACCGTAAGAAATACCGCCGCCCGGCAGGCCAATTTGACCCACCATTGCCGCGACTACTGCTGCTGCCCAGTATGGTTGCTCACCATGTTCCTGACGCTGGATACACCACCCCATCAGGATCTGCGTGCGACCGTTTACCAGCATGCGAGCGAATTCGCGGATCTTATCAGCGCTAATACCACAGATCTCAGCCGCCCATTCCGGTGTTTTCTCGATTTTATCTTTCGACTCACCTTGAACGTATTTAATGAAATCTTCAAAACCTAGGCAGTAAGTTTCGATGAATTTTTTATCGTACAGCTCTTCGTTGTATAGCACGTGGGCGATCGCCAGCATAAACGGTACGTCTGTCATCGGGTTGATGTACAGATGCTCATTTTGCAGGAAGCGCTGGGTTTTATTCTTCACTGGGTCAACAGACAGAACGTTGATCTCACCTTTCGCGACTTTCTCTTTTAGTTGTTCTAAGTAAGGGAAAGATTGGTGAGTTTCACAGTTCCAACCTACCTGTAGGTTTTTCACTGGGTCATTCGCCCAAAGGATAATGTTGTCCGCGTTGTTTAGAATCTCAGACCAAGACGTACCCTGCGCATATACCTCAGTAGAGCCAAGTACATAAGGTAGAATGGTTTGTCCTGCACCCGTAGAGTAGTCACCCACTTTAGTGATGAAATTACCGTGCATACCTACTGCACGCTGCATGTGGCTGGTACAGCTATGGAACTGACCCGTTTGACGCCAACCAGTTTGACCCGCGTGTAGTGCCCATGGGCCGTAATCTTTCTGTACACGCTCTAATTCGCGGTAAAACAGATCCAGTGCTTCGTCCCAAGTCACACGGATAAAGCGGTTGTCACCACGTGTTTCTGCGCTGTACTTGTGCTTTTTCAACCAATCTAAGCGAACCATTGGGTAACGAACACGTGAAGGGTTGTAGATAACACCTTTGATACCGTTAACCATTTCCGACGGGTTGGTATCAGCCTCTAGTGGCTTGATCTCTTGCACTTTACCCGCATAGACGTGGGCACGAAATGCCCCCCAGTGTGAACCTGATACTTTCCAAGTTCCTGTTGTCTCTGCTGCACTTGCAGAAGCTGAGGCCAACAAGCTTGGACCAATTACTGACGCTGCGCTGGTCGTCGCTACACCTTTAAGAAAACTTCTTCGTGTAATAGCCATTTCAATTACTCCGTACGACGCTTATTAGTGATGACCTTCAGCAAAATCTGAAGAGTGCTTCTGTAGGTACTTCAATACAAGTGCTTCACTGTCAGTATCAAAGTTTACGAATGCAAGCATACCGTTGAACATGCCTGGCCATGTGTTTGCGTCAAAGTGCGCTTCATCAGGCTGAGTGTGACATACAGAACAGCTTGTTTTATATGCTTCTTGTGCTTTTTCCCAGATAGGCGTTACGTCGTTAAGCATCGCTTCTTTTTTCATCCACACTTTGGCTGCCACTTTTTCCCATGGAAGACCTGTTAGCTCATCCACTTTCTGCTCGCCAGCAGTTACGATTTCATCACTAAGCGCGGCTTCTTTAAGTAGAGAGCCCACGGCAATGTTCATACCAAAGTCTTCTTGGATTACACGGCCAAAGCCTTTCGCTTTACGCCAGCCGTCGATCTCAACTTGGATCATTTCACCCTGCTCTTCTAGAACCGTTACGGTCGATGCTGGGTTTAATAAGCCCGCTTCTTGGCCCGCTTGCGCGTCGAAGTAAACCGGTAAGTGGCGAACACTGACAAGCGCCTGACCGACTGAGTAGTCAGTGCTAGATGTCATTTGTTCTAGTTCACCCACGATACCGCCGATGCTATCCATACCCGCAGGAAGTTGGTGGGCGATACCTTTGTGGCAGTCTACACAGCTTTGATCTTTCTCTGCTGCCTGCTTCATTTGGATACGAGCGGTTGGAGACATTTGCTCAAAATCCATCGACTCGTAGTTGTGACAGTTTTTACACTCGAGCGATTTGTTTGCGGAGAAACGATCCCACTCGTGTTTTGCTAGCTCAATACGGCGCTCTTCAAACACACCTGGTTCGTCATAGTTGCCAAATACTTGTGCGAAGACTTCTTTTGAAGCCTGCATCTTACGTGCGATTTTGTCTGTCCAATTGTGTGGAACGTGACAGTCAGGACAAGTCGCGCGAACACCAGAGTGGTTTTTCCAGTGCACCGTTTCTTGTAGTTCTACGTATACGTTGTCACGCATGGTGTGGCAGCTGATACAGAATTTTTCTGTGTTTGTTGCTTCTAGTGCCGTGTTAAAGCCGCCCCAGAAGATAACACCTGCGATAAAGCCGCCCATGGTCAGCACGCCAAGGCTGATATGGACCGCAGGGCGCGTCATGGTACGCCACAGTTTGACGATCAATGATTTCATAGTTTGCTCTCTTAAAATCTTTTCAAAAATGTGGAAATGAGCTCACTGGCTTACATGCCATGTGCCCCAGGAGGACCAAAGAAGAATACTTGCAGCATCCAAACGATAAATCCGTAGCCCCCAACGAAAGCCACACTTAAAATTGGGAAGAGAACAACTGCAATGAAGAGGAACGACTTCCACTCCAGAGAACGTTTTTCACCGCTCTCAATTTTGTTAACATCACTCATACATTTGCCTATTGTGTATTTAGTGTTCTGGGCTAGCTCTTCTGCTCAAGCTAACATTTTTTTACAATCTCTAATTGAAAATGTTAGACCATACTAATTGTAAGGTTCAACAATTTCCTTCCCTTCAACCCTTGTTATTCAACACTTTTTTGAGCTCATCCAGAGATGTGTTTGATTAAAAAGCCATATGTCAGAACATGGACAATTATTAAAAAATATGAACAAGATAAAATAACCATTAAAAACAACAATTAATTAACATTTGGTCCATTTTTGATGTCAGAAAAGTGATTCAGTTAGACAAGAGACACCGCCTAGCGCGAACAAATAAGTACAAAAAACACTCAAAATAATTGGAAATGTTTCGAAAAAATCGAACCGTAGAGAGGCAAAACGCAATATTGAAACCGACAAGTAGCTGATAAATTGAAACCTGGTTAAGATGGGTCGGCGAACGTGGGAGCATAAATAAATGAATAGTGTGGTGGATATATCGTGGCCAACCCTGGGGTTGTTCTTTAGTACCCTTTCTATACCACTTTTGATCAATCGGTATTATCAACTTGGCATTGCAAAAGACACACTTATCAGTGTAGGAAGGATGTGTGTCCAACTCATTTTTATCGGCGTTTACTTAGAGTATCTATTTGAACTCAACCATGCTGGCGTCAATATTGCTTGGTTGCTTGTCATGACGGCTATTGGTTCCAGCGCGATCATTGATAAAACCAGACTTCCCAAAAAAGCGATGTTTATTCCGGTTTTTGCGGGGCTATCAATCAGTCTTTCCCCCATGCTGGCAGTCATCTGCTTGGCCGTTGTAAAACCGACGCCGTTATATAGCGCCCAATACCTCATTCCTTTGGCAGGCATGCTGCTTGGTAACTCCATTGGCGGCAACATTGTCGCTCTGCAAAATATGTTCACTGCCTTAACGGAAAGAAACCAAGAATACGAAGCCGCTATCTCTCTTGGCGCTTCACCAAAGTATGCAACTCTTCCTTTCCTACGGGAGGCGATTCAAAAATCACTGGCGCCCACTTTAGCATCTATGGCAACCACCGGACTGGTCACACTGCCGGGGATGATGACGGGTCAAATCCTAGGTGGTGCAAATCCAATCATCGCCATTAAATATCAGTTGATGATCATGATAGCCATCTTCGTCATGATGTCCGTTTCAATCTGTATATGTCTGAACTTAGCGATAAAAACGGCGATCCACCCTCATGGTAGGGTAATGATAAAGCCCCAAAAGCAGTGAATAGACACAAAACTCTAACGTGCCATGAAGATCTTATCCACAGAATCTGTGGATAACGGTGGTGATACTTACTGAGTGGCAACTAGCAAACATTATTACAAGAGGAAAAATGTCATCATTTCGTCACTTCAAATGAGTAGATTGAGCGCCAGTGGCAAACAACAGGGAATGATGTCATGCACGGATTTAACGCAAATGAACTAGTGAGAAATAGTGAAAGAGACGAGGAAGATCTGAGGAACTGGCTACTGGATCAGCCTGAAGGCATAGTGTCTGCCGAAGAGCTTTGTTTAACCAATTAGCTGGTGAGTATTGGGAGAAGTGTAAGAAACCCTTCTCCCAGAAAATGCTCAATTTCGCCAGCACATCTCACCATTACCACATCCAAATAATCACGCCGAAAGTGTTACCAAATTGCTGCCAAGCTGTTTTAATTCCTTATCAATCGCACTAAATTTATGGCTTAGATAACAATTCTTTACGAAGACAATTGCCGGAGAAGAAAGCGCAAACTATGGTGAGAATATCAGTTCAATTAAGGATTTAGCTATGAAGTACACTCCAGAACACCTTGCAGAACTTAACCTATTACTACAGTTCGATATCAGCAGTGCAGCAACAGGAATTAAAGTACACAACGAGGCATCCGAAGAAGTGCAATCAGCGGTGCAACGACTGTTCGCTAAAAACCTGTGCACCCTGCCAGATGGTGGATACCTAACAGATGAAGGCATCGAAGTAGCCGAGCATGCAGACAAAATCCTACGAGTGCTATCGAGCTAGTTAGCTGTGATTAACTCTTAATTACGCCAGTACGCCGTACTGGCTATTCATTCCCCTATTCCCTTTTGCATTTCCATTTTTAACCTTCTGCCGCCCAAAATGTTTGGTATTCTAGGTAGCGTAAACCACAATATTCGCAACGCTTACTTTTGATGCACCTCAATCCCATACGCAAATAGAATGGTAGGAGACCGTTTTGAAGACAATTACCATTATTGGTGGTGGATGGCTTGGCCGTCCCCTTGCCCACTACCTTGAAACCATCGGACACAAAGTCTTTGTGAGCAAAACATCTTCTGACGGTGTAAAGACACTCGAAGAGGAGCACCTCAGAGCATTCCAGCTTAATCTAGACGACGACATTGCCGCTATCAAAACGTCTTTGGCCTCTCATCACCCTGATATCGTTATCGGATGTTTTCCGCCAGGTTTTCGAAGAGGAAAAGGAGATGAATACGCTCATCAGTGGAAAAAGTTGGTCGAAGCTTGTCGCGAAACCAAAGTAACGAAAATCGTGATGGTAAGTTCGACGACCGTTTATCCGAATATCGCAAAAGATATGCTGGAGAGAGATGCCACTTTGGCGCTTGCATCATCCAATGACACGTTTTCTGATAACGCCAAAATCATGCTTCAGGCCGAACAGTACGTTATCGATTCGGGTATCAATTATGGCATTGTGCGTTGCAGTGGTTTAATAGGAGCAGATCGCCACCCATCGCGATTTGCAAGCAAACTAAAACAAGTCAGCGATCTTGCTCCGGCGAATATGCTGCACCTAACGGATGCCATCGGTACGGTCAGCTATATTGCAATGCACAACAACAATGTCGTTGTTAATGCGACAACACCAAACACAGTGAATAAAGCGGAATTCTATCAATCAGCGCTGACAAGCATAGGGTCAGAGGAACCACTTCCCCCTCTTGTTCACATCGCTGACAAACGCATTGTGTCAGACGCCTTGGTCGAGCTTGGTTACAAGTTTCACCACCAGCATACGCTTGAGCTTATCTGAGCCCAAAACTCGCCTTCTCAGAATGTAAAAAGCCAGAGCAACACGCTCTGGCTTCGAGTTTTTGAATGAGTGAAAAATTAATGTACTGCCGCTTCTCGCTCGCTTAGGTACTTAAATTTCAGTTCATCGTCTTTCAGATCCACTTTCACCGTACCGCCGTCAACAAGTGAGCCGAACAATAGTTCGTTCGCCAACGGTTTCTTCAACTGATCCTGAATGACGCGGCTCATAGGTCGAGCGCCCATCGCTTTGTCGTAGCCTTTCAGAGCCAACCAATGACGCGCATCAGCAGACACTTCCAATGAAACACCGCGAACATCAAGCTGAGCTTGGAGTTCGACAATGAACTTATCCACGACTTGATGGATCACATGCTCATCTAGGCTGTTGAACCAAATGATGTTGTCTAAACGGTTACGGAACTCCGGTGTAAACACCTTCTTGATTTCCGCCATCGCATCGGGGCTGTGATCTTGTTGGATCAAGCCGATCGATTTCTTCACGGTTTCCTGAACACCCGCGTTCGTCGTCATCACTAAGATCACGTTGCGGAAATCGGCTTTACGACCGTTATTATCCGTTAGCGTACCGTTATCCATGACTTGCAGTAGCAAGTTAAAGATATCTGGGTGCGCTTTTTCGATCTCATCGAGCAACACAACCGAATGTGGATGCTTAATGACCGCATCAGTTAATAAACCACCTTGGTCATAACCCACGTAACCCGGAGGCGCACCAATCAATCTACTGACGGAGTGGCGTTCACCGTATTCAGACATATCAAAGCGTAGTAGCTCAATACCCATCAATTTAGATAGCTGTACCGTCACCTCTGTCTTACCTACCCCTGTTGGGCCTGCAAACAAGAATGAACCAACCGGCTTGTTATCCGCACCTAGACCAGCGCGTGTTAGCTTGATCGCTTCACTAAGCACATCGATCGCATTGTCTTGACCAAACACCAACATCTTCATCTTCTTATCAAGATTTTGAAGAATCTCTTTGTCTGATGAAGACACCGATTTTTCAGGGATACGCGCCATCTTTGCGACCATGGCTTCAATGTCTGCTACACCCACTGTTTTCTTTCGTCGACTCGCAGGAGCCAATCGACTACGAGCACCGGCTTCGTCGATAACATCAATGGCTTTGTCAGGAAGGTGACGTTCATTAATGTATTTAGCAGATAGCTCAACAGCGGCACGAAGTGCCTTATTGGTATAGCGAACATCGTGGTGAGCTTCATATTTCGGTTTCAAGCCCATCAGAATCTTAGTGGTGTCATCAACTGATGGCTCTACCACATCAATTTTCTGGAAACGACGAGATAACGCACGTTCTTTCTCAAAAATATTGTTGTATTCCTGATAAGTTGTTGAACCGATACAGCGCAATTTGCCACTACTTAACAGAGGCTTAATTAGGTTTGCAGCATCAACCTGACCGCCCGATGCAGCACCTGCACCGATGATCGTATGAATCTCATCAATGAACAAAATCGCATCGTTTTCTTTCTCAAGCTGTTTCAAAATCGCTTTGAAACGTTTCTCGAAATCACCACGGTACTTGGTGCCTGCCAGCAATGAACCGATATCCAAAGAGTAGATAACGCTATCTTGGATGATTTCTGGTACTTGGCCTTCAACAATTCTCCAAGCCAGACCTTCAGCAATAGCCGTTTTACCGACACCTGCCTCACCAACCAAAAGCGGATTATTTTTTCTACGACGGCAAAGAACTTGGATGGTTCGCTCGAGTTCTTTCTCTCGCCCAATAAGCGGATCGATTTGGCCTTGTTTTGCCAGTTGATTAAGGTTAGTTGCGAAGCTTTCTAGTCGTTCGTCAGAATTGACTTCTTCTACGTTGCTATCACTGCTGAAAGAGTCCGAAGAGGCGTCATCACTTTGACTTGAAGCTTTGGTAATTCCGTGAGAGATGAAGTTAACAATATCCAAACGGCTGATGTCATTTTTCTTCAGTAGGTAAGCGGCGTGTGATTCTTGCTCACTAAAAATCGCAACCAGTACGTTAGCGCCAGTGACTTCACTTCTGCCTGAAGACTGAACATGGAATACCGCACGCTGTAACACTCGCTGAAAACTCAACGTTGGCTGAGTCTCACGAGTTTCATCGTTTTCAGGGATGAGAGGTGTTGTTTGATCAATGAAAATATCAAGCTCATTGCGCAATGCATCAATGTCTGCTTGACAGGCTTGTAGGGCCTCTCTAGCTGCATCATTTTCCAACAATGCGAGTAGGAGGTGCTCGACAGTCATGAACTCATGTCGTTTGTCACGAGCGCGAGAAAATGCGCTGTTTAGGCTCGACTCTAATTCTTTATTCAGCATAAGGACCTCCTCAACAACAACTCAAATAGAACGAGAAACGTTAGGCTTGTTCCATCGTACATAACAAAGGATGTTCGTTCTCCCTAGAATACATAGTGACTTGCGCTACTTTGGTTTCTGCAACTTCCGCAGTAAATGTGCCGCAAATGGCTTTACCATCGTAGTGTACCTTAAGCATCACTTGTGTTGCTTTGTCTGCATCCATTGAGAAAAAACGTTCCAAGATCTCTATTACAAAGTCCATCGGGGTGTAGTCATCGTTGTTCAAGACAACGTTATACATAGATGGTGGTTTTATTTTTGTTTTTTCTAACTCCAGTAGATCTGCATCTGGAGTCACCCATTCAAAATGCTTACTCATGATAAATTAGTGCTGACGTATAACTTTTTATATTTTACCACTTCAGTGAGCAGAAGTTTGAACTTAGTTCGTACATTAAAGGAAAATCTATGTGAAATTTTCGTTTCCCCTACTTAGAGACTAATCCAGCAATTGTTCGGCTGCAAATAAAAGATGCGTTACCTAGTGGCTTTATGTATCTAATTGATTAAAAAGAAGCCAAAATATTTATTTGCAAGGTTCACATATAAATCTTTGGCAGCGTGACAAGTTGCAAAAATGTAAATCCCAAAAGTGATTTGTACGTAAATATGTAGACCTTAATACGTTTTTCCTATTGACTGTGTTCAATCATTAGCTAAATTGGTCAAATAGTGACTGAAAATTTGGCAGCGGCTGAATTAAAATTCACTTTTTGTTTACACGTAACATTCGGTGGTGTGTAAGCACTCAAACAACATCAGTAACACAATGCATGAGGGATGTATAGCATGGCTACAGGTACAGTGAAATGGTTTAATAATGCCAAAGGATTTGGTTTTATCTGCCCGGAAGGTGAAGACGGAGATGTATTCGCTCATTATTCTACAATACAGATGGATGGATACCGAACCCTGAAAGCAGGCCAACAAGTTACCTTTGAAGTGGAAGAGGGTCCAAAAGGCTATCACGCGAGTGTGGTAAAGCCTGTTGAAGCCCAATTAGCAAAATAGTCCGCTGCCTAAAATTAAGAACGAGAATACAAAAAAACCCGCCGAGTGGCGGGTTTATTTATGCTTGCTATTATCGGTTGATAATCGCGTTTAGTGTTGAACTTGGACGCATAAGCGCAGATGCCTTTTCAAACACAGGTAGGTAGTAACCACCTAAATCTCCCGGTTCGCCTTGTGCGCTATTAAGTTCAGAAACGATAGCTTCTTCATTTGACGCTAGTGCTTGTGCAATTGGCGCAAATTCCGCTGCTAGTTCTGTATCTTCTGTCTGCGCTGCAAGTGCCTGAGCCCAGTAAGTCGCCAAGTAGTAGTGTGAACCACGGTTATCAAGCTCACCCACTTTACGCGAAGGTGACTTGTTGTTATCCAGGAATTCGCCAGTTGCTTTATCTAGAGCATCCGCCAGAACCTGCGCTTTAGCGTTACCTGCTATCGTGCTTAGGTGCTCAAGAGAAGCCGCCAGTGCAAGGAATTCACCTAGCGAATCCCAACGTAGGTGGTTTTCTTTCTCTACCTGCTGAACGTGCTTAGGTGCAGAACCACCAGCGCCAGTTTCGAACAGACCGCCGCCGTTCATAAGTGGAACGATTGACAGCATTTTCGCTGACGTACCCAACTCAAGAATTGGGAACAAGTCAGTTAGGTAGTCACGTAATACGTTACCTGTTACAGAAATCGTATCCAGACCTTCTTTGATACGCTCTAGAGAGAACTTACACGCTTCTAGCGGAGCAAGGATCTTAATATCTAGACCTGAAGTATCGTGATCTGGTAGGTAAGCATTTACCTTCTTGATAAGCTCTGCATCGTGTGCACGGTTTTCATCTAGCCAGAATACCGCTGGAGCACCTGTTGCACGTGCACGTGTGACCGCTAACTTAACCCAATCTTGGATTGGCGCGTCTTTCACCTGACACATGCGGAAGATGTCACCGTCTTCAACCGCTTGCTCTAGTAGCACTGCGCCTGAAGCGTCAACAACACGTACTGTACCTGCTGCATCAAGAATGAATGTCTTGTCGTGTGAACCGTACTCTTCAGCTTTTTGTGCCATTAGACCAACGTTTGGCACGCTGCCCATTGTCGTTGGGTCAAATGCACCGTTCTCTTTACAGAAATCGATAACCGCTTGGTAGATACCTGCATAGCAACGATCTGGGATCATCGCCTTAGTATCTTTCTGCTTACCATCTGGACCCCACATTTGGCCTGATGCACGAAGCATTGCTGGCATAGATGCATCAACAATGATGTCGCTTGGTACGTGTAGGTTGGTGATACCACGGTCTGAATCCACCATTGCTAGTGGTGGTTGAGTCTCGTACACCGCTTCAAGTGCCGCTTCGATTTCAGCTTTTTGTGCTTCTGGAAGCGCTTGGATTTTGCTGTATACGTCGCCGATACCGTTATTTACATCAACGCCTAGCTTATCGAATAGCTCACCGTATTTCGCAAACACGTCTTTGTAGTACACTTTTACAGCATGACCAAAGATCACAGGGTCTGAAACTTTCATCATTGTTGCTTTCATATGAAGTGAAAGCAGAACGTCTTGCTGTTTAGCCGCTTCGATTTCTTTTTCGAAGAACTCGATAAGCGCCTTCTTGTTCATCACTGAAGAATCAATGATCTCTTTGTCTTGTAGTGCGAATGGTGCTTTCAGCTCTGTTACGCTGCCATCATTACCAACAAATTCGATTTTAACTTCTGTCGCGCTAGTTACTGTGTGTGATTTCTCGCTGCCGAAGAAGTCTTTATCAGACATGCTTGAAACGTGCGATTGCGAATCTTTCGACCAAGCGCCCATTGAGTGTGGGTTTTTCTTTGCGTAGTTCTTTACTGATAGAGGAGCACGACGGTCAGAGTTACCTTCACGAAGTACTGGGTTTACCGCACTACCTTTAATTTTGTCATACGTTGCTTTGATCGCTTTCTCTTCGTGCGTGCTTGGCTCTTCTGGGTAGTTAGGTAGGTTGTAGCCTTTATCTTGTAGCTCTTTGATTGCTGCTTTTAGCTGAGGGATAGAAGCAGAGATATTCGGAAGTTTGATGATGTTTGCTTCTGGAGTTTTGGCAAGGTCACCCAGCTCAGAAAGTGCGTCACCGATACGCTGCTCTTCTGTTAGGTGTTCAGGGAAGTTAGCAATAATACGCCCAGCTAGAGAGATATCACGAGTATCAACGTCAATACCTGAAGAAGCAGTGAAAGACTGAATAATCGGAAGTAGCGAGTATGTCGCTAGTGCAGGTGCTTCATCAGTAATGGTGTAAATAATGGTAGGTTTTTCTGTAGGCATGAAATTTCCCTATAGTTCTGACAAAACCAGTCGGATGAACGGCTTTGTTATGTGTGTCCGCTAACAAGCTATGTATACATCCCCTCACTTATTAGCGATTTGTTGTCTCTTTTGTTTTTACTTACTCTTTTTGCCAAAAGTAAGATCCATGAGAGCTGTTCTTAATAGTTAAACAAAATCGGTATAATAGTCTATTATCTTGTTCACCAATCCTGTATTTGGGCGCGCACATCATAGCCTAAATTAGGCTAAACTGGAACTTTCAAACACACTTCGTTTACATTTTTGCAAGGTAGTTAACATGTCACTACGCTCACGCCGTGAGTCATCTAAACCCTCATCTCACTCGGTTAAACCGGGTTTTAAACGTAAAAATTCGGCACAAGGAACGACGAAATACTCCTCCAAAAATCGCCGAAAAACCGCCTCAGATAAGCCTCAAATTGCGCCAGAAGATCGTAAGGTGATCATATTCAATAAACCGTATGATACTCTGAGTCAGTTTACCGATGGTGAAGGACGTAAAACGCTCGCCGACTTTATACCCGTCAAAGATGTGTACGCCGCAGGCCGACTCGACCGAGATAGTGAAGGTCTGATGGTGCTTACCAACGACGGTATATTGCAAGCGAAGCTGACGCAGCCTGGATCTAAATCCCCAAAAACCTATTGGGTGCAAGTAGACGGCGCACCAACGGAAGCAGACTTAAACAAACTAAGAAAAGGCGTTGAGCTGAAAGATGGCATGACACTGCCCGCACAAGTCGACGTCATTCAAGAACCGAATGTGTGGGATAGAAATCCGCCTGTTCGCTTTCGTGCCAATATCCCGACCACTTGGCTGGCAATTACCATCATTGAAGGGCGTAATCGCCAAGTGCGCCGCATGACAGCAAACATCGGCTACCCTACTCTGCGCCTGATCCGCTACTCAATGGGTGAGGTGACGTTAGGTGATTTACAACCTGGTGAGTGGAAAGAAATTCAGTTAACCCGCTAGCATCCGTACTTCCGCAATAATCAAAAACATCACAATAAAAAAACGCCACTTCAATCGAAGTGGCGTTTTGGATTTGTCGACGTTAAGTGTTGATTACTCTGCGTCTTTGTCTTTAGCTACCGTCACTGCAACCGCAAGTTCTTCTAGCGCTGCTGGGTTTGCAAGGCTTGGCGCGTCTGTTAATAGACAAGATGCTGCTGTTGTTTTCGGGAACGCGATAACATCACGGATGTTCTCAGTGCCACAAAGCAGCATAACCAGACGGTCTAGACCGAATGCAAGACCTGCGTGTGGAGGCGTACCGAATTTCAGAGCGTCTAGTAGGAAGCCGAATTTTAGGCGCTGCTCATCAGCATCAATACCTAGAATATCGAATACTGCCGATTGCATTTCTGCGTTGTGAATACGAACAGAACCGCCACCCACTTCGTAGCCGTTGATAACCATGTCGTATGCGTTTGAGTTCGCAGCTGCTGGGTTCGCTTTTAGCTCTTCCGCATTTACACCTAGAGGCGATGTGAATGGGTGGTGCATAGCGTGTAGGTTGCCTTCGTCATCTTCTTCGAACATTGGGAAGTCAACAACCCATAGTGGCGTCCAAGCTGATTCATCAGTCAGTTCTAGGTCTTTACCCAATTTCAGACGTAGTGCGCCCAGCGCTTCTGCAACGATGCCCGCTTTGTCTGCGCCGAATAGGATAATGTCGCCAGATTCCGCTTGAGTGCGATCTAGAATACCGTTGATCACCTCTTCGTTTAGGAATTTAGCCACTGGAGATTGGATACCTTCCATGCCTGCAGCACGGTCGTTAACCTTCATCCATGCCAGACCTTTCGCGCCGTAGATACCTACGAATTCTGCGTAACCGTCAATTTGTTTACGAGTCAGCTCTGCACCGCCTGGTACACGGATCACTGCAACACGACCTTTCTCGTCGTTAGCAGGACCAGAGAATACTTTGAACTCAACGTCTTTCACTAGGTCAGCAACGTCTACTAGCTCCAGTGGGTTACGTAGGTCAGGTTTGTCAGAACCGAAACGACGAATTGCTTCGCTAAATGGCATCACTGGGAACTGACCTAGGTCTACGTTTAGTAGCTCTAGCCACATATCGCGAACCATTTTCTCAGTCGTTGCACGAACTTCGTCAGCCGTCATGAATGACGTTTCGATATCGATCTGAGTGAATTCTGGTTGACGGTCAGCACGTAAGTCTTCATCACGGAAACACTTAACGATTTGGTAGTAACGGTCAAAACCAGACATCATTAGAAGCTGTTTGAAAAGCTGTGGAGACTGAGGAAGCGCGTAGAAGCTACCTTTGTGAACACGGCTTGGTACTAGGTAGTCACGAGCGCCTTCTGGTGTCGCTTTTGTTAGTACTGGCGTTTCGATATCTAGGAAGCCGTTGTCATCTAGGAAACGACGAACAAAGCTAGACGCTTTAGCACGTAGCTTGATGCGGTCACTCATTTCAGGGCGACGTAGGTCAAGATAACGGTACTTCAGACGTTGCTCTTCCGTGTTCTTCTGGTTGAAGTCTAGAGGCAATACGTCAGAGCGGTTGATGATTTCAAGACCTTTCGCAAGGATCTCTACTTCACCCGTTGCCATGTCTTTGTTGACTTGGCTGTCTGGACGAGCGCGAACTTCACCCGTCAATTTGATACAGAATTCATTGCGAAGTGTGTTAGCCACTTCATACGCATCTGCCATATCTGGATCTACAACTACCTGAACGATGCCTTCACGATCTCGCATATCGATAAAAATAAGACCGCCTAAATCACGGCGACGGTTAACCCAGCCGCAAAGTTCTACAGTTTGTCCTGCAAGGGACTTGTTCAGGTGACCACAGTAATGGGTACGCATAATGAAATTCCCAATCTCTTAAAATTTGTTGATTACCATCTATCAGTGATAACGTCACAGATAGTGCAAAGTTCCATTTATACGCTGAAAGTTCGTTTAGATCGACTACCCAGCGTACAATTTATTGCGATTTATTATCTATTGATGCTTTTTAAACCAACAAAGGAATAAAACAGCAGCAATACAAAAAAATTGGCGCTGATTATAGCCTTATAATGGGCGGTTCGGCAAAACTCAGTTGGAAGATATTGATAGTCAAATATGGAAGCATTACCTCTTAGGCTTGGCCTAACCATGTGGTCACACAACAACTGGCAACAGAGCTTTTACGGCAGCGGAACAAAACCTGCCGAAAGATTAGAAAAATACGCAAAGGTCTTTCATACGGTTGAAGGAAACACCACTTTTTACGCCACTCCCAGTATTTCAACCGTTAACAATTGGAAAGCAGCCACGCATGATGAGTTTCGCTTTACGTTTAAGTTACCTAAAGCGATTACGCACCAACAAATGCTAAAGGGAAGCAAAGTACTGCTAAAAGATTTTATGCAGATTATGGAGCCACTTCACGAACGTATTGGCCAATGGACCATACAGCTTCCAGCCGCATTTGGTCCTGAACATTTAAGCGCACTCAAGCAGTTTTGCGCCCTTTTCCCGCCTAACTTCCCCATTGGGGTTGAGGTTCGTCACCCTGAATTTTTTGCCAAAGGAGAGGCAGAAAAAGCATTAAATCACTGGCTGATCGAATCAGGTTATGACCGCATCATTATGGATAGCCGCCCAGTATTTGCTGCTAAGCCTGACAACGAAGCAATCATAGACGCACAAATGAAAAAGCCTAAAGTGCCGGTTCACGCGATCGCTACCGCATCTCACCCCATGATTCGCTTTATCGGAAATCCCGAAGAAAACAAGAACTACGACTTTTTTGCGCCTTGGCTGAATAAGCTGCCAGAGTGGATAACACAAGGAAAACAACCCTATGTGATGATTCACACAGCGGACAATATTATCGCGCCAGAGCTCGCTGCGAACATCTATAGAATGCTACAAGATCACGTTGCCCTACCCGATTTGGCTCCGTTTCCCGCCAACGATGGCAACTCACAGATACAGATGTTTTAGATCGAATCGCTTGAAAGCATGACAGGGGCGCGAATTTCTCATAAAATACGCGCCTTTTTAATGGCTGCGATTTGCAAAAGCCTTGGGTAAGAGACCGTGTTATGAATCCAAAAAGTAATCCAGATACCATTTTTTCGGCTCCAATCGATAAGATTGGCGACTTCACGTTTGATGAACGTGTCGCTGAAGTTTTTCCGGATATGATTCAACGCTCTGTTCCAGGTTACAGCAACATTATCTCTGCGATAGGCATGTTAGCGGAACGCTTTGTTAAACCGCATTCAAATGTTTATGACTTAGGCTGCTCATTGGGTGCGGCCACGCTATCTATGCGTCGTCATATCCAGCAGGAAGGCTGTCAGATCATTGCGGTGGATAACTCATCTGCGATGGTGGAGCGCTGTAAACTGCACGTGAATGCGTACCGCAGTGATACGCCCGTGGATGTTGTCGAAGCGGATATTCGAGACATCAAGATAGAAAACGCTTCTGTTGTGGTGCTGAACTTTACACTGCAGTTCCTTTCACCGGAAGATCGCTACACATTGCTTGAAAAAATCTATGCTGGCCTACGCCCGGGTGGCATTTTGATCTTGTCTGAAAAGTTCGTATTTGAAGATCAAGTTTCCAATGAACTGCTGATCGATCTGCATCATGACTTTAAACGAGCCAACGGCTACAGCGAGCTTGAGATCAGCCAAAAGCGCAGTGCGATTGAAAATGTCATGCGCCCAGACTCAAAGAAAGAGCACAAAGAACGCTTTGCTAAAATTGGATTTAGTAGCTTCGATGTATGGTTCCAGTGCTTTAACTTTGGCTCAATGTTTGCCATTAAGTAAACTGACCGACTAATCACCGTATTTTGTTGCGTGTCGTGACGCCCTAGAGCGACATGCAACCTATGATTTTTCTGGGGACATAAATGAGTACCAGGTTTCGATTCCATGTTTAATTTCGCTAACTTTTACCAGTTGATCGCTCAAGACACTCGCCTACAACCTTGGCTTAATACGCTGCCTCAGCAACTGACAGACTGGCAGAATGCCGAGCATGGCGACTTTGGTCGTTGGTTAAAAGCGCTAAACAAGATTCCGCAAGGTCAACCTGATCATGTTGATCTCAAGGAGTCAGTGTCTGTTACTAACATTGAGCCCTTGCACACTGGCGAATTGAAAAAGCTGGAAAGCCTCTTAAGAACCTTCCACCCTTGGCGCAAAGGTCCGTACAACGTTCATGGTATCCATATTGATACGGAATGGCGCAGCGACTGGAAATGGGATCGCGTACTTCCTCATATTTCTCCACTGAAGAATCGAAGTGTACTGGATGTGGGCTGTGGCAACGGCTATCACATGTGGCGAATGCTTGGTGAAGGTGCTCGTCTTTGCGTCGGTATCGACCCATCTCACCTATTTTTAATTCAGTTTGAAGCGATTCGAAAACTGATGGGCGACGATCAACGTGCGCACCTTCTTCCTCTGGGTATCGAACAGTTGCCAAAACTGGAAGCGTTCGACACTGTATTTAGCATGGGCGTACTGTATCACCGTCGTTCACCTCTCGATCATCTGATTCAGTTGAAAGACCAACTGGTTTCTGGTGGTGAGCTTATTCTAGAGACCTTAGTGATTGAAGGCGACGAAACCTCGGTTCTTGTTCCGATTGATCGTTATGCACAAATGCGCAATGTCTACTTCTTCCCGTCCGCGAAGGCACTTAAAGTATGGCTTGAGCAAGTTGGCTTTGTCGATGTGAAAATCGTCGATGAAAACGTAACGTCGACCGATGAACAGCGCACTACCAACTGGATGACGCACAACTCTTTACCTGAATACCTAGATCCCAACGATCCAAGTAGAACCGTAGAGGGTTATCCTGCTCCTCGCCGCGCCGTTCTAGTGGCAAGAAAGCCGTAGTGTGCAAAGAAGCACATAAGAATTGACAAGAAGTTAACTCATAAACAAGCGTTTATCGTTAATCTCTTTAGGAAACTTTTAAAAAGAATGAGGGTAATTTTTACCCTCTTTTTTGTACGCGTGAACCAGCGCTATACTTTTGTATCGACTTTGTCGAATAGTTAGTTGTTGGTGATGAAACTTATACGCTAAACTCTTTATTTATAAATAAATTAAAAATAATGTCAGGTTTATCAATGCTAACCAGATTGACTCCAATTTTAGCGATAGCGCTACTTTCAGGTTGTGCTTTAACAAAAGGTGAGCAATTTCATAACGAAACGCTTTCCTCTATTCAAGCCTCTGAAAAAAGCCTGTCAACTCAGCTTGAGAATTTATCACTTCAGCTTGGGACTCAAGAAAAGTATATCGAATCACTAGAATCCAAAATCGCTAGACTCGATAAGGAAATTCTGCGTGTCAAAAGAGATGTAATCAGAGAAGTAAACAAGAAAAAGGACCCTGTCATTCTCCCAGCGCCTGTTCCTGTCGAAGCCACACCGACGCACGAGATTGTGTTAGGTGAAATTGAAAAAGTAACAATCGATGCTATCAAGCAATCTTTCGACGCTCGAGTTGATACGGGCGCTGCCACATCATCGCTAAATGCAATTGATATTGAAGAGTTTGAAAGAAACGGGGATAACTGGGTTCGATTTCATTTGGCCGATGGTGACACACCACCTACCGAGGACAACTGGATTGAAGCACCTGTCGTACGCTACGTAAAAATACGCCAATCCACCAATGAAGATGTCGAACGCAGAGCCGTCGTCGAACTCTGGGTAAGACTGGGTAAGATCCATGAAAAAGCCCAATTTACGTTAGCGGATCGCTCTCAAATGACTCACCCCGTTCTACTGGGTCGAGAGTTTATTCGAGATATTGCAGTTGTCGACGTGAGCAAAACTTACATCCACACCAAACAGCCAAAAGCTAAGTAAGGTCGTATATGACATCCAAAGTCCCTTTTTACGTATCAGTTGTTTTACTTATCTTAGTGGGAATCGCGCTCAGTATCTTCCGCCATCAAACGTATGGTGTGCCTTGGACGCCAGGTGAAACGCGACAAGTTTGGGATATTGAAGCCCGCATAGAATTTGGCGCTCAAGGAAAACCTGTTAAAGCGTCTCTCGCGGCACCCAATACACAAAATGGATTTACGCTGATCAGCGAGACGTCATCATCTTCAGGCTACGGCGTATCTTACGTAAGTACCGACACTGACCGCCGTGCTGAATGGACCATCCGCAACGCTACGGGCCCACAAACCATCTACTACAAAGCTCAATTTCTTGTCGACCCCCAAGCAAACGTTGATGCCGTTGATCCAAGTGAAGAAGAGATCGAGCTTCCAACTTTTACAGGTCCAACTGAAGCCGCAGCCAAAGCGCTCATTGAACTAGCCAATCAACGTTCTGCGGATGACCTCACTTTCACACGTGAGCTGATTAAAACCCTGAACGATGCAGAAAACCAAAACGCATCTCTATTACTTCATAATTTGTCGAAGGTAGAAGCTTTAGACAAATTACTCGCGTACGCGAAAATCCACAGCAGAGTTGTCGGAGTTATTGAGTTAGAAGATGGCAGACGTCGTCAAACCATACAGCAAATGAACCAAGTATGGGATGGAGCGCAATGGATACTCTTTAATCCAGAGCGCACCAATCAAATCACCGTTCAGAATATTTTGATTTGGGACCAATCCAATATCTCCTTACTGGATTTAGTTGGCGGTCAAAATAGCCAAGTCCATTTCTCTATGATTGTCCAAGAGGTTTCACCTCAACAAGCAACCAATGACAAAGTTCAAGCCGATGGATTATTAAACTTCTCTATTCATAGTCTTCCACTGGAAGAGCAAGCGATGTTTAAGACCATTATGCTCATCCCAATTGGTGCTTTGATTGTGGTATTCCTCCGCGTCATTATCGGCCTAAAAACCTCTGGTACTTTTATGCCTGTATTGATCGCAGTAGCGTTCGTTCAGACGCAGCTATTCACCGGTATTGTCGGCTTTTTGCTGATCGTGGGTACCGGCCTTGTCATTCGAAGCTATCTGTCTAGGCTCAACCTTTTACTCGTCGCTCGTATTTCAGCCGTAATCATCGCGGTTATTATGATTATCTCTGTCTTTACCGTTGTCGCGTTCAAAATTGGTCTTACCGAAGGTTTGTCAATTACGTTCTTCCCAATGATCATTCTGTCTTGGACGATTGAGCGTATGTCTATCCTATGGGAAGAAGAAGGCGCGAAAGAAGTAATGTTGCAAGGCGGTGGCTCACTACTAACTGCTGTCTTGGTATACCTTGCCATGACAAATTCATACATTGAGCATTTAACGTTTAACTTTATCGGCCTTCAACTGATTGTTCTGGCGGGTATCCTATTACTGGGCACTTACACGGGCTATCGTTTGACAGAGCTTCGTCGCTTTAAACCTTTAGCGGAGGACTAAACGATGTTTTCACGATTAACTTCGCGTTATACATCCCCAGGTAAACTCCGTCATAAAGGGATCATGGGGATGAACCAGCGTAACCACAGCTATATTGGTCGGTATAACGATCGCTCTAAATATCCACTAGTCGACGATAAACTGAAAACAAAAATCATCGCGGAAGCAGCAGGCGCAACTGTACCCAAATTAATTGGTGTGATTCGCAACCAAGCTGATGTCCCATCGATTCACGAGATGGTCAAAGACTGGCCGGGCTTTGTGATTAAGCCTGCTCAGGGAAGCGGCGGTAAAGGGATCCTAGTTGTCACCTCACATAAAGATGGGGTTTACACAAAACCGTCAGGCTCAACCATCAACAAAGAAGATGTCGAACGCCACATCAGTAACGCGCTAGCTGGGCTATTTTCTCTCGGCGGCAAAAATGACGTTGCAGTGGTCGAAAACCTGATCAAATTTGACGACTGTTTCGATGGTTTTAGCTACGAAGGCGTACCTGACGTACGTATTATCGTCTTCAAAGGCTATCCTGTAATGGCGATGATGCGCTGTTCAACATCAGCATCAGACGGCAAAGCGAACCTTCACCAAGGCGCGGTGGGCGTAGGGATTGATATAGCAACGGGTAAAGCGATTCGTGCAGTTCAGTTTGACCAACCCGTCACTCACCATCCGGATACGGGTAAAGACCTTTCTACCCTGCAAGTGCCTCATTGGGAGCGCTTGTTGGTACTGGCCTCTAGCGCATGGGAAATGACCGGCCTTGGCTACATGGGCACAGATATGGTTTTAGACAAAGATGAAGGCCCTATGGTGCTAGAGCTAAACGCTCGTCCGGGACTGACAATTCAAATTGCAAACGGTGCTGGGCTACTACCAAGACTGCACCACATTGAAAGCCTTGGTACGACGCTGCGCTACCCATCTCCAGAAGAACGAGTCGCCTACGCTGCGAAGAAATTTGGTACCGTCGCTCAGTTTTAACTCATTGAGCTATTTAGTAAAAAAGCCCGGCAATTTAATTGCCGGGCTTTTTATTTAAGCTTCTTTCAGTGCTTCTTTCAGTTAAAGCGCTTCAATGAGCTCCTGAACTTCGCTCTTTGGTTTTTCAGTTTGACCAAAGCCACGCAAGCCAACAACATGTACGTGTTCGTGATCTTTAAACACTTTACGTACCAATTTATACGTTGTTCCCTTCTCAGGACTGATGTTTTCTGGAGCTGCGATCAGCAACTGCATGTCAAGACGGTCACATAACTCAAACAGCGTCGAGATTGACTTCGCGTCAAGACGTGCTGCTTCATCTAGGAACAACAAGCGACACGGAACAATGTCTTTACTGCGTAAGCGGCGTGACTCTTCTTCCCAACTCTGAACAACCATCAATAGGATTGACTGACCCGTACCAATCGCTTCACCAGTTGAAAGTGCGCCAGACTCCGCTTGCAACCAGCCATCAGAACCACGGTTAACTTCAATGCTAAGTTCTAGGTAGTTACGGTAATCCAGTAACTCTTCACCCAGAATCTGTGGTGAACGTTGGCCCATGTCGATATGCGGATTCACACGTTGGAACAACTTCGCCATTGCTTCTGAGAAGGTGTAGCGGGTCGTTTCAAACAAGTCTTTATGCTGTTCTTGTTGAGCAGAAAGGCCGTGAAGCAAGATCTCGTGACTTTCACGAATCTTCACATTCAGACGAACACCTTTAACCTGACCAAATGCAATGTTAGACAGGCCTTGGTTTAGCATACGAATACGGTTCTGTTCACGCTGAATCGTTTTCTTAATGATGCTGGCCGCAGATTCAGAACTGATCGCGAGACGGTTTTCACGCTGAGTCAGCTCTTCTGTTAGTCTCGCCAGCTCCACTTCCATCTCTTCAATCGCTTCAACCGGATCATCCGTACGGATAATGTCTTGGCGAATACGCTCACGAAGATGCTGATAAACCGCAATATAGAACAGAACTTTACGTTCAGGGCGGGCATTATCTTCAGACAAACGCAGGGCATCACGCAAATCATCGTTATCTGCAACGGCTAAACGCAATGCACCCAGTGATTTATCCGACATCGAACGCAGTTCATCAGCCGACATGTACGCTAACTCACGTTTGTGCAAACGACGTTCAACATCGTTCTCACGCGCTAAACGAAGCACCAAGCACCATCCCGCTTTTGCGGCAATCACAAAGGTACGTAGTTCAACATACTCTTT
Organism: Vibrio japonicus; assembly: GCF_024582835.1. Classification (NCBI taxonomy): domain Bacteria; kingdom Pseudomonadati; phylum Pseudomonadota; class Gammaproteobacteria; order Vibrionales; family Vibrionaceae; genus Vibrio; species Vibrio japonicus. Next base: position 1,767,607 of record NZ_CP102096.1, read on the forward strand.
CTGAACTTTCTTCAGGCGCTTCGCCAGCCCCTTCATTTCAAGCTCTGTCGAGGTAATCGTACGTTCGTATTCGCTCTTACGGCTGCGTGACGTGTGCAAACGTTCTTGCAGCTCATCGCGACGACGCATCGCGCGCTCTTCTGCACCTTCATCCGCATTCACACCAAACTCTTGCAGTTCTTGCTTGAACTCTTGAACCGTTTCCAGTTTGGCTTGGTGAGAACTCTTCAATGACGCCAGCACTTGGTTGTACTGGTTCATTTGGCCCTGAGATTGTTTTAACTCTTCACGAGCACGAGTACGCGCACGCTCCGCTTGAACCAGTTTCGATTTTAGCTGCTCGCTCAGCTCACTGCTCTTGTTAAGAAGATCGACAGAGTCTGAATACGCGAAGTAGTGACGACGCTCAACCAAATCAGACAGCGCGAAAATCTGCTTTTTCAGATCCTGTAGCTTTTGGTCTGCGGCTTTATATTCCGCTTCCAGTGCATCAAACTGCTCTGGATCGGCTTCAAGTGCCGTCGCGACTTTTTCCAACTCAGCCACGGCTTTGCCGTGATTGTTTAGGAAAGTCTTAGCTTCCGATAGCTGAGCAATTTTCTCTTCAAGTTCATCAAAGCGAGCTTGAAGCGTCTCATCTTCAATCAGTGCCATGTGAGGCGCTAATTTATCTAAAGCTGAGAGTGCTTGTTTACTGCTTTGTAGCTGTGAGCGTTGTTGCTGTTCTTTTGCATCCAGATCTGCCAGCAAACGAACCACTTGGTTGCGCTTTTCACGCTGGCCAGCCAACGCTTGTTCTGGGTCAGATTCAAACGCAACCTGAATATGTTTCGCGACAAAACTATTTAACGCTTGGTACAGACGCTGAAGCTTCTGCGAATCAAACGCGGCTTTAGCATGTTGCTCCACCACTTCATCACGCTCACCACGTAGTAGCTCTAGGCGTTGTTCACGCGCCGCGCGGCCGAAGAGAGGGATTTCAGGTAAACGAGAGTAACGCATTTGGCGATCGTTCATACGAACGCACACTGCGCCTTCTAGCTCTTCCGCATTGAACGAGCTATCGTCAAAGGCATCGACATCACCTTCGATGATGTACAAATCCTCAGGACAGTCGTCCAGCTCCACCAGCTTCTCTTCGATACCAGACAGGTCAGAAACCACAATCGCGTGACGAGCCGGGCCGTACATCGCACTGAAGTACGGTGCATCATCAATCGTGATATCGTCATAAATTTCAGACAGCAGAACACCACCAAGCGTATCTGCCAGTCCTTTGAGGCGTGGATCGTTTGAACCACCTGGAGACGCCAGACGCTCGATCTCACTTTCCAGTTGAGCGCGACGCTCAGCCAGCTTGTCTTTTGCGAGCGATTGATCTTTTTCTTGCTCAAGCACAACCTGCATGTGTGACATTACTGCTTGGCTGTCATACAGATCAGCACCGCTTTGCTCACGTAGCTTTTCTAGGGCGTCGTTCGCGGCAATCCAAGTCGGTGCAATTGCTTCTAGCTTACGAATCTCAGCGGCAGAATCTTGTTCAATACGACGTTGTTCGCTGCGCTCTTCACGAATGTCCTCTTGAGCCATTTCCAAAGACTCAATCTGCATCGCGTGGCGTTCGCGTTCTTGCTCAAAAGCAATTTCATCCGTCAGCTCGACATGGTGCTGTTTACGGTAACCATCCACTAACTCGCGCGCTTGACGCTGTTGGTTTAGGCTGCGTTCCAAATCACGATGCTGCGCGCGCCATTGCTGCTCATTTTGCGCCACTTGTTCCGCGTTGCGTGCTTTTTGTAACGCTTCTTTCGCATGGCTAGCAGCATCTTTGCGCTCTACCTGTCCGACGATGCTTTTCACTAACATCAGTGCGGTTTCAAACTGCTTCGCAGCCGCCGAAGACATATCCAATTTGTGCTTAACTGAAAGCAACGTATTGGTATTGTCTGACTCTTGCTGCTTTAACTCGGCAACCAGTGCCTGTGCACCTTCAGCGGTTAAGCTTTCGTCATCCAGTAGCTGTTTGGCTTTATCTAGCGCTTGTACCGCTTGTTGATATTGCAGCGCTCGTGTTTGCTGAACATCTAACGCTTGTTGGTAATCCGCCAGCTGAGTTTTCAGGCTATCCACTTCTTCTTCAGAAACGGTGGCCTGCTCTTCCGCCATCAAAACACGTTCTTGCGCTTCTTCAACCACCATCATCTGCTCTTCAAGGCGCTCACTGAGCTCCTCAAGGTCTTCCTGATAGCGGGCAATTTTTTCTTGTTGGCGCAACGCGTTTTGCACAAGCTGAAGATGGTCAGAGGCGGCTTGGTAGTCTTGCTCTAAGGCAGACTCTGATTCAACCAATAGCTCCAACTCTTCCTGAACACAGTTAAGTAAGTTGTTTTGCTCTACCAATGTCTCGCGAGAGCCAAACAACTCAGAACGAAATGCCAGTGTTTGCTCTAACTTATTGCGACGATCGTTCGCATGGCGCATGTAATCAGCGGCCACATAGTTTGTCGACTCGGTGATCAGGTGTTTGAATAAGTCACGGTCAGCCTGAGTGGTTTTGATTGCTTCCAGCGTCATGCGGTTTTCACGCAGCGCCGATTCCATATCTTGGAATGCTTTCTTTACCCCGCCATTTTGAGGCAGAAGGTAATCACGCAGAGAACGTGTAATCGCGCTTGAAATACCACCGTACAGGGACGCTTCGATCAAACGATAGAATTTTGAACGGTCGCTTGAGTTGCGTAGTTTCTTTGGTACAACGCCAAACTCAAACATTTGCGCGTGATATTCGACGATAGAAGAAAACGCTTTGAACTGAACGCCTTCATACTGCGCAATAGACTCTTTGACTTCGTTAATCTGACGTACGCGAGCCTGTGTTGCCGACACACTTTCAATCAGTACATCCGTCGGTTTCACATCGCTTGGTAAGCCCTGAATCACGAAAGGTTTAATGTCCACCTTCTTGTCACGACCAGCAACTTGCTGCAACTTCACTGCAAACAATAGACGCTGGTTGCGAGAGTTCACTACGTCTAGCGCGGCATAACATGCGCCTGGTTGTAGTTTACCGTACAGACCTTTATCGCGTGACGACTGATTACTGCCCGCTTCTGTGGTGTTACGGAAGTGCAATAAGGTTTGGTCGGGAATCAAAGCGGTAATGAACGCCGCCATCGTGGTTGACTTACCAGCACCGTTACCACCCGAAAGTGTTGTTACTAAACCATCGATATCAAAGGTACGAGCAAAGAAGCCGTTCCAGTTAACCATGGTCAGCGATTGATATTTACCACGTTCAATCATGCTTCACTTTCTCCAAATGTTTCTTCTTGCTCGTTATCGTCATCGGCCTCTTCAATCAGCAAACTGCCTTGGCTCGGCTCTTTGGTGTGGACTACAGCTTCGCCATCGCGGATCAAACGAATTTGAGCTTCTCGCATATCGTCACCCACACGAACGTCAGCACCGAAGCGGAAAACAGACTCGCTGATACTAAACTTGCCTGTCTCACCAATATTGATGATCATACCAAGACGACGCAGGCGACGAAGTGATGTACGCACTTTCTCAAACAGCTTTTCTTTATCAAGGTCTGAACCACTAGCGCGGTTAGTCGCCAGCTTCATGAGTTTTTTCTCATCCGCTAACGCGAGTAACTCTTCGTACAGTTCTTGGTTGGTAAAAATACCTTCATGCGCCAAGCGCTCTGGGCTCAAGTAAAGGAAACACAATACCTTACCTACCAGCATATCGAGTTCTGACAGTACACTGCGGCCAATAAGCGACGTAGAGCGTGGACGAAGGTAAAAGAAACCTTCCGGCGCTTTCACTAATTCAGTGTTGTAGCGTTGGTAGAAGGAAGAGAGTTCCACTTCAAAGTCAGATAACAACGCGTGGTTGTCTAAGTCTTCACTTGAAATATGACGCCCTGCACGCAGCATGCTATCTAACGCTGGGAACAGAGGATTCGAAATTGCTTTTACCAGATTTTCTGGCATGTATTCATTAGTATCGGTCGATGACATTTGCTTGTACCTTTGCCCCAAAATCGTTAATCGCTTGCCAGTCTGGTTGAATTGCTTGGTAATCCGATTCCGAATAACCTAAGCGAACCGCCTGATCGACGACAATGCGGGCTAAATCAAAGTGATGAGTGCGTGGGTGCTGAACCAGATAATCTCGCAACACAATTCCAAGGTCGATTGGCGTACCTTGATCTTTATGCACTCGAAGCATGTCTGCTATGCGTTCTGACAGCTCATCGTTGACTTGTTGAAACTCTTCGTATTCCACTTCCATCGGAACTTGTCCGGTGACTTCATCATCTCTTAGCACCAAAGCTTCATCACGAAGATCAGAGAGCCTTTCTGCATCTGCAAATGTGAGATACCAAGGCATATCGAAGTAATCTTTTATGGATTGGCGCAAACGAGAACTGAAGGCGCGGTTCTTATCCATATCAATCGCAGTACGAATAAACTTATGGACGTGACGGTCGTAACCTATCCAAAGATCAATCGCTTGCTGACCCCAACTCGTGATGCGATCCAACTTCATTTGCAAGCCAAACAAGGCTTCTTCTATGAACTCAAGTTCGTCGTCACCATAGACGATCTCTTGGATGTCGAGGATTTGAGTTTGAAGCTCATCACTTGCTGCCTGCAACGTATCTTGCAGCTCTTTTAGTGTGGTGGACGTTTCAGTCAACAGTGCTTCACAGTTGTTAATTGCATCACGCCAATCTTTGTTTAGCAGGTCTGCAATTTGCTGTTTCACCGACTGTTGTTGCTCGTCCATCACGCGCTGATTAAGATCAATTTGGTCGAAAATTTCCCCTACAGAATATTTAAGTACCCCGTAAACGTTTTTCTTCCAATGGCCTGGCGTCCCGCCTTTCTGAGCGGCTTCAATAGCTTTTGCCATTTCACCAGCAACCATAGACAACTGAATCGACAGTCGTAATTTAGAAAATTCTCGGTGACGAACGTAGTAGTCAGTAATACCGATTGCCAGAGGCGACAATCGATAAATACTCGCGCCATCGGTGATCTCGCTGGTAAAGCGACTGATCAGACGCTGTTTCACCAATTCGTTGATGGCATTGTTCGCACGGAAAGCAGACGCTTCCCCTGTATCTTCAAATAGCCGAGTGACGATAGTGAATGCATCGTGCAGCTCACCTTCACCCAATTCTTCATCAAACCTTTCGTTGCTAAGTACGGCAATTGCGATCAAAAAAGCTAATCGTTCAGTCGTCAGGTTCAATGAGAAATCGTGCTGCTTCACCCAGCTTACCAATTCATCGATTGGTTGCTCTGCAGCATTGAGAGTCATCTCACTCATTGTTATTCCTGTTTTTCTTTCTTTTTAGCCCACACATGAATGTAACGGCCTAATGAGAGGTATGGCTCTTGGCGACAAAGTTGCTTTTCGAGTGCCAACACATCTTCATACTGGTAATCGCCTGTGTATTGCATATTTCCAATGTAATCACTAAAACAGCGGATACCTGATTTACCGCAGATTTCAAAGCCTGCGTCTTCTATCCATTGGTAGACGTCTTCAGGCTTTAAGCCTTTCTGTGGCTGTAATTTAAATCTTTTTCGATGCGGCATTCCTTCCAAAACATGAGGAATGTTTCCACATACGACATTTTTGTATACCAGTCCGTGGTGGTTATAAAACATCACTGATGCTGCGCCACCTGGTTTTACCTGCTTTAATAATGTTTCTAAAGCCGATTTCGGATCCGCTAACCACTCCATAACGGCATGGAACATCACGACATCGACCTGTTCACTCAGATGCCGTTCGATATCTTGGACAGGCGCGTGAATCAGGCGATACTGCTCAAGCAAACCGTTTTTTTCAATATCCTGTTCTGCTAGCTGCAACATTTCCGAAGATAGATCACATAACGAGATATGGTGTCCGAGCTTGGCAAGCTTTTGTGACATTTGTGCTAAACCACCACCTGCGTCTAGCACGCTCAGTGATTGCTCTGACCCACCCGTCATGTCTAATAATTGCTCTAAATCTTCCCAAACAATGACTTGCCGTATCTCGCCTTTGTCAGAGCCATATATGTTTTTTACAAATTTGTGGGCAATATCGTCGAAATTGCGGTCTTCAGTCACAGCAGCTTAAGGTATTATGTCGAATCGTGCTGCTATTCTGTCACAAGAAAAGCAGGAATAAAGAGGGTTTCTCTTAAAAAATAATCAACTGATGTTTTTTCGGACTATTTAGTATGTTTGAGCTGAAAAAAGTGGTCTCTTCACTCCTTATGCCATTACCTGCAATGCTGATCATCGGCATTGTCGGATTAATGTTAATCATGTTCACTAGGAATCAAAAGACCGGCTGTTTTGTTGTCCTGTTTTCGTTCATCGGTATTTTTCTCATCGCCTTTCAGCCCGTCTCTTCAAGACTCCTGATGCCACTTGAACGTCAATACACCGCGTTTTTCCCTGTGGACGAATCGATAGATTACGTGATGGTGCTTGGTAGCGGCCACGTTGTCGATGATGAAATGCCTCCAACTTCACAGCTAAGCCGCGCAGGGCTAATGCGCTTGGCCGAGGGGATTCGTGTTATGCGCCTATATCCGGGGGCAAAACTCATTCTCTCCGGCTACGCTGGGGGGGCAGAAGTTAGCAATGCTCGTATGATGGGTCAGGTTGCGTTAGAACTGGGGGTCGCTAAATCGGACATTATTCTTCTCGAAACAGCAAAAGACACTTGGGAAGAAGCTCGCCAAGCCGCCGCATTTGTTAGCTATAAAAAGCTCGTATTGGTGACGTCAGCGAGTCATATGGAGCGAGCTCTTAATGAGTTTCACGCTGCTGGGTTAGATCCTTACCCAGCACCAACAAACTATCTCGCGTTTCAAAATGTCACTCAGGCTTGGGAGAAGTACACACCTAAAGCCAAGTACTTAGAGCAAACTGAGCGCTACTGGCATGAAACACTTGGCCGTATCTGGCAATCACTTCGTGATTGGGTATCTACCCCAGAAAAGCCTTTAGCGACGGAAAACGAAGGATAAAAAATACCGAGGTGAAAGCCTCGGTATTTTTTTATTGAGTTTTAGTCTCCGGCGAACATGTACCCTTCACCGTGAACCGTAACAAAGATTTGTGGATTCTTAGGATCAAACTCCATCTTAGCGCGCATGCGGCGAATCAAAACATCGATTGTGCGATCGTTAGGCGCGTCCACCCGGTGGCTGATCATGTTTAAAATACGTTCTCGGCTTAACACCTGCTTAGGGTGTGAAGACAAAGCAACCAGCAATTCATACTCCGCTTTAGTCAATTTGACTGGCTCACCGGCATGACTTAACGCGCGTCGCTGTATGTCGAAAGTCCACTCACCGAAACGAACCACATGCTCATCTTGCTTAGTTTGAACCGTAGAGCCTGAAGCATTGCGCGTATTGGAAATTCGCCACAATAGGTTTTTTACGCGAACCAAAAGTTCTCTAAGCTCAAACGGCTTCGTGACGTAATCATCGGCTCCCATTTCCAAACCAACAATTTTATCGATGCTATCCGTGCGTCCTGTTACCAGGATAATCCCAATGTCTGATTTACTGCGAAGTTCACGAGTGAGCATCAAGCCATCTTCACCTGGGAGATTGATATCTAGCATCACCAAATCTATCGCATTATTTTCTATGGCATTATTTTGTAGCGATTCGCGCATTTCCTCACCGCTTTGGGCCTCACTCACCTGGTAACCTTCATTCTGAAAATACCCAACGAGCTTGCTGCGAGTGACTGCGTCATCTTCTACAACTAGTACGTGATAACTCATTTACACCACTTATTTGCTTTGGTCTTCATATTGATCTGTATTCTATTCATAACTAGTAACATTTCTAGTATTTGTCACTTTAAATTTACGAAAGATGGTTTTTTATTGATTCAAAACAAAACCCGCTTACCTGTTTACTATCCTTAATATTTAGACTTAAATCGACATAATCACCATTACCGCTGTTCATTTTTATTATGTAGACTACCTGGCAGTTATCTTAGGAGTCTCAGCTAATGCAAGAAATCAAAGCATTCAATGAAAAACGCGCGGAAATCTACTGGTGGCTGTCTAGCCTTTTGGCAAGAGAGTTAACGCAAGAGAGTCTGGAGCAATATCATTCAGTAGAAATTCGTTCTTTCCTGTCAGGACTTGGCGAAAATGAGTCGCTGAAACCTGCTGTTACAAAAGTCGTGGATTCCCTAAATCGTCTTTTAGACAGAGAAGACGCACAGCTAGAGCTTGCTGCTGACTTTTGCGATCTCTTTTTAAAATCAGACAGAGATTCCGCACTTCCTTATGCCTCTATTTACATTGGAAAATCCGGTCTTTTGAACGATAAGCCAGCAAAAGAGATGGAAGATTTAATGCGCTCCTACGATATTGAAGTGGACAAGAGCCTGAATGAACCTGCTGATCACATCGCAATTGAATTGGACTTTTTAGGCAACTTAATCATACTTTCCAACAAGTTAGAGAAAGAGCATGAATTAGATAACGCCCTAACCGAGCAAGCACAGCTTATCCACCAGCATCTATTAAGCTGGACACCTCAGTTTTCCCAAAAGTGCCAGTCTTTGGATAAATTTGGCTTCTACGCGTCTATCGTACAATTACTTGTTTCCTTCCTAGAATTAGATTGCCGCTACCTACAAGGTAAAGAATAAAGGCGATTCTGTTTTTGTAGGTTTCTCCCTGATACGCAAACCTTTTATTTGCTCTTAAAAGGTTTGCAGTCTAAAATTGTGTCCGCAAACGATAACAATGATCGAAATGAATACAAACCGCTAACAAAGCGGTTTTTGTGTTTCTGATACTTTCTGCCAAATTATTCTAAACTTGAATATACTTCTGTGGCAGTAATCGACAGGACAGAACTTTATGGCCACTATTAAAGACGTTGCCCGCTTAGCCGGTGTGTCAACAACAACGGTTTCACATGTAATTAATAAAACACGCTTTGTTGCTGAAGCTACTCAAGAAAAAGTAATGGAAGCAGTCAAAGAGCTTAATTACGCGCCTAGTGCGGTTGCTCGTAGCTTAAAATGCAACACGACTCGTACCATTGGCATGCTGGTGACTCAGTCAACAAACTTATTCTTCTCAGAAGTGATCGATGGCGTTGAAAGCTATTGTTACCGTCAAGGCTACACGCTGATCCTGTGTAATACGGGCGGCATCTACGAAAAGCAACGTGACTACATCCGCATGCTGGCTGAAAAACGCGTCGATGGCATTCTTGTTATGTGTTCTGATCTTACTGAAGAACTCAGCGAAATGCTTGAGCGTCACAAAGATATTCCAAAAGTCATCATGGATTGGGGTCCGGAAAGCTCTCAGGCTGACAAGATCATCGATAATTCAGAAGAAGGTGGCTACCTAGCAACGAAATACTTGATCGACCACGGTCACACGGATATTGCGTGCCTAAGTGGACATTTTGAAAAGTTAGCGTGCCAAGAGCGTATTGCTGGTTATCGACGCGCAATGAGTGAAGCGAATCTCAACGTTGAAGAAGATTGGATACTGGAAGGTAACTTCGAATGTGATACCGCAGTACTGGCAGCGGATAAAATCGCAGCAATGGACAAAAAACCTACGGCAGTGTTTTGTTTCAACGATACGATGGCACTTGGCCTAATGAGCAGACTGCAGCAAAAAGGGATCCGTATTCCCGAAGACATGTCTGTTATTGGTTACGACAACATAGAACTGGCTGAATATTTCTCTCCTCCGTTAACCACCGTACACCAACCAAAGCGCCGTGTAGGTAAAAATGCTTTCGAAATTCTGTTAGAGCGCATCAAAGACAAAGAACACGAAAAACGCGTTTTTGAAATGCATCCAGAAATCGTTGAACGATGCACCGTGCAAAATCTGAATAAATAACCTTTTTGTGCATTTAACCCTTTGATTGATGGTGGTTAAATGCACAACTACCTAATCACCTCGGAACTAAGATCACATTTAGCTCATCTCCCCATGATAATTTGAACGATTTTTATTTATCCTCTGAAAGTTCGATTAGAGCCACGCACAGGGCAAACTACTCTGAAAAGATAGGACGCAAAGCCACCGGCCTAAGTATGTATATGTATGGTAGCGGGGTTGCCGATGGCAAAATGCAAATGCAATACAATGGATTCTTCATCCACAAGATGTCGGCTCTTCCTCAGAAGCAGCGTTCCGTTGGCGTTTCACAAAACTTAGTGGAATATGCACTTGTATGACGCCTTACTGACATAATGTATGCAATATTTTGCTACTCTCTCGGACCTGAATTGGTGGCGTATACATATACACCGAGAAAACACAGCATGGATAAACCAATACTTAAAGACTCTATGAGGCTATTTGAGCGACTGGGGAAAATTCACTCCCGCTCAATGTTTGGTGGTTTCGGCATATTTGCCGATGACACTATGTTTGCACTTGTAGTAAACGACAAACTTCATATAAGGGCCGATGACGAACTTGCAAAACGATGCAAAGAAATCGGGCTTGACCCATATGTTTATAAAAAGCGTGGCTTCCCCGTAGTGACCAAATATTTTGCATTGACAGAGGATTGGTCCAATGATGAGCAACGCACTTTAGCTATGGCCCAAGACGCACTTGAAGCAGCGAAGCAAGATAAACAGATTCAAGCAGAAGCAAAGCCAACTCGATTAAAAGACTTGCCTAATTTGCGCCTTGCAACAGAGCGCATGTTGAAAAAAGCCGGCATCAGTGATGTCGAGTCGTTGAAAAACGCAGGTTCGGTTGAGGCTTTTAGAGCAATTCAATCGACACAGACGTCCGAGCTCAATGTGGAACTGTTATGGGCTTTAGAAGGCGCTATAAATGGAACGCATTGGTCGGTTATCCCCCAAAGCCGCAGGCAAGAACTGCTGAGTATGCTGGGAAAGTAAGCCTCATTAGATATAGAAAAGTCAGCCCTGTGCTGACTTTGTTTTTTTAAGGGAATTTTTTATCCACTTAGGCGTTCTTATCAGATATGTCACTTTCATGTCGTTTAAGTCAAGACGACATGAATAATTAGCAAAGTAAGCAATGAAGTAGGACTTGGTAATGAATAAAAAGTGGATCCTTGGCTTAATACTGCTTGGCCTGATCATTTTCTTAGCGACAAATTTCGGCCAGTATCTGACACTCGACAATGCCAAAGCCCAGCAAATTGCGTTAGACGATTTTATCAATGCAAACTTTGCACTGGCAGCGTTGGTTTACTTTCTCGCTTATGTGGCAATTACAGCATTCTCAATACCCGGTGCCGCCGTCGTTACCCTATTAGGCGCTGCACTTTTCGGCTTTTGGGTGAGTTTATTCCTAGTGTCATTTGCCAGCACCATTGGCGCAACCTTGGCGTTTTTGAGCAGCCGCTTTTTGCTTCGAGAGTGGGTTCAAAGCAAATTTGGTAACAAGCTCCAAGCGATTAATCAAGGTGTTGAGCGTGATGGCGCGTTCTATCTCTTCTCGCTGCGACTCATTCCAGTGTTTCCTTTTTTCCTGATCAACTTGCTTATGGGTCTGACGCCAATATCAGTCAGCCGCTACTATCTGGTCAGCCAACTTGGAATGTTACCTGGAACGGCGGTTTACCTAAACGCCGGAACACAACTCGCTCAAATCGACACACTGTCGGGAATCGTTTCTCCTTCTGTTTTGGCCTCTTTTGCATTGCTGGGTTTATTTCCTATTATTGTGAAGTGGCTAATGGCCAAACTTAAATCCCCGCATTCCTACAATGGTCAGTCTTAATGAAAGTGTTCACCGCAAATACCCCACCTGAAGCTCACATTGTTTGCGAACTTCTTAAATCTCATGGTGTTGAATGCGAGGTAAGAGGTGAAGGTATTTTTGGACTACAGGGGGAAATCCCCTTTGGTGAACACAGCGAACCCTATGTTTGGCTTTTAGATAAGCATCAATTGGGTATAGCTCAAGAAGTCATCTTACAATACCAAACACCTACGATTGGGAATGCTTGGGTATGCAATGGTTGCGGTGAAAGGAATGAAGCTCAGTTCGGTGTCTGCTGGAATTGCGGTGCCGTCTCACCCATTTAATGGGTAAATGAATAATAAGTAAGCTACGCCGATCTAATTTGCTGTTTTATGAAATCGATAGAGTGCTGATTAAATTCATCCGCTCGCTCCACGTTGCACACATGGCCACAATTTGGGATCTCCAACAGTTGGCTGCGATTGTGCACGGCCACCATCTCTTTCACGGGTTTGATAAACATGTAGTCTAACTCCCCCATCAGGTAAAGCGTTGGGATAGGCAACTCTCGCTCTTTGAAATAGCGCATGAGAGGATTCACTTCAGTGGTGAGAATGTACCAACGTTTAAATTCATTCTGACACAGTTTTTTGGCTTCTCGGATAAACAGGTGGCGCGACTCTTTTTGAGCGCGTTGTGGCATGACAATGTACGCGAATAAGCTGTACAGCCACATGTATGGCACGATGTGCTTACAAAGGTCACCCACACGTACCAAAAACTGTGAACGCATGTTAAATCGCGTTACAGCGCCGCCTAGCACCATTGACTTAACGCGCTCCGAGGCTAGCTCCGCGACGTTTCTGACAATAATGGTTCCTAAAGACATGCCAACAAAATGCGCAGATGAAATCTTAAGATGGTCCAAGACTTTAAGAATATCTTGGGTCACCTCTTTGAATGTATAGCGACTTGAAATCAACTCTTTGAGCAATTGGTTGGATTTCCCATGCCCTCTCAGATCCAACAAAAGTAGATTGAAGTGTTGCTTGTAGGCTTTAATCTGCTTAAACCAAATTGAAGAACTTCCACCTGCCCCATGCACAAACACAACCCATTCTTTACTTGTCGGGTGCAGATAAGTTTTGTGAAAAAGCAGTGTAGAACTCATAACGTCGATTTGATGGTGTAACTGATTGATTGAAGGACAAGAAGACTACCACAAAGTCGACTCGTTGAAATTCAGCTTATATCAATTCTTGCCCTTTATCCCGTCTCATAACGAAAAAAGGCGTCAATTGACGCCTTTACTCTATTTTTCTGGTCTTAAATTGCCTGGCGGTAGAGCGAAACATATTCCGTAGCCGCTTTGTTCCAACAGAAGTTTTGTTGCATTGCATGGAGCTGAACACGTCTGAATTCTTCAGGTTGTTGTGCATAAAGCAGCAAAGAACGCTGAAGTGTCAGTAGTAAGTCCATCGGTTCGGGCTCCATGAAGACAAACCCAGTCGCGACATCCGGATGTTCATCGTAATCGTTCACACTGTCTTTGAGTCCACCGACCCCACGAACAATGGGTAACGTGCCGTAAGCCATGCTGTAGATCTGATTTAAACCACACGGCTCAAATTCCGATGGCATAAGGAAGAAATCTGATCCAGCCTCAACCAAATGCGCTAAACCGTTATCGTAAGCTTCAATAAACTTAAAATTATCCGGATGCAGCGCTTCCATCTCTCTTAGCTTATGAGCTAGTGCGGGTTCACCCGTCCCAACAATCACCAATTGTAGGTTGTACTTTAGAAACCTCGAAAGAATCGGCAGTAGATAATGAACACCTTTCTGGTTAGTCAGTCGGCAAACCATGCCGTATACCGCGACGTCTTTAATGTCCAGCCCAGCTCTTTCTTGCAAGCTACGCTTACATTCCGCTTTGCCTTTCACCATACTGTCGAGGTCAGCACTGTAATTGGCAGGTATCAGAGTATCAGTTTCAGGGTTCCACGAAGAGTAATCACAGCCATTCAGGATACCAACGAGATCGTCAGCACGGGCCTGAAATTCAGCCGCCATGCCATGGCTCCCCAATTCTGTTTTCAACTCTTCGGCGTAGGTAGGGCTCACAGCGTTAATTTTGTCTGCGTTTAATACGCCAGCCTTAAGCATCGATATATGGGTTAGGCTCACTGCCGCATCAGGTGCGTATCTGCCATGAAACTCCGAAATACACTGTAATTCATCGTAGCTAAATACCCCTTTAAATACCGAGTTATGCACGGATAACACGCTCTTCATTTCTGCATAAAAAGCATCATGCGCATAACGATGCTTGAGCAAAAATGGGACAAGACCGGTATGCCAGTCATTGGCATGCACTATCTCTGGCTTAAAGTTGAGTTTTGGCAGCATATCCAAACATGCGGTGCTGAAAAACGCGAAACGCTCACCGTTGTCATCGTATGCTTGATTATTTTCAGCATACATTTCAGGACGGTCGAAATATTGAGGGCAATCAATGGCGTAAACCGGTACACCAGCAACACTTAACTCTCGTACGCGATACTCAGTATGAGGCCAATGAGAGAGTTTGGTTTCTAAAATGACAGGCGCATTTTCAATGCCTGATATTTTTTGATACGCAGGGAGAGTAATTCGAACATCATATTTGAGTTCAAGGAGTGCTTCAGGCAGTGCCTTGGCAACATCTGCCAAGCCACCGCTTTTGATCAAACCTTCAACTTCTGATGCTACAAAGAGGATAGATAAATTCTCAGTAGCCAACGCGTGCTCCTTTTGGAATAACCACAATCCCGTTGTCAGAGACATGGTAGCGTTTTTTATCTTCGGTCAAGTTGACACCAATTTGCGTGCCCGGCGCGATATCGGCGTCTTTGTCGATGATGACACGTCTAAGCACACACCCCGCACCGACTTTAACATCCCCTAGCAGAATACTTTCGCTAATGTCACAAGCAGACGCAATGTTACTACGGAAACCTAGCACAGACTTTTCAATACGAGACCCACGTATATAACTTCCATTACATACTAGGCTATCAATGATCTGAACTCGACCGTTAGAAGAGTCTGTAAACGTTGCTGGTGGTAAAGGTGGGTAATACGTGTGAAGCGGCCATTTACGGTTATATAGAGAAAAGACACTGTCTTCTCCCAGTAAGTCCATATGAGCTTCCCAATAGGCATCAATTGTACCTACATCGCGCCAGTACACCTCTTCCCTTTCTCCTGGGATGGTGTTGGAGCTGAAGTCATAAACAAACACATCTCCTTTAGGGTACATTTTTGGAATAATGTCGTGACCAAAGTCGTGCGATGAATCTGGATTATCTGCGTCTTCGACTAACTCATCAAATAGCTTCTGAGCTTCAAAAATATAGTTCCCCATGGATACAAGCGCGTGCTCTGGATCACCTGGAATGGATTTCGGATTGGCTGGTTTTTCTTCAAAGCCAATCATTTTTCCCTCAGCATCAACTTCAATCACTCCAAATTGAGATGCTTCAGAAAGTGGCATGCGAAGCGCAGAAACGGTAAGAGATGCTTGTTTGTTTTTATGGAACGTCAGCATTTGCTTGATGTCCATCTTGTAGATGTGATCAGAGCCAAAGATACAAACCTGCTCAGGCTCTGCGAGTTTCATAAAGCCTAAGTTTTGATAAATAGCGTCAGCAGTCCCTTCATACCAACGCTTCCCAGTACGCATTTGCGCTGGAATTGGATCGATAAATCTGTCTGTGAGACCACTAATGTTCCACCCTTTTTTCAAGTGATGAAACAACGACTGGGACTTAAATTGAGTGAGGACGTAAATGCGCATTAAGTCCGCATTAATAAAGTTATTAAGCGCGAAATCAATAAGACGGTAACTTCCACCGAATGGTACCGAGGGTTTACTACGAGATTCTGTTAATGGACGTAAGCGTGAGCCTTCTCCACCAGCAAGGATCATACCTAAAACACCAGCCATATAGTTCTCTCCATATTCTTTTTTATATCGTATAAGTATTTTGGGGGGCTTATACGTATCTCTTTAGCATCCTAAATTTGCTAAGGACGGCCATGGCAACAAGTTAATAAAGCCGCCTTCTGCCTTGCATGGCAAACCAAAAGACTGATTGATAAGTTATCGTATTTCAGGAAGATTACAATTTGATTTACACGATACTTATAGTGCTATAGCCATTTAGTTTTACTGACCCTGATATTGCTCACAGAATCTTGGAACGGGCATACAATAATCTTACTAAATAGCGACGCAGAGGGTGTTCTGCATGGGGATCCAAGTGAGCACAAACTTGGCATAACTTTTAGCGGCAAGCTGAAGGGCAATAAAAAAGCAGCCATTTCAGCTGCTTTTTTCATTCATATTTCTACTTTTTGACAGGTTTTTTACGCTTATCGGTCACTTCCCATTTTCCGTCCACATAAAGCGCCGTATAGCCTGATGGTTTGCCGTCAATTTCAGAGCGTACATAGTTCTCTTTAGATTTACGGCTAAAACGCACCACCATAGGAAGACCATCCGGGTCTTTCTGCGGCGCTTCGGTCAAGTAGTGGAACTTCGGTGAAAGACGATCTTTAAACCTAACGAGTTCCTCTACTAACGGAGCGCGAGTCTCACGTGATTTAGGGAAAGTACTCGCAGCCAAGAACAGACCCGAAGCACCATCACGTAGAACAAAATACGCGTCTGAGTTTTCACATGGAAGTTCAGGTAGGTGTACAGGATCTTCTTTTGGTGGTGCAACTTCACCGTTCTTCAAAATTTTACGCGTGTTCTTACATGTTTCGCTGGTGCAATCCATGTATTTACCGAAACGACCATTTTTAAGCACCATGTCACTGCCACATTTGTCACACTCAACAACTGGGCCATCGTAACCTTTGACTTTGTACTCACCATGTTCGACAACGTAGCCTTCACAGTTCGGGTTGTTACCACAAACGTGCAGTTTACGCTTATCATCAATTAAGTAAGCATCCATCGCGGTTTCACAGATTGGACAACGCTTCTTAGCACGCAATGCTGCGGTTTCAACATCTTCTTCAAGAACGTTGATAATGCCTTCTTCATCACCCAAGTTGATGGTCGTTTTACAACGCTCTTTAGGTGGTAGTGCGTAACCCGAACAACCTAAGAACACACCGGTTGACGCGGTACGAATTCCCATCGGGCGTGAACACGTTGGACATTCGATGTCTGTGTAGACGATGTGATTCGGCTTCATACCACCGTGGTCTTCGTCTTGCTCTGCTTTTTCCAGATCGCCAGTGAAGTCTTCGAAGAAGTTATCGAGAACGCCTTTCCAGTTCGCCTCGCCTTCTGCGATTTGGTCGAGTTTTTCTTCCATACGCGAAGTAAACTCGTAATTCATTAACTCATGGAAACTATCGTCTAGACGGTCTGTTACGATCTCACCCATCTTTTCTGCATAGAATCGACGCTGCTCAACTTTTACATAACCACGGTCTTGGATGGTAGAGATGATCGAAGCGTAAGTGGAAGGACGGCCAATGCCACGCTTTTCTAACTCTTTAACCAATGCTGCTTCAGTAAAGCGCGCTGGCGGCTTAGTAAAGTGCTGCTTAGGATCGAGTTTAATCAACTCAATTTTATCGCCAATTTGTACCGCTGGAAGGATTTGATCTTCGTTCTTACCAAGAGGACGTTGAACACGAGTCCAACCATCAAACTTCAGAATTCGACCTTTCGCTTTTAACGTGTATTCCGCCGCTTTTACGCTCACTGTGGTTGAGTCGTACTTCGCTGGCGTCATTTGACAAGCAACAAACTGATTCCAAATAAGCGCATACAGCTTGTGTGCGTCCGCTTCCATACCGTTAAGGTCATCCGCCTTCACAGTGACATCTGAAGGTCGAATTGCTTCGTGCGCTTCTTGTGCCCCTTCTTTGCTGCCGTACACGTTCGCTTTTGATGGCAGGTAAGCGTCACCGAATTCACTGTTAATGTATTCGCGGACGGTTTCAACAGCTTCTGCACTCAGATTGGTCGAGTCTGTACGCATATAGGTGATGTAACCCGCTTCATACAGTCGCTGAGCCAACATCATTGTTTTCTTTACGCCGTAGCCAAGTCGTGTACTTGCAGCTTGCTGCAGCGTTGACGTGATAAATGGCGCAGAAGGCTTGCTCGATGTTGGGCGGTCTTCACGCTTACACACTTCGTAAGCCGCATTTTCTAGAACAGAAAGTGCAGATTTGGTTTCCGCTTCATTGACAGGTTTAAACGCCACACCGTCTTTCTGAGCAACTTGTAGACGGAAATCCGTTTTATCTGTGGTTTTGGTGTCTGCGTGAATATCCCAGAATTCTTCTGGAACAAATGCCTTAATCGCGCGCTCACGTTCAACCAGTAGCTTCACCGCTACCGACTGTACTCGCCCTGCAGACAAACCGCGTGCTACTTTTTTCCAAAGCAGCGGAGAAACCATGAAGCCAACAACGCGGTCCATGAAACGGCGTGCTTGTTGTGCGTTCACGCCATCCATACTGAGCTCACCAGGTTTCTGGAAAGCTTGCTGAATCGCATTTTTAGTAATCTCGTTAAATACTACACGTTTGTATCGCTCTTCATCGCCACCGATGATCTCACGAAGGTGCCAAGCGATGGCCTCTCCCTCGCGGTCCAAATCGGTTGCTAGATAAACGCAGTCCGCGTCTTCTGCTAACTTCTGAAGCTCTGCGACGACTTTTTCTTTGCCAGGCAGAATTTGATAATTCGCTTCCCAACCATGATATGGGTCAATGCCCATTTTTTTGATTAGAGATTTACGATCTTTTTCTTTCTTGATTCGTGCTTTTTCTTCAGGACTTAAGCCTTTGGTTGATACCGCTGCTGCTTTTTGACCTGTGCTTTGGCCAGCAGTTGGCAGATCACGAACGTGACCTACACTGGACTTTACAACAAAGTCTTTACCCAAATACTTATTGATGGTTTTCGCTTTGGCTGGCGACTCCACAATAACCAGTGACTTACCCATATTTGACTCAAGTGTCCTATTAATGACTGCGACTTATTTATCGCACAACATACTTAATAATTTGCTTCTTTTTTTACTATTGAGCGAGAATACTAGAAGATCAATATCTTTTTTCAAAATTAACTTTGATTGCTCGACAAATCGACGAAAGTCGTCGGTTTTGAAAGTGCCTCATACTAAACGTGTCAGATCCACTTCCGCTAGTCATAAGCCATATTTTATGTATCCTGTCACAAAACCAACCCAGTAAATCCCATACATCTGTAGTGAATCATTGATCTAGTACATTGGAAATCACCGGCTAAATTTCTACAATCTCACCATATCCTCTTTTATATAGAGGAAAGTAAGCCAAAGAGAAAATCTATGAGTGAAAAGAAAGTCATTTCCGAATTCGAATTGCTATTGATCGCTAACCACATCATCCAAGAACATGATGACTATATTGATGGAATGCGCGCAGAAAGTGTCGAAGAAAAAGAGGATGTTTTGGTGTTTAAAGGTCACTATTTCTTAGATGAAAATGGCCTACCAACAGCGAATACAACCGCCGTATTTAATATGTTTAAATATTTGGCGCATCACTTATCCAAAGAATTTACGCTAGAAAAACAGTAACAAAAAGTAAAGAGCCAGGATATAGACCCTGGCTCTTTCATTATTAACAGCTCAATGAGGCTAATTTGTCAAAGTAATCCGGGAATGTTTTGGATGTACACTTTGGATCGTTGATTGTCACAGGTGTATCGCTCAGTGCGACCAGAGAAAAGCACATCGCCATACGGTGATCATCGTACGTATCGATCGCTGCATGTTTAAGCTGAGCAGGAGGCGTGACCACGATGTAATCCTCGCCTTCTTCCACCTCAGCACCCACTTTACGAAGCTCTGTTGCCATGGCCGCTAAACGGTCTGTCTCTTTTACGCGCCAGTTGTAAACGTTACGAATAGCAGTCGTACCCTTAGCAAACAACGCGGTCGTCGCGATCGTCATTGCAGCATCTGGAATGTGGTTAAAGTCCATATCAACAGCGTTCAACTCACCGACGCGTGAAATTACGTAATCGTCGCCCCACTCAATCTGCGCACCCATTTTTTCTAGCGCGTCCGCAAACTGAATATCGCCTTGAATGCTGTTTTTGCCGATGCCAGTGACCTTAATCTCACCGCCTTTGATCGCCGCTGCGGCCAGGAAGTAAGAAGCAGAAGACGCATCACCTTCCACCAAGAAATCTCCCGGTGCGATATACGATTGGCCACTACGGATAACGAATTCTTGATAATCGCGGTTTTCTACTTCAACACCAAACTGCGCCATAATATGCAGAGTAATATCGATGTAGGGTTTAGAGACAAGCTCTCCGATGATCTTAATCGTCACATCGCCTTGAGCCAGAGGAGCTGACATCAAAAACGCGGTCAAAAACTGACTGGAGATAGACCCATCGATTTCGACCGTTCCACCTTTCAGGCCTGTTCCTTTAATCTTAAGTGGCGGGAAGTTCTCATTTTCCAGATACTCAATCTCAGCACCCGCTTGACGAAGCGCATCAACCAAGTGACCGATTGGGCGCTCTTTCATACGAGGCTCGCCAGTCAATACATACTCACCGCTACCCAGACACAAAGCAGCCGCTAATGGACGCATCGCTGTACCTGCGTTGCCAAGAAACAGCTCTTGAGCTTCTGTTGCTTCAAACGGTTTGCCTAGACCTTCTACTTCACACACCGTTTTGTCGTCGGATAGCTGATATTTAACGCCTAGCTTTGTCAGCGCATTCAGCATGTGACGGATATCGTCACTATCAAGCAGGTTAGTTAGACGCGTTGTTCCTTTCGCCAACGCCGCCAAAAGTAGCGCGCGGTTAGAAACACTTTTTGAACCAGGTAAGTTCACTTCACCAGAAATTTTCTTAATAGGTTGTAACGTAAGGCTTTCCATTTAAATTGTTGTTCCTTGCTCGCCCAGCCCTACTTACCGGGCGATAAAAATTCTTCGTACTAGCAGACTATCTAAAATCTTGGCGTAAAACCAGAGTCCAAACACCATTAAATCTGAGTATTTACTTAATTTCAGCCAACAAACGATGACTTCGTCTTAGTATTCTATATCGACTCTGACACCATCATTAAAATAGAGAATACGCACTCGGTCTCCCCGGCTAAACAGCATGTTTTTATCCACATCCTGAATCACGTCGATCAGCTGATTATTTTCGGTTTTAATTAGCAGCTCAACCAATCTATATTCCACCCTATACTCTCTATTAGCGCTATTTCTGGCGATCCCTGCACCTGCCACCGCCCCAACTGCAGTTGCCACTTCTTTTCCTCGACCACTACCAAACTGGTGACCAATCACACCACCGACGACGGCACCAAGCAATGTCTCCCAACCATTCGCTTGTGCTTTGACGATATCTTGCTCTGTGATGTAACGCACTGTCTCAACTTTTCCAAAAACGACATTATTGACTGGCCTAGCTTTGTTTCTTTCATACGCTGCATTGGCAAGCAGCGGAAAAATCAATATCATCAGTAACCACTTCTTCATACCTTGTTTCCTCGCTTTATGACTATTTACTTGACAGAGTTGGACCCAAAAGAGTTATGGTTCCCATCTCCTTTCGAAGCGCTAGACGACCCTAATGGTCTTCTCGCTTTTGGTGGCGACCTCTCTCCGAATAGACTTGTATTGGCTTACCACAATGGGATATTTCCTTGGTATGGCCCTGATGAGCCTATCTTATGGTGGAGCCCTACCCCTCGTGCAACCTTCGATCCTGCCAAGTTCAAACCTGCTAAAAGCCTTAAAAAGTTTCAAAAAAAGCACAATTATAAAGTAAGTATAAATAAAGCCACGAACTCCGTGATAGATCAATGTGCCGCAGTCAGAAGCAAGGAAGAAACTTGGTTGAATGAGGACATGCGTGCTGCCTACAAGCAGTTAGCACAAATGGGATATTGCCATTCTGTCGAAGTTTGGCAAGAAGAAGAGTTAATTGGCGGGTTGTATGGTTTATCGATTGGGCAGTTGTTCTGTGGCGAATCGATGTTCAGTCTACGTAGCAATGCGTCAAAAATCGCCTTGTGGTATTTTTGTCACCACTTTCAACAACATGGTGGAAAACTCATCGATTGTCAGGTAATGAATCCACACCTTCAGTCTTTAGGAGCACAAGAACTTGAACGTGAGGATTTTGCTCAAAGACTGCTATCCTTTAGGGAACGGTCCATTGAAAAAAATTGCTTTAATGAACAATGGTTAGCATCACCGTTAGAGGATACCAATGAGCTCTGATCTGCAACACATACGCATTGGCCTTACAGATAGCCACCCATGCAGTTATCTTTCAGGAAAACAAGAAAGAGTCGCTGTTGCGCTTGATCCAGCCATGCACTCTACCGCTAACTACGAACTTTTACTCGCTAACGGTTTTCGTCGAAGCGGAAATACTATCTATAAACCGCATTGTGATAAGTGCAGTGCGTGTGAAGCTTTACGTGTATCTGTCGCAGACTTTATCCCGTCTAAAAGTCAGAAACGAATCTCCAGTAAAGCTCGCAATTTTGAGTGGGTCTTAAAAACCCATATGGATGAAGGATGGTTTGAGCTATACTCTCGCTACATAGAGGAGCGCCATCGCACAGGTACAATGTATCCACCTCAGCAAGATGAGTTCGCCCAGTTTTCCCAATGCGCCTGGCTGAACACTCAATACCTGCACGTCTACGACAATGATAAGTTAATCGCTATCGCCGTGACCGATGTTCTTAGCCATAGCGCCAGCGCCTTCTATACTTTTTATGATCCGGATTATGAACTATCACTGGGCACACTCGCCGTATTGCTTCAGCTGGAATACTGTAAAAACGAAGGGAAACAGTGGCTTTATCTAGGCTATCAAATTGATGAATGCCCAGCCATGAACTACAAAGTCCGCTTTCAACGCCATCAAAGGCTAGTAAATCAGCGTTGGCAAGGGTAGAATGTGCCCCAACTTTACTAAATTCATTTTAATCGGCATTATACGGCGATTAAAATTGCCCATTTTTTAAAAGAGGATTAAATGGCTAAAGAAGACGTAATTGAGATGCAAGGCACTGTCCTTGATACTCTTCCAAACACAATGTTCCGTGTTGAGCTAGAAAACGGCCACGTAGTTACTGCTCACATCTCTGGTAAAATGCGTAAGAACTACATCCGTATTCTTACTGGTGACAAAGTAACTGTAGAGATGACTCCATACGATCTGTCAAAAGGTCGCATCGTCTTCCGTGCTCGTTAATCTCTGATTATCGAATACAAACAAAAAACGGAGCAATATGCTCCGTTTTTTGTTATTGATATAAACTTATTTGCCTAGTGCTTCTTTGTAGTGCTGTCGGCAAACTGACACATAACGCTCATTGCCACCGATGGCGACCTGATCACCTTCCGCAATCGCGTTGCCATGCTCGTCAGTGCGAATCACCATATTGGCTTTTCGTCCACAATGGCAAATAGTCTTCAGTTCAATCAACTTATCAGCCCAAGAAAGCAGATACTTACTGCCTTCGAACAGCTCACCCAAAAAGTCGGTACGCAAACCGTAGCACAGCACTGGGATATCTAACTTATCTACGACTTCTGTTAGCTGGTACACCTGCTCTTTCGTTAGGAACTGACATTCGTCCACCAAAATACAATGACGCTTTTCGACTTCATTAAGAGCTGCAATTTCTAGGTGAAGATTAGTATTGCTTGTGAACAAGTGTGCTTCTGACTGCAAACCAATTCGAGAGCTCACTTTACCGACACCGTAACGATCATCAAGTGCAGCAGTGAATATCACTGGTGTCATTCCACGTTCTTGATAGTTAAAAGAGGATTGAAGAAGAGTGGTGGATTTACCCGCATTCATAGCCGAGTAATAGAAGTACATCTGAGCCACTAATTAGTACCTATAAAGCCAAGATAGAAAAGAAAAGGGCTGAATTTACAGCCCTTTATAAAAATGAATTACTTACGACGCCAAATTGTCCCTTCAGGACCGTCTTCTAAGACGATACCCATATCTGTAAGCTTGTCACGTGCCATATCTGCGTTCGCCCAATCTTTAGCCGCACGACTATCATTGCGCAGTTTGATTAGCGATTCAATCTCCGCAACTTCATTGTCATTACCTGCATCCCCTTTCAGGAACGCTTCCGGGTCTTGGTGAAGAATACCAATGATATCAGCCAATTCACGCAATAGCGCACCTAGCGAGCTCGCCGCTGCCATGTCTTCTGTTTTCAGGCGGTTGATTTCACGCGCCATATCAAATAGAACCGAATACGCTTCCGGCGTGTTGAAGTCGTCGTTCATCGCGTCAGCAAAGCGAGTCACGTAAACTTCACCACCCGCTGGCTGCGCAGTCAGATCCAGGCCACGCAAAGATGTGTACAGACGCTCTAACGAAGCACGCGCTTGGTTTAGGTTGTCTTCGCTATAGTTAAGCTGGCTACGGTAATGACCAGACATCAGGAAGTAACGAACCGTTTCTGCATCGTAATGTTGTAGAACATCACGGATGGTAAAGAAGTTACCAAGTGATTTAGACATCTTCTCTTTGTCTACCATCACCATACCGCTGTGCATCCATGTATTCACGTACTGAGTACCGTGCGCGCAGCATGATTGAGCGATCTCATTTTCGTGGTGAGGGAACTGTAGATCCGAACCGCCGCCGTGAATATCGAAGTGGTTGCCAAGAATAGACGAGTTCATTGCTGAACATTCGATGTGCCAACCCGGACGACCTGGCCCCCATGGTGATTCCCACGTTGGCTCACCAGGTTTCGACATTTTCCATAGAACGAAATCTAGCGGGCTGCGTTTTGCACTTTCTACATCAACGCGCGCACCGGCCTGAAGTTGATCAAGGTCCTGTTTCGACAGCTTGCCATACTCGTCAAACTTACCAACTTCAAACATCACATCGCCGTTGTCTGCAACGTATGCAAAACCGCGTTCGATTAGCTTTTCAACAAGCGCAATAATTTCGTCAATGTATTGGGTTGCACGCGGCTCGATATCTGGGCGCTTCATGTTTAATGCGTCAAAATCCGCGTACATTTCACCAATAAGACGTTCAGTCAATGAATCACAGCTCTCGCCATTCTCATTTGCTCGTTTGATGATTTTGTCATCGATATCCGTGATATTGCGAACGAACGTTAGATCGTACCCAAGGTAACGGAGGTAGCGAGCCACGACATCAAACGATACAAACGTACGGCCGTGACCGATGTGACAGAGATCATAGATGGTTACTCCACAGACATACATGCCAACTTTGCCAGCATTGATTGGTTTGAATTCCTCTTTCTGTCTTGTGAGTGTGTTATATATCTTCAACATGATCTCTATCTGATTAATGGGTTGAACAAAAATAGTGGTTCAGTATATCAACTTGCGACCTGTTAAGTCATCCCTAGCAGACCGAAAAAGCCACGAATAAAGCCTATACTAATCACTCATAGGTAACTTTTCGCATGTTAAAGTCTGAAAAGTTACGATAGAATCGCGGATTCAAATCAAAAACATATGTAAAGGACATAATCATGATCACCCTTCACACTAATTTTGGTGACATCAAAATTCAGCTTAATGAAGAAAAAGCACCAGAAACAAGCGCGAACTTTTTACAGTACTGCCGTGACGGTTTTTACGACAACACACTTTTCCACCGTGTTATCGATGGTTTCATGATTCAAGGTGGTGGCATGGAGTCTGGCCTACGTGAAAAGGCGACTCGCGCACCAATTAAGAACGAAGCAAATAACGGCCTAAGCAACAAAGTTGGCACGCTAGCGATGGCTCGCACAATGGAGCCGCACTCTGCAAGCTCTCAGTTCTTTATCAACGTAAACAACAACACATTCCTAGACTTCCGTAGCGAAAGCCTAGACGGTTGGGGTTACTGTGTTTTCGCTGAAGTAGTTGAAGGCATGGACATCGTGAACAAGATCAAAGGCGTAAGCACTGGTTCATACGGTATGCACCAAGACGTACCACTTGAAGATGTCGTTATCACTGGTACGACTATCGAAGAATAATGATAGTTGGGAGGGGTGTAAATTACTCCTCCCCTATTGTCTTTTCCATCAGGTAATACGTTTTTTATGTCCACGCTATTTATCGCCGACCTTCACCTGTCCCCTTCTACTCCCGACATTAATCATTGCTTTAGTCAATTCATGCGCTCAGAGGCCATCCATGCAGATGCACTTTATGTGTTAGGTGACCTTTTCGATTTCTGGATTGGAGACGACGACAAATCAGAGTTTGCCAATTTTGTACGCGAAGAATTCAAGCAGCTAACAGATGCTGGTGTACCTTGCTACTTTACACGCGGCAATCGAGACTTTCTTGTTGGAAATCGCTTTGTGAAAGAAACGGGGGTCAAACTTCTTGGAGATGAAACGGTTATCGACCTTTACGGAAAAAAAGCGTTAGTGTTGCACGGGGACACGTTATGTACCCGCGATGTCAGCTACCTCAAATTCCGAGAGAAAGTCCACCAGCCTTGGCTACAATGGGTGTTTAATCGCATACCTATGTTTATAAAAAAGAAAATTGTCGCCAAAGTACAGTCTGGTATTCGGGATGAGAAGCAAACCAAAGCATTGGACATCATGGATGTGACTCAAAGCGAAGTAGAAAGAGTGATGTCCATTCAAAATGTCGACTTAATGATTCACGGTCATACTCATCGCCCCAAAGTTCACACATTTGATGCGAATCATACGACAAATACTAGAATTGTCTTGGGAGATTGGTACACTCAAGGGTCAGTACTGGTATACGATAAAAACCACTTTGACCTACAAAGCAGGCCATTTTTACGCTAGTTTCGACATCACTATTTTTCGTCATCAAAGATAAAGATTATGACGTTCTATTTTGGTGAGTGGTCGAACTAACTACGAGAAAGGTATACATCTTGAGACATTCGTATATAGCAAGGCAACCTATACTGGATAGCAATAAAAAAACGGTTGGATACGAGCTACTTTTCAGAGATGGTCCAAGCAACACATTTCCTGTTATTGATGCAGAACATGCAACGAGTCGTTTGCTGTCAGACCACTTTTTAACCACGCATTATGCGACACTTGGTAATAAATTAGGTTTTGTTAACTTCCCATACCAAAGCCTAATTAACAAAGTACCTACTCTGTTTCCTGCCAATAATCTCGTTGTTGAAATTCTTGAAGACTGCCCCCCTACTGCAGAACTACTAGAAGCTGTAAAAGAAATGGCCGCGCTTGGCTATACCATAGCGCTAGATGACTTTGTTCCCTCAAAAGAGTGGAAGGTTTTTTTGCCTTACATCAATATCATTAAATTTGATATTCGCGTAGTCCCTTTGCAAAAAGCGCAAATCTTTATTGATCGACTTTCCCACAGTGGTATTAAATTTCTCGCTGAAAAAGTCGAAACTTATGAAGAGTTTGAACAAGCGAAAGCCATCGGGTTTGCTCTGTTCCAAGGCTACTTCTTTAGTAAACCAGAGATGCTTGAGCGAAAATCTTTAGACCCAGACTTCTTAACCGTTGTTCAGTTAGTAACAGAAGTCTCTCAACAAGAAATCGATTACAAAAAAATAGAAGCTCTGATCAGCAAAGATGTGACAATGTCATACAAGTTACTCACTTGCGTCAACTCCTCCTATCTGGTCAGTCGTAAAATCGAGTCGTTCAAACAAGCACTTGTTTATCTAGGCGAAGAGCGCCTGCGTAAGTTTGTTTCACTTGTCGCACTAGCATCAAACCGAGACGATAAACCTGATTATCTCTATGGCTTGTCTATCCAAAGAGCACGATATTCTGAGTTGTTAATCCGCGAGGTGAGTTCGCGTATCGATCCTAGCCTCGCATTTATAACAGGCATGTTCTCACTATTAGACAGTTTACTAGACCGACCAATTGAACTAATCATTGACGAAATCCCCATCAATGAAGCGGTAAAAATCGCCTTGACAGAAGGCACTGGTGAACTTGGTCAGGTCATGGCATTGATCAAAGCATACGAACTTGCACAATGGGATACAGTCGCAAGCTATTGCGGGGAACTTCATTTAGATCAAGATGTGATAAGCAAATGCTACGAAGATTCAGTAAAATGGACGTCTGATTTACTCGCTATTTAAGATTTGGAGTACCTATGTCGTTATGTCCTTGTGGCAGCCAAAAAGCATACAGTGATTGCTGTGAGCCTATTCATCATGATTCGTCACTAGCAAAAACACCCGAGCAATTGATGCGTTCACGCTACTCTGCGCATGTTAAGAAGCTGACGGATTACGTCGTTGCTACTTATCATCCTAGCTGTGACGCACAAGCACAGCGCGCTGAAATTGCTGAGTCAATTGATAGTGATTGGTGTGGCTTAGACGTTGTTTCTTGTGAAAACGGTTCGAGTGACAACGAGGGTTTTGTTACCTTCAAGGCTTACTTTGATCTTGATGGAAAACAATACTGTTTGGAAGAGCGCTCACGCTTTGTTAGGGAAAACAACCAATGGTTCTACATTGACGGTACATTTCCGAGCGAACCTGAAGATGAGCGACTATCTCAACCCATTGCGAGCTTAAAAGTTGGTCGTAATGACCCTTGCATTTGTGGGAGTGGCAAAAAGTTTAAAAAGTGCTGCGGATAACACGGTTGCGATAAGAATAAAGGCAGAGTACCCCTGCCTTTATATAGACATAAATGCGATATTAATGATTCGGGTTCACTCTAACAATATCTTCTTGATTTGCTTGAAACTGCTTTTTCAGCTCAGCTTTAGACTTAAAACTAATTTCGCCTCCCTGAGCCACTGTCATATGCTGTGCTTCGTCATTATGTTTCGACTGGTACAACATGACAGCTTGCATACAAGAATCGCGTTGTTCTTGCGTTAACTTTGTGCCCTCAGGCCACTTTCCTGTTTCAACAGCAAAAAGTAGACGCTCATAAGCCTCAGGTGTGATGGCATCAATTAATTGCTTTGCGTCCATGATATATCCTTTGATTTAATTTGACAGCAAAGAACATAACTACCTACACCGTGGAGTCAAGGAACGGTCGATAAATAAGTCTTACGGATCACAAGCGACAACAAATATGAAAAGAACGAAAGTCATTACTTTAAGCATTTTATGCTTCTCGCTGTCTGGTTGTTTTGAAAATACACGCAACACCGACCAGCTATGTGCGGATAACCCTACACTACAATGCCAAAGACTTAACGTTGGAGATGGTCAATGTCGGTTACCTCGTACTGATTTGATATGGCACCGATTTGAGCGAATAAAAAATCCTACGCCATCGAATCTCATCCAAGAGTACAACTTGTTGGCAGAATACAAAAAATGCTTGGAACTTGCGTCTCAAATTCAAGCCATTGACCAAACGAAACTCAAAGAAGGTCGCTTTAATGCCTTGATGAACGCCAAGGAAGACATGGAAATCCTGGTTACCTCTTTGGGGCAATTTCAAGCACCTGAAGCCTTGTATTTTTTGTGGAGCCGACTAGGTAGTGACAACGCAAAACGCCGCTTTCTTCAACTTGAAGGAACACCAGCACTAGAGACCGCAGAAATGCAGTACGCACTTGCCACCTTTTATACGAGTCGTAACGACCAAAAAACCTACGACTTACTGATTCGTTCATTGGAACTGACTAATCAAGACAGTATCAATAACGAAGTTTTTAAATCTCTCGCAAGTACAACCCACCAAATGGACCAAAAAGAACAAGCGTATCTTTGGGCAATGGTGGCGAATCAATTCGGCGTTCCTATCGCATCAGAAAATGAACTCCACCTTCTATATGGTTTTGAGCAGGAAAAATACAAACGGTTAACTCAAGATGCCGAGAAAATAAAAAGCACCATCGAAGCTGGTGCTTTTGTAAGAACGAAAATTCCTAGTTACTGATAGTTCAATTGAAAGGATAAAACAAACAGCGGTGAGATCTTCACCGCTTTTTTGTCAATTGTTGAAAATTAACGACACAGAATTTACACAAAAACGCTCTCCGGTTGTCTTTGGTCCATCAGGAAAAACGTGACCAAGATGGCTATCACATACTGCACATCGTATTTCAGTACGCACCATTCCGTGACTTAGATCTTCCAAATAACGAATAGACTTATTATCTATAGGGGCATCGAAACTCGGCCACCCGCAACCCGAGTCATATTTGTTTGAAGATGAAAAAAGAGGCGTATTACAACAGGTACAAGAATAAATACCTGTTTCTCTATTATGCAACAACTTGCCACTAAATGGAGCTTCCGTACCTTGTTCTCTACACACTCTAAACTCTTCATCCGAAAGCCTCTCACGCCAGTATTCATCAGGCTTCATGAGTTTTTCTCTTTCTTGATTCACAGTTGATATACTCCATTTTACATACATAAAAAATGACTTTTTTTGTTAAAAACTTGCTAACAATTACATTTGTAGCACATACTTGTGCACCATAATAAAACGATTAATCTTTAAGCAAGACTTTAAGCATCTATACTAATTTTACGCCAACTGGTTAGGAAAATAACGAGCAAACAGTTCAAATTACAACCATTTATGGCTAATTGTGAAAAAAAGCGACGCTTTTTTTTGACTTTAAACAAGTTAAGTCCGATTATCGGTTGCAGATTGTTACTGGATTATGTAATTTTACTACCAGTTATCTTTAATCAGAAATTAAGTTGTGGAGCAACTATAATGACTATCAAAGTAGGTATTAACGGTTTTGGCCGTATCGGTCGTTTCGTATTCCGTGCAGCGCAAGAGCGCAACGACATCGAAGTAGTAGGTATCAACGACCTTATCGATGTAGAATACATGGCATACATGCTTAAGTATGACTCAACTCACGGCCGTTTCAACGGTACTGTTGAAGTTGAAGGTGGTAACCTAATCGTTAACGGTAAGACTGTACGTGTTACTGCTGAGCGTAACCCAACAGACCTAAAATGGGATGAAATCGGTGTTGACGTTGTAGCTGAAGCAACAGGTATCTTCCTAACTGACGAAACAGCTCGCCAGCACATCACAGCTGGTGCTAAGAAAGTTGTTCTAACTGGTCCTTCAAAAGACGCTACTCCAATGTTCGTAATGGGCGTAAACCACGCTTCTTACGAAGGTCAAGACATCGTTTCTAACGCTTCTTGTACTACTAACTGTCTAGCGCCTATCGCTAAAGTTCTTAACGACAAGTTCGGTATCGAATCTGGTCTTATGACTACAGTTCACGCAACAACTGCTACTCAAAAAACAGTAGACGGCCCTTCTGCTAAAGACTGGCGCGGTGGTCGTGGTGCTTCTCAGAACATCATCCCATCTTCAACTGGTGCTGCTAAAGCTGTAGGTGTTGTTCTTCCTGAACTAAACGGCAAGCTAACTGGTATGGCTTTCCGCGTACCAACAGCTAACGTTTCTGTAGTTGACCTAACAGTTAACCTAAAAGAAGGCGCATCTTACGAAGCTATCTGTGCAGCAATGAAAGAAGCTTCTGAAGGCGAACTAAAAGGCGTTCTAGGTTACACTGAAGATGCAGTAGTTTCTCAAGACTTCATCGGTGAAGTTCAAACTTCTGTATTCGATGCTAAAGCTGGTATCGCTCTAACTGACAAATTCGTTAAAGTTGTATCTTGGTACGACAACGAAATCGGTTACTCAAACAAAGTTCTAGACCTAATCGCACACATCTCTAAGTAATTAGAAATTGAGATTAGCTCTTAACTGAGTTGAAAAGAGGCGGCTTAATAGTCGCCTTTTTTGTATCTGAAATACAGTACTCCTGTTTTTCAGCCGCTATAGAACAGGAACGATAAATATGGACTTACACTCTCTTCCCGTAGTTTCCGCCCTTTCTGACTGCGTCACCATCGTAGAAAAAGACTCCGTTAAAATTGTTCGTATCAATCACGAAAAAGCCAGTGCTGGCATTGCGCTACATGGCGGTCATGTCGTTTCATTTACACCAGCAGGTCAAGAAGACCTAATTTGGATGAGCGACACCGCTATTTTTGATGGCAAAGCAGCGCTTCGAGGTGGTATTCCCGTTTGCTGGCCTTGGTTTGGCCGTATTGCCGCACCTGCTCACGGGTTTGCGCGCAATTCTACTTGGGAACTGATTGAACACCGAGAAAACGACAATGGCGTCATCGTAGAATTGGGCCTGACCTCCAATGAGGGCATTCGCCAAATTTGGCCTCACTTATTTAAAGCGCGCTTAATCGTTGAAGTTACTGAACAACTAAAAGTAACGTTAAAAGTAGAAAACGTAGACAAACATGAGTGGACCTTCTCTGGCGCTCTTCATACTTATTTAAACCTTGGTGATATTAGGCAAGCTAAGGTGACAGGTATAGGGCCGGAATACATTGACAGCCTACAAAATGATGAAGTTATCCAAGGTGGTCAAGAGCTCGTACTGAGTGACACCATTGACCGTGTCTACACTCAACCAGAAGCAGATATCTTAGTTGAAGATCCGGTAATGAACCGTACCCTAACAGTCACCAATCAAGGCCACAATAGTGCCGTACTTTGGAACCCTTGGGCAGAAGGTGCACAGTCAATGGGTGATATGCCGAACGATGGCTATGAAACCTTCCTTTGTGTCGAGTCAACTCTTCATGCGCCGTCTATCGAGCAAGGTAAAACTCTGCAGCCCGGTGAAACTTATCAGCTAGAAACGGTCATTTCAGCTTAGACTCTGTCGACCTTATCTTGGGCAGGCAACGCTGTCTGCCCTATGTTCTCCTTATCGCTTTCCCTCATTTAGCACAATCCGTCTTATACCGTAACAATATGATTCTTTCTTTTGTTTATACGCATCTGTTATATTTTCACCTCTTCACTCCTGACAAACCAATCAATATCTAGCAAAGGTTGATGAGTTAAGGGAAGCGTTAT
This sequence comes from Vibrio japonicus, assembly GCF_024582835.1. NCBI lineage: Bacteria > Pseudomonadati > Pseudomonadota > Gammaproteobacteria > Vibrionales > Vibrionaceae > Vibrio > Vibrio japonicus. The sequence goes on from NZ_CP102096.1 coordinate 1,800,336, forward strand.
TGCTGATAAAAATGGATTCGAAAGCATGTTCAAGTCTAAAAAGCTGTATAGCTTTCTTACCCTGTTTATCTCAGGCTTATTATTGGTCATTGTGCTCACCGCGCTCGGCACTCATCGTTACTGGTTTCAAAGCCTAGACCGACAAGTGTCTACCGAAGCCATAAACGTCAGTCAATACTTCAACAAACAGCTTGAACGTTATCAACACATTCCTGATTTATTAACCAGTCACTATCAAATACGTCAGGTGTTAAAACAAGAAACGCAAACGTACGCGTTAAGCAAAATATTATTGGGCATCCAAAAGACCAGTGGCGCGAGCGATATTTATGTACTCGATGCCGAAGGTGATGTCATAGCGTCAAGCAATTACGCATCCGCTAAGAGTTACATTGGCTCAAACTACGCCTTTCGTCCGTACTTTTATCAGGCTATGAAAGGCAACCGTTGGACAGATTACGCACTCGGGCTTCGCTCTGGTGAACGCGGTATATTCTTTTCAGCCCCGATTTACGCCGAAGACAACATCATTGGCGTCATTGCGGTCAAGGTCGATATCGACAAATTTGAGCAAGATACGGAATGGCTAGCAGGTGCCAATACTGCGAAGTTTATGGTGTTCGGCCGAGATGAAGTCGTCTTCATTTCGAACCAACCGTACTGGCGACTAAAACAGCTTCGTGAGAGCGATGACTACACTTGGCAAGAGATAAAAGCAACGCATCGATATTTAGATCTTGAGCAGCAAACACTGCCCAATACCCTTACATCCACGCCATACCTAGATAAGCAGCTCTGGACCCTCCAAGTCAAGCCTCAACACAGTGAGCAATACGTTTATGGGCGAGCGAAACTACCACGACTCGACCTGGATTTTGTCATGCTGTTACCGGTTAACGAAGCGCGTAAGAAAGTACAAGTCTCCCTCCTCCTATCGGTTGTCGGCTATACCATCTTGGTTGGCGCACTGGTATTTATTTTTCGCCGAGTCGCCGGTTATCGCCAACTTATCTTCACCCGTAACGCGCTCGAAGCGGAAGTCACTCAGCGTACCAAGCAACTAGAGGATGCACACCAAGCCTTAGTCCAATCGGCCAAACTCGCGACCATTGGTCAACTGTCCGCCAGTGTGAACCATGAAATTAATCAACCGCTGAGTGCGATGAGCACCTACCTGGTGAGTACTCGACGAATGTTGGATAAAGGCATGTTGGACGAAGCCAAGCAAAACATGTCCAACATAGATTCTCTTATCAGACGTGTCCATAAAACTGTCGCGCAGCTTAAGCAGTTCAGCCGTCCTAGTGAACATCAATTGGGTTGGTGTCAGTGGCAAACTTGTCTTAATAACGCCTTGATCGTTGTGGGGCCGAAAATAAACAGCAGTAACGTCACGCTGAATGTCGAACCTCACAACCTGCTGATTTGGGGCGACTCACTTAAGCTTGAACAAGTATTGGTTAACCTGCTGTCCAATGCGGTTGAAGCGATGAAGGGACTCGATAACAAACAGATATCCATTCGCTTTGAACAAGACAGTGAATGGGAGCTTATCACTATCTCTGATACTGGCACTGGCCTTGATTTACAAACCATAGACTCAATTTTTGAGCCTTTCTTCTCAACCAAGTCTGAAAATGGTTTGGGGCTAGGGTTAGCAATATCACGCAGCATTATTCAGTCTTTTGCCGGGGAGCTCCAAGCCGCGAATAACAACGATGGACAAGGTGCAAAATTCACATTGAGGTTAAAAAGAAAGCGACATGCAGAACACAAGTAAAGCCAAAGTCATCATTATAGATGATGAACAGATCATCCGGGATTCGCTCGCGCAACTGCTGAGTATCGAAGGTTACGAAACGGAGACGTTTGAGAGCGGAAAAGAGGCATTAACTCTCCTCAATGACACGTTTAATGGCATTGTTATTTCAGATATCAATATGTCTTGTATGCATGGACTGGAAGTCCTTAACGAGATTCAAGCTATTGATGCTGATATTCCTGCGATCATGCTGACTGGTTACGCAGACGTTCAACTCGCAGTGACCGCGTTACGAAAAGGTGCTTACGACTTTTTTGAAAAGCCAATCAATGAGCAACTGCTCGACAGTGTTACTCGTGCCGCAGAAAAACGCGCATTGATACTAGAAAATCGCCGCCTGAAGGCTTACTTGAAAACCGCTAAGTCTGGACCTCGAATTCTTGGGGATACTCCAGAAATGCAGAAAATGATGGCGCTGCTCGATGCCGTTGTCGATACACCCGCGGATGTGTTAATTCACGGTGAAACAGGAGCTGGCAAAGAAATGGTTGCGCGTTACCTGCATGAGCATAGCAGCCGCGCTAAGGCAAACTTTGTGGCAATCAACTGCGGTGCATTACCTGAAAACCTGATTGAAAGTGAATTGTTTGGTAGCCGAAAAGGGGCCTACACCGGAGCAAACGAAAATCGAATAGGCAAGCTCGAATTCGCGCAAGGTGGCACTGTTTTTTTAGATGAGATTGAGAGTATGCCGCTCGCAATGCAGGTCAAGTTACTGCGAGTGATTGAAGAGCGGACAGTCACTCCGGTAGGTAGTAACAAGGCCATTTCGCTTAATATTCGTTTTGTCGCCGCAACCAAAGTTGACTTACTTGAATTAGCAGAACAAGGACTTTTCCGTACCGATTTGTACTATCGCTTAAACTTAGTCACTGTAGGTATTCCTCCTCTCAGAGCGCGAAAGGCAGATATTCCACTTCTGTTTCGCCACTTCAGTTCTGTCGCCGCTGGGCGCTTCCACAAACCACTCCAATCCCTTACTAGCGATGAAGTCGATCAGTTAATGCGATACGACTGGCCGGGTAATGTACGCGAATTGCGGAATGTGGCTGAAAGGCAAGTGCTGCTCGGCCTGCCGGTTGAACTTAACCAAAACACCAACATCAGCATCCCAACTGACGATCTTTCACTTCAGGAGAAAGTCGCTTTTTATGAATGCGCGTTAATTGAAGAAGCGTTAAGCCAAACCTCTGGCTCGGTCAAAGATGCAATCGCTCTGTTAAAACTGCCAAGAAAAACCTTTTACGATAAAGTCGCCAAATATGGCATCGAGCGTAGCAAATTTATCAATTCATGAGTGTGGATTTGGTGACACTAAGCCGACTCTCCTTGTGTGGAAATCCGCACACTTGCGATTTTTAGAATAAAAAATATTTACATAACATCATGTTTTAAATAGATTTAATTTTATTTTCACATTCTGGCAACACTTTTGCACTGATAGAGGTCTGCTGAGAAGCAACAGCCTATCAAGAACTTCCCACCAAACTCAGTTTGGTGGTTACAAAGGATGAAAGAATGAGTGAAAATAATAAAAAAACGCCATGGATTATGTTGTGTTTAGGGCCCTTGGTCATGCTCACAACCCTATTGGTAGATCCTCCGGTTGCAGGCCTAAGCGTGGAAGCTTGGCGCACCGCTGGACTGGCTTTTTGGATGGCGAGCTGGTGGATTTCAGAAGCCGTCCCTATTCCCGCAGCATCGTTGCTGCCCCTTTTTGTCGTACCTGTCGCGGGTATCGCCAATATTAAACAAGTCGCGGCACCTTATGCACATCCACTAATATTTCTCTTTCTCGGTGGTTTCCTAATTTCTATCGCGATGGAACGTTGGAATCTACACCGTAGGATCGCATTAAAAACCATGCTTTTAGCCGGAAGTAAGCCGAGCATCCAGGTGTTAGGCATTATGCTGGTAACGGCATTCCTTTCTATGTGGATGTCTAACACAGCTACTGCAGTAATGATGCTACCAATTGCACTATCCGTGATCAAAATTGTGACTGACCGCGATCCAAACAACGATAAGTTCGGTAAAGCGATGTTGCTCTCAATCGCTTACGGTGCGAGTATCGGCGGTATTGCAACACTCATCGGTACACCACCGAACGCGTTAATGGCTGCTTACTTATCTGACAGCTACGGTATCGAAATTGGCTTCGGTCAATGGATGAAACTTGGCCTACCCCTTTCTATCATCATGCTGTTGTTTACTTGGGTATGGCTGACAAAAGTGAGCTATAAAGTAGACCAAGCTGGCCAGGTGAGCTCCAAGTCAGTATTCCGCGAACAGCTCGACCAGCTAGGAAAAATGTCTGCGGGTGAAACGAAAGTCTTGTTCATCTTCGTTTTCGCAGCCCTAGGTTGGATTTTCCGACCTTACATCGCGAAGGCAACGGGCGTCGGTCTTTCTGATACAGGCATTGCGATGGCGGCAGCGATTTTACTGTTTGCACTACCTGTAAAATCAGGCAGCAATCAGCGAGTGCTGGATTGGGAAAGCGCGAAGAATGTCCCTTGGGGTATATTAATCCTATTTGGTGGCGGTCTAGCACTGGCAGCAAAAATCAAATCTTCTGGTCTGGCGGAGTATATCGCCATGCAAATCCAAGGTGCTGATACCATCTCGTTAGTCATGGGCATTTTTGTCGTGACTGCACTGATTACCTTCCTAACCGAAATCACTAGTAATACCGCAACAGCTGCAGGTTTCCTTCCACTATTGGGGCCAGTGGCAGAGTCAATTACAGGTACACCTATGGTTTGGGTTATTCCTGCTGCAATCGCTGCAAGTTGCGCCTTTATGATGCCTGTGGCCACACCACCGAATGCCATTGTGTTCGGTTCTGGTCAACTGCAGATTAACGACATGATTCGCGCAGGCTTTTTACTCAACATCGTTGCGATTGCAATGATTACAATCCTTAGTATCACCTTACTTCCGCTCGTGTTTGGTCTATAAACGCCCAACTCTCATCGTCTACGGTGTCTAGGCTTACGCCCTCGATACCTGACGATGCGTAAAGGAAGAAACAAAAAACCAATTTTGGCAATGTGAACATCGCCAGTGTGGCAGGAGTGACCGGAGTCGCTCCTGCTGCCTTTCAAAGCTTTCCTAAACACTACGACTGAGAATTATCATTAGGATATCTCGCTTAACGGGCCATTCACCTCTAGAAACTCTGCCGTAACCTCTGTAATCTTAGCCCCGTTCCCATTATCACTAACCGAGCTTGTTATGTCGTATACCTGCCCTCTTTGTCATCAACCTCTCACTTTTGCTGAACGTACTTATCGCTGTGAAAACAACCACAGCTTCGACTTAGCAAAAGAGGGTTACGTTAACCTAATGCCAGCGCACCATAAGCGCTCAAAAGATCCAGGTGACAATACAGAAATGATGCAGGCGCGACGCCAGTTTCTGGAGAAAGGCTACTACCAACCAATGAAGCGGCGTGTCGCAGAGCTTTGTGGTCAATACTTGCAAGGTACTCAACACCAATTACTTGATATCGGCTGTGGTGAAGGCTACTACACCACCACAGTGGCGCAGCAATTAGCCGAACAACATTCTGAGGCTCAAACGTTTGGTTTGGATATTTCTAAAGTCGCCATTCGCTATGCCGCGAAGCGTTACCCGAACTGTCAATTCAGCGTCGCGTCTAGCCATCGCTTACCTTTTGCTGACGAGAGCTTGGACGGTATCTTACGCATCTATGCACCATGTAAAGCAGAAGAGCTAAAACGCGTGATTAGAGACAACGGCGTTGTGATTACAGTAACACCCGCTGGACGCCATCTGTACCAATTGCGCGAGCGTATTTATCAGGACGTGCGCTTGCATGATGAAGATCCAGAGCAAATAAATGGTTTTGTTCTCGAGCACCAAGAAAAACTATCCTACATAATGGAATTAGTTGATGGTGATGCATTTTCTCTACTTCAGATGACGCCATTTGCTTGGAAAGCTTCCGACAGCTTGCGTGAGGAATTGAGTAACTCAGCGCTGTTCAAGTGTGAAGCTGACTTTATGTTGAGAGTTTACCGCAGAGTCTAAATGATTAATTTTCATTTACATTGAGCAAAAAGTAAGCCTCTACTAATATACTCCGACTATTTTATGGAGGCTTTCAATGCGTCATATTCTCACTACATCCATATTCTCGATGATTCTCGCAGGTTGCTCTGCGACGTCTCAACAATCCGTTAGCACCTTTTACGATTATCAACTCTACTCCCCTCAAGCAACCCCAATCAATGTTCATCAACTACCAGAAAGTATCAAGTCTGCCGATGTGATACTCATCGGTGAGTGGCATACGCATTCGGGAATTCACCGCTTCCAAACTGATTTTCTGAAATCACTGAGTCAGCAGAGCAATACTATTGCCCTGTCGATGGAGCAATTCACGCGGGACAAGCAAGCTGTTGTAAACGAATATTTGTCAGGAAGAATTGGCGAACAGATGCTTATCAAAAATGGCAACGCTTGGCCAAACTATGAGAGTGACTATCGACCACTCATTGAACTGGCGAAATCCAAAAACCTCGATGTGATTGCAGCCAACGCGCCTAAACCTATTGTGAGGTGCATAGGTAAAGAGGGGATGGGATACCTTAGCAAATTAACCCCAAAAGAGCGCACCTTCATTGCCGAAAATATTGATACTTCGTCCACACCATACAAAGAGAAGTTCATGGGGTCGATGCACCATGGCACACTAGAACAATCCGAGAATCAGTACGCCGCGCAGGTAACATGGGATGAGACCATGGCGGAAAGCATCACAGAGTATTTAAAAGAGAATCCTGGGAATACTGTGCTGCATATTGCAGGAAAGTTCCACACCGAGCAGGGATTAGGAATTAAAGCTTCCATCTTAAAGCGAAATCCAAATCTTAACGTGATTGTGATTACCCCAACTCACGGCATGAACACGGATATCGGCCAGGATTTCAGACTTAGCGTGCTAGAACTACCAATTAGATACGTTCAATTGGAAAACAGGAAAGCCGCATACCAAGACCTTCGTGTTCGTAATGAAGCACTGACCTGTCGCTAAGCAAAATTCACTATGTCCACACTGTCGAAAACATTCACCACTACATTCGGCACGATTTGTGCTTTATTTATGCTTAATTGTTTTTTAAACAAATTTAATTTTTTCGCGCAAGTTTTTCTCACATTGGTCGATATATGGTCTGAGGACAGTGTAAGGAGTTCAGTATGACACCAGTAGGAATGGAGCCACTAAAGCTGACGTCTGCTCAGCAGGTAAAGCCTTCCGTAACGAAAACGGAAAACCCGCCTGCTTCTACGCCACTAAAAGTTGAACAAAATAAAGTGACTCTTTCGGATGAAGGCAAAGCTTTATTGGCTGCACTTCAAGAGATTGAAAAAAATTCAAAAGCTGAAGAAAAAGCCGACAAGAGTGTTGGAGACAAGGTTGAGTCCTTTGCTCATGGTGCTTTGGGCATCGATCACCCAGATAAAATCGAAGAAGAAGATGGTTCATACTCTGCGGGGCAATATCTGTCCGCTGCGGCAACCGTCGGTGGCATTTTACTTGCTCTTATTTAACTTTGCTTTCGACATAGCTTGCAGTAAACGCGTTCGACATTGTTTATCCCTATCGTGTTATCACGTTAGGGAGCTTGTTGGATTAACACGGACTACTGCTCTTTGGCCCCTCCTGCCGATGAAATACAACTGACATCTTATCGACATAAATCTTTAACTTTTCAATGATTAAATCCACTCGCTCTTAACTTAAGGATTTATCAATGAAGCATTTGTCAAAAACTGTAGTCGCTGCATTGGCCACTTCAACACTTTCTTTCTCTACCGTTGCTGCAGAAATCAAAAACGTCATCTTGATGATTGGCGACGGCATGGGCCCACAACAGGTAGGCTTGCTTGAAACCTACGCAAACAACGCACCGAATTCGATCTATAAAGGTAAGCACACCGCGATCAATACCTTAGCGCAAGAAGGTGTCATTGGTTCATCCTTGACTCACCCTGAAGATGCGATTGTGGTTGACTCAGCGTGTTCTGCCACCATGCTGGCAACAGGTATTTACACCGCATCAGAAGTGATTGGTATCGACTCACAAGGCAATCACGTAGAAACCGTGTTAGAACAAGCGAAGCGCCTCGGTAAAGCGACGGGCCTAGTGTCAGACACACGTTTAACCCACGCGACACCTGCGGCTTTTGCTGCCCATCAACCACACCGCTCGCTAGAAAACGATATTGCTTCTGATATGTTGGCAACTGGCGTGGATGTCATGCTATCAGGCGGTTTGCGCCACTGGATTCCTCAGTCAGCCAATGACAAAGGGGCAACATACAAAGAACTAGAAACACTAACGCAAGGCGACGTAAGCCTAAAATCTAAGCGCCAAGACGACCGCAACCTGCTGACCGAAGCGCAAAAAAGCGGCTATCAATTAGCTTTCAACCGCACCATGCTGGAAGAAACAAAAGGTGACAAAGTTCTGGGTCTATTCTCAAACTCTGGCATGAATGATGGTATCGCCTATAGCACAAGCAAAGCCGATCCGAGTCGCAGCCAGCCGTCTTTGGCAGAGATGACTGACAAGGCCATCAAAACACTGTCGAAAGACGAAGACGGTTTCTTCCTGATGGTTGAAGGCGGACAAATCGACTGGGCTGGTCACAGTAATGATGCGGGCACAATGCTGCACGAAATGATCAAGTTCGATGAAGCCGTTAACGCGGTTTACGAATGGGCGAAAGATCGCGATGATACACTAATCATTGTGACTGCCGACCACGAAACAGGATCATTCGGCTTTAGCTACTCATCCAGCAATGTTCCGAAACCTGAAAAGCGTACGGGTAAAGCGTTTGAAAAACGCGATTACGCGCCAAATTTCAACTTCGGTTCGTTTGATATTCTGGCGGGTCTATACAACCAAAAAGTCAGCTACTACGGCATGCTGGAGCAGTTTGAGCAACTGAAAGAGTCAGAGCAAACACCAGAGAAATTAGCTGAAATCATTAACAATAACAGCGCTTTCCCAATTACAGCAGAGCAAGCCGCGAACATCCTAAAGAACAAGCCGAACCCTTACCATAAGGAAGGCCACAGCTACTTAGCGCAAGAGAGTGTTCCTGCTATCGACGATTTTGACGCGTTCTACCCATACAACGATCGCACTAACCTAATCGCACGTGAGCAAGCCACCGGACAGAACATCGTGTGGGGCACAGGCACACACACGCACACACCAGTGAACGTGTTTGCTTGGGGGCCAGCAGAGAAAATCCTGCCAGTTTCTAAAATTATGCACCACTCTGAACTGGGTGAGTTCATCAAAGCACAAGTGAAGTAAGCTCTACGTCTAAGCGCCCGACCAAAGGCGTTATTGATAAGTAGTACTATTGAAAAGAGCGCCTTGCGGCGCTCTTTCTAGCTCTCTGGTGTCTCTTTCACCATATGAAGATGCACATCCTGCTGTGGGAAAGGAATTGAAATCCCTTCGCGGTCAAATCTCAATTTCACTTCTTTGGTCACATCCCAGTAAACATCCCAATAATCCTCGGTTTTTACCCAAGGGCGCACAATGAAATCCACCGACGACGTATTCAAGGTATGAACGCGAATATTCGGCTCAGGCGTGCGCAGCACACTTGGATGCGAGGTAACAATGTCCGTTAACACGCGTTCTGCTTTTAACAGATCGTCACCATAACCAATGCCAAACACCATATCGACACGTCGGACACGCTCGTGAGTGACGTTTTTGATGACATCGCCCCAAATCTTGCTGTTCGGCACAATAATGATCTGGTTATCAAAGGTTTTGATCGTGGTATTCACTAAACTCATGTGACTTACCTTGCCATCGACACCACCTGCGAAGACAAAGTCCCCGACATCAAACGGGCGATAGATCAGCAGCATCATCCCAGCAGCAAAGTTCGATAAAGTATCTTGCAACGCAAAACCGATGATCACACCGGCAATACCAAAACCGGTCAATACTGGCGTTAAGTTTAAGCCGATTTGCGACAGGCCGACCAGAATACCGATGACCCAAACCAAGTTACCCGACATGGTAATAAAGAACTCCTGCATTAGCTGAGACAACTTCAGGTTCTTTGTCACCACCGCTTTACTCACTAATTTTCGCACCAACTTCGCGATCATTTTGGTCGCCAGTAAAATGATAAATAAGACGAAGAGTTGGAAAAGGTGCTGAGGCGCGTTGTTAGCCAGCCAATCCCAAGCATTGGAAGACCAGTGAGACAATATCGACAAGACCACATCACTTTCCAGCAGATCCTGCGTAATATTGCCTGTCGTTTCAAAGATCAGGCGTTTGTACTCAGAGGTGTCAAGCTCCAACTGACCCGCGATAGAGACCAGCGAACTCAAGCTCTCAACGGCAATGTCCATGCGCTGCTTAAACACCAAATGACTCAATTGCAGTGAAGACTTTTCTGATTCCGGACTGGCCGATAGTTGCTTACCCACCACTTCGGCCTGCTGATTAAAATATTCAACCGATGCCGACATAACCCGTAAACGCTGGGAAATTTGCTCTCGAAGTTGCTTACGAGCCGCGCTTTCATCCACTTCTAATGCTTTCAGCCACTTGATGTTTTGCCAGCTAGCCGCAATTGCATTGTCAAAGTAGTGCTGTAATTCTTGGTAATCATTGATCAACCCAAGACGCTCTTCCGGCTTTGCAGCGTTGATCTTCTCGTTAATGTCTTTAATCTTATCTTCGAGGTAGCGCTGGGCGGCCAAAGAGTGCTTTTGCTGGGCTTTTACCTGTGCCACCAGCGTTGCTCTTGGGATGGAGTCACGTTGAATCGCGTTTGCCAATAAAGAACGCAATTCTTCATTCTTTTGAAATAGTTTCAGCTGAAGCGCGTCTTTTTCTGAGCCACTGGCTGTTTTGATTGTCTCAATGAGCTCGACGCTCTCTTGGTTGAGCGTATCAATCTCTAACTCGCTCTTTGACAAGGTTGGCGTGTCGGGTGGCTCTGTTGCTGACACGCTCGTCACTGCGATAGTCGTAAGTGCCAGCAAGATAACGATAATCGCGTGCGCGAACTGGTGTGGAAAGGATTTACCCATAAAGACTCCAGAATAAGAAATCCATGTTTTTTAAACAGATAGCGTTAAGTTTACACCACCTTTGGGTTTAGTTTGCTAGTTTATAGTAAGGAATGGCGCAAACAAAAACAGCCGCCATTTGGCGACTGTTGTTCAATACTAAGAACGGTTTGGGTGATTTAGGATGTGGTCTTCCCAATTTACAACGTCAATTTCGTATACGACTTTGTTACGCACACTTTCACCTGCTGCGTGCATGGCGGATTTTGATCCTGTAATGAGTGGGTGCCACTCTGGTAACGACTGACCTTCAGCTAGCAAACGATATGCGCAAGTGTGTGGCAACCAGGTAAAGTCATCAATGTCTTCACGGGTTAGCTTGGTGCATTCTTCACCAGAAGAGAAACGGTTTGGGTAGTCTTTGCACGAACACGTTTTGCTGTTTAACCAGCTACACGCCACATTGGTGTAATAAATTTCGTCCGTGTCTTCGTCCATAAGCTTATGCAAGCAACACTTTCCGCAGCCATCGCAAAGAGACTCCCATTCTTCTTCGGTCATCTGCTCTAGTTTTTTACTTTCCCAAAATGGCTTGCTCATAGGTATTACTTCGTTTTCGGACAGGGGTGCGATTTATACCGCTACGATAGAAAAAGTTCAAGGGCAAAGTTTGAGCTGATAGGTGCAAAGAATTTTGTTAATATCGCGCCCTTAATTTTTTCGTGAGGTTATTTTGATGGAATGTCGATTAGGTTGCGGCGCGTGTTGTATTGCTCCGAGCATCTCCTCCCCTATTCCTGGGATGCCTAAAGGTAAGCCTGCGGGTGTTCGATGCATTCAGCTCAATGACGACAACTTGTGTAAGCTATTTGGCAAACCTGAACGGCCAAAAGTATGCCACGATTTTAAGCCATGCCCAGTTGTGTGTGGCAAAACCAATCAAGAAGCACTCATTAACATCAGCGAGTTGGAAGACCTTACATAACGACCGTTTCAATTTATCGTCAAGTGGTTAACCGGTTCCAAAGAAAAGCCGCAGCGGTTGCTACGGCTTTGAAGAAGATACGCTTTGATTAGAGCTTTTGCCTTCCCAATAATGAGTGAGACAACGTCGTTCCATCAACCAGCTCAAGCTCACCACCAACAGGCACGCCGTGCGCGATGCGACTCGCGGAGACTTGATGCGCCTTGCATAGATCAGCAATGTAATGAGCAGTTGCTTCACCTTCTACAGTTGGGTTAGTCGCCAAAATCACTTCTTGGACATCACCACGACGTAATCGGTAATCCAACACGTCTAAGCCGATATCACTCGGGCCAATTCCGTCCAATGGCGACAAGTGTCCCATCAAAACAAAATATCGGCCTGAGAACTGTCCGGTAGCCTCTACCGCAGCGATATCCGCTGGGCTTTCTACCACACATATTTGACCATTTTCCTGACGTTTAGGATTGGTGCAAATATGACAGATTTCTTCCTCAGTAAAAGTACGGCACTCGGTGCAATGGCCTATTTCAGTCATTGCTTGGCTCAGTGCATCTGCTAGTTGCAGGCCGCCTTTTCTATCTCGCTGTAACAAATGAAAGGCCATACGCTGTGCCGACTTGGGACCAACCCCAGGCAGACAACGTAAGGCCTCCATCAATTGCTCCAGCATATGACTGGTGCGCATTAATTACCCTTGTTAATTAAAATGGCATTTTCATGCCTGGTGGTAGCTGCATACCGCCAGTGACACCTGCCATTTTCTCTTTCTGAGTTTCTTCAACGCGGCGCGCTGCATCGTTAAATGCTGCAGCAATCAAATCTTCAAGCATTTCTTTATCGTCTTCCATCAAACTTTCATCGATGTGTACACGACGAACGCTATGGCTACCAGTAATCGTCACTTTTACAAGGCCAGCACCAGACTCGCCAGTCACTTCCATATTCGCGATTTCTTCTTGAAGCTTTTGCATGCGCTCTTGCATTTGCTGGGCTTGCTTCATTAGGTTGCCCATTCCGCCTTTACCAAACATGTTCTTCTCTCTGGTTGTGAATACCTTGCCCATTAAGTATGGCTTAGATATTTAGCTTGTCGTTTCAATAATAAATGGGGGTGCGCTGTATCGCTTTCAACCCCAACGTTAAATCGGCCTCACACTATCTTTATCAAGTTGTGCGGCAAAACGTGCCTCAATAAACTGCACGTTTTTGTCATTTTCAAGGCTTGTGAAGGCTTGCTGTAACTTACCTTGGTAGAGCTTATCTCGCAGCTCAAGTGGTGTCTCACCACTATCGCCAATTTCAACACTTAAGTGACTCTCTTCACCCAAAGCTTCGTTAAGTGCTTGCAGCAATTCACTTTGTGCTCTGTCCGTATTGAGGTGAGATTGCTCCGGCCTCAATGTTAAAGCAATGGATGACCCATTTTTCTCAAAGTGAGAATTGAGTGCAAGCTGCTCTGTTAATTTTGCCGTAGAAAGCTGGCTGATCAGTTCTGCCCATTGATTTTGGGAGCGAGATTCCTCTACCAGCTTTTGCGCCATTTCCGGTGTTTTTTCATGCTCTAGCGCTTTTTTGAGCTGTGTCGGCGTTAACTCTTCACTCTTTTGCTCAACTTGCGGCAAAGTTGGCTTCCACTGATAGGGCTCATCTTTGGCCGCTTCAGGTGTCGTTATCGACTGTGAGCGTGATAATGGCGACACCTGCTCTTCTCCAGCGCGCTTTTGTGCAACACGATCGAGAACAGATTCTGACTTGGCAGATGCCGCTTTACCCTTTTTTGGCGTATTTCCCTGGTTAGGCGCTAAACCTTTACGTTGGGAACGTAATTGATGGCGAAGCCCGCTAATTGGCGATGAGCCGCGCTGTTCCGTCTGCTTTGGTTCTGGACTAGCCTGATCCATGTTATGTTGAGGCTGCTGCTCATATCGCTCAGTAGGTACGTTCTGAGGCTCATCATACATAGGCGGTACGTCATACGCAGGTGGCGCATAGTGTGGTGGTTCTGAAGCATGAGCAGGTGGTATCACCCTTTCAGGGCGTGATGGCTGCACAGGAGCTTGAACTGGAACGTTTTGTTGATTTCCAGCCAGTTTCTGCTCAGAACTCGGGGTCGGTTGTGCCATAGGCTGCTGAGTTGCAGGTTCTATAGCAGTAGAGATCGCATTGGCTGTTGGCTGAGAGGCTGGTCTAAACGCCATCATGCGTAAAACAACCATCTCTAAACCAATTCGCTCAGAAGGTGCAAGCGGTAGATCTTGACGACCTTTTAGTGCGATTTGGTAGTAGAGCTGCACATCTTGCGGGGATAACGCCTTACTGAGCAACTCGACCTTTTCTGCATCAGGCTGACCTTTATCTAACGAAGAAGGCAACGCTTGATACATCGCCATACGATGCAACTGAGCCGCGAGTTGTTGTAACAAGCCATCCCACTCCACGCCATTTTGAGCGAGCTTAGCAATGCATTCCATCGCCATTTGCGGTTGCTTCGAACTTACCGCTTCTAAAAGGTGGAGTGCTTGATCCGTATCCAGCGTACCCAGCATGTGTGCAACGCTATCCGCACCCACGTTGCCATTACCCAGCGCAATAGCTTGGTCGGTCAGGCTCAGAGCGTCACGCATACTGCCGTCCGCCGCATGAGCTATCATACCCAATGCGCGTGGTTCAGATGTGACGTTTTCTTGCTCAAGAATATGATCGAGCTGCTCATGTATGGTATCCACACTGATCGGTTTCAGGTGGAACTGCAAACAACGAGATAAAATAGTCACCGGGAGCTTTTGTGGATCCGTAGTCGCCAATAGAAACTTCACGTACTCTGGCGGCTCTTCTAACGTTTTTAGCAAAGCGTTAAAACTATGGCGCGAAAGCATGTGAACTTCATCGATTAGGTAAACCTTAAATCGACCGCGAGCCGGTTTGTACTGGACGTTATCCAGCAATTCACGGGTATCTTCAACCTTAGTACGAGACGCTGCATCTATCTCTAGTAAATCGACAAAACGACCTTCGTCAATTTCTTTACAGGTGTCGCACTGGCCACAAGGCGTCGCTGTAATACCGGTTTCACAGTTAAGACCCTTAGCAAACAGACGGCCAATCGTCGTTTTACCGACACCACGAGTACCGCTAAATAGATAAGCGTGGTGAAGTCTGTTTTGAGCTAGTGCATTTTCCAGTGCTGTTAATACGTGGCTTTGTCCTACGACTTCACTGAATTTTGTAGGACGCCATTTTCGCGCTAAGGCAAGATAACTCATGAATAATACCGATTAGTGACCTTCAAACTCGCAGATGCTGTATACGTCAAGCCCTAGGTTCTCAAGACGTTTGTCACCACCGATTTCAGGAAGGTTAATCACAAAAGCTGCGTGCTCTACAACACCACCCAACGAACGAATCAACTTCGCGGTAGCTTCTATCGTACCGCCAGTGGCTAGAAGGTCGTCAACCACCAACACTTTGTCGCCTTCATTGATGGCATCTACATGGATTTCCAGTGTATCCATGCCGTACTCTAGCTCATAGGTTTGAGCGATAGTCTTACGTGGCAATTTGCCCGGCTTACGTACTGGAACAAAACCCACACCCAGTTCTAGCGCAAGCGGTGCACCAAAAAGAAAACCACGTGCTTCAGTACCAACCACTTTGGTAAAGCCCATCTCTTTGTACTTAGAAACCAACAGTTGAATTGTTGCTTGGTAAGCCTCTGCATTTTCCATCAAGCTGGTCACGTCACGGAAAAGAATACCTGGTTTCGGATAATCCTGAATGCTTTTGATGCTGGATTTGATCAAGGAGATTGTTTCAGTCGTCATAATTCTTTACTTGGGTAGGCTATGTTTGAATACTCTCCATATCGAGTGTTCAAGCCATAGCTATGGTTGTCGCACAACGTCACTTTCATCAGGCCCGCATATTGTTTCAAATATGCTGCCTAAAATCACTGCGCTTAAAATACAAACGCCCATACTTTGCTGGGCGCACTTATAGGCAATCTTAGTGATTTTCTGGCTGGTCAGCAAGGTGCTCTATCACAGGCAATCGAATAAACCAGCTCATTAGAATGATTAGCATCACCGCTAGCATAATCTTTAACCAAAGATGAGGAACAACCCAGATAGAAAAAGCAAAGCTGGCGACCATACACAACGCGCCCCGCTTTTTGACCTTACTGGTCACTGCACGATGGCGATGCCAATTATCAAGTATTGGGCCAAAGGTCTGATGTTGGTGCAGCCAGTTATGGAATGTCGGACTGCTTCGCATAAAACATGCGCTAGCGAGAATGATAAAGGGAGTGGTGGGAAGAATAGGTAAAAATATGCCCAGAAAACCCAGGCACAAACTTACGCTACCAACAATATTTAAACCAATTTTACGTATACTGATGGCGCGCTCCGATCTCTTTTAGTAGCCCGCATAGCCATTTAACACGCGAATCCAAGTGAGAGTCGCTGGGAGTGTTGGGATCAAAAGGGCTGCAATAAATCCAAAAAAGTACAAAATATTATATGGTTCTTTAAAGTCTTGGTCTGCCATGGATTAACTTCTCTAATGTAGGTGACGATTTATCAACCCAAGGTTAATCATCAGTTAACACTTTGGGTCATTTTTGTTTGGGCAAACTATACATTATTCGCCCAGCCACAAACACCGACTAAGAGAAGGGTTATTAATCCAAAGGACTCAAAAAAGGTAGCGACTTATGCGCTACCCCCTCGATATATATCCAAGCTAAAACTGCACGTCCCAAGACGATTGAATTTCAACTGGCAGGCGCCATCGATCGGTAGCTCCTCAATGAAATTTTTCACACAACTATCGCCCAAAAGGACGCTAGGTTGGAGGTGTTTAGATTCTTGACCATTGGCACACAAACACTCTAACCCCGCAGGCAAAATAGACAACATTCCCGAAGAGAGATCAGCCACACCAAATATCGCTTTCACCGGCTGAGCACCACGGTAGCATTTCATGCCCTTTTCTATTAGATAAGCGAGGTCTTTCAAGTCCGCATTAAAGCATTTTAAGTTACGCAAATAATCATGGAACAATGCCCTAATAAGCAACGTGGTCGCCGCGCCGTTGTTGTCTTCGGTCGCAGAATCTACGATATAAAAAGCAAACTGACCATTCATTATCCAAGCGTAATCGAATACGACGGGCATCACTTCAGCCGATTGCAAAAGTTTGTAACTGCATCGCCAGTCACCTTGTTGGGTGTCCCGGTCAGGCAATAGCGCATGGAGCAAATCTTTAGCAGCGCTACGATTTTCTTGTAAAAATTTTAGATGCCAGTGAAGCTCTTGTTCTTCTGGAACATCACCGCTGTCTACTCTGAACCATTGGCTCGAAAAGTCCCTTTGGTCGCTCAAATGATTGTCTGTGTCATCCAAGGTACTTTCTATCGAGCATATTAAATGTTTATGATTACTGATTGGTTTAGGCAAGAAGTCTTTGATACCAAATTTCAACGCATTCGCCACATCAGACATATCCTCTGTAGCTGACACCACAATAAGCGGCATTGAGGGATACTCAAGACTCACTTCCTCAACAAATTCAATACCATCAAGCACAGGCATGGAAAGATCGCACATGATTAAGTCTGGCTCGACTTCTCTCAACTTGCGCAATCCGTCTAACCCATCTTCGGCTTCAACGACCTTATACCCTTGAGAATTTAAATAACCAGATGTGATACGACGAAAAACCGGGTCGTCGTCAACTAGCATGATAAGTTTGTCACCCGGAGCAAAGTTTGGCACTTCGCTGGGAAACGCTTCGACTGACTTGTACATAAACTGATGCCTCACACAATACTTAACGTACAGCTTGTTTTTTGTTGTTATTGATTTGCTAAAACGCTCCTTAAAAAGTAGTCCCAAAAGGCCATTTCTACAAATTTAGGCCTTTTCACACCAGTTGCATACTATCTGTGTGGAATATCAATTTTCTCTAAACTAGTTGATATGGAGCAAACTTTGGCGTTTGATATAGCTATAAATTAATCGAATTCGTAAAAAAATGTGTCCAATAGAATGAAATTAGATGATCTCAACTTGTTTAGGCTTGTGGTCGAAAGCGGAAGCTACACTGCAGCTTCCAGAAAGAATATGATTCCTGTTGCAACGATTACAAGACGTATACAGGCACTAGAAGACTCACTCAACCTCCGATTGCTTAATCGACATGCGCGTAAACTTTCTCTAACAGAAGCAGGAGAGCGTTTTTACAATGAATGCTCCCCACTCTTGGATCGTCTAACCTCGACAGCGGAAGAAATTTCTGACGAGTGCCGTGGCGCTGCAGGTAAAATACGCATTACTGCCCCATCAAACCTAACAAAAAGAATGATGATGCCGATGTTCAATGGATTTATGAAAGCCTATCCTGACATCAACATCGTTTTGACCACCAGCAACCTTTCGGAGCAATTTGATCCAACAGAATGGGACGTCATTTTCCGTGTCGGCCCTCAGCGCGACTCTAGTTTGATCGCACGTAAAATTAGCTCCGTTGAAGACATTCTGGTGGCAAGCCCCAGCTATCTAAAATCAAACCCTGAACCTAAACACGCAGAAGAGCTTCATCAGCACTCTTTGTTGAAAGGCGCTCCGCTTCTCAAATGGCAGCTTGCTAACCAAAATGGTGAACACGTTATCAATAACGACAACGGCCGTTTTCGAGCCAACGCTTTGAATGTAATACGAAGTGCTTGCTCTGATGGATTAGGCATTGCCCTTATGCCAGATGTCATGATCCGAGAATACATTGAGGACGGCAGCTTAGTACGAGTTTTAGATGATTGGAGCGCCAACCCGCGTGATATCTACATGCTATATAACCACAAAGATCACTTACCAGAAAAAGTACGATTGTTTATTGATTTTGTGATCGCGTATCACATTATCTAATACGAAAAGAGCTTGGCGTAAAAAGCCAAGCTCTTTGTCATTTATGCCGCCAAAAAATGCCCAGTCTCTTTTGTCCAGATTGGATTGTAATTTGGCTTAACACTTACAGATATTCTACAAATTTACTGAGATCACGCTCTGGTACTTTCATCGGTGTGCATCCCGGTGTCCCTAAGTATAGGAAACCAACGATCTCATCGTCCCCTTCGAGACCAAATGCCTTATGAACTTCTTCATGGAACATCCACTTACCAGAACGCCAAAAACCTTGAAAACCCTGAGCAACTGCCGCCATCTGCATCGCTTGAACAGCACAACCTGCCGACAAGTGCTGCTCTAACGCGGGTACTTTTTCGTGTTGAGTCACTTTAGCAATCACAGTAATGACCATAGGGGCACGAAAAGGCGCATTTTTCACTTTCTCTACAACTGCATCTTCACTGTTATCCGCAACTGCCGCTTTTACGAGAATATCAGAGAGTTTATTCAGCCCTTCTCCCTGAGAAATAACAAATCTCCAGGGAGTCAGACCAGCATGATCTGGTGCTCTTAAGCCCGCTTTAATAATGTTTTCCAACGCCGCACCTTCTGGCGCTGGGGCAGCAAGTTTCGCGATTGAACGACGGTTGAGCAATAGATCTAAAGCGTCCATTTAAAATCCTTCCGATTCTGATTTTTTCAATATTTTCTTGATAATAACTCTCAATAAAAAAAAAGGCGAACGTTACCGCTCGCCTTAGTGGAGTCTATAGAGACTATTCGTAAAATGGTTGCTCTAGCCCTGCTCTCGTTAATAGACCATCACATGGTGCAAATCGATCGCCATATTTTTGAGCGTGTTCATTCATAATTTCGACCAGTTTCTTAATGCCGATTTGATCCATATATCGGAATGGACCACCTAAAAACGGAGGGAAACCAATCCCAAATATTGCACCGATATCACCATCACGAGGGCTACGGATGATACCTTCATCCAAACAACGAACCGCTTCATTCAGCATTGGTAATACACAACGCATAGCGATGTCTTTTTCTGGCAGCTTAGATTCCGGATTGAGACTCAGCAGTTTGTAAACTGACTTATCCACCTCTTTCTTCTTACCTTTATAGGTATAGAATCCTTTACCACTCTTACGGCCTTTTCGATCATCATTCAGAAGCGTGTCAAACACATCTGGTCCTTTAAATCGCTCTCCTAGCTCGTCCACAAGAATCGGCATAATCTTCGCGCCAATATCGACACCTACTTCGTCAAGCAGTGTAATCGGCCCCACAGGGAAGCCAAAGTTCAGCAATGCTTTATCAAGTTGTTCGATAGGCTCGCCAGACATAAGAATCTGCGCAGCTTCATTCATGTACGGAGCAAGAATTCTATTGACGTAAAATCCCGCGCAGTCTTTCACCACAATCGGCGTTTTGCCTTGTTTGCGTGCAAACTCTACAACCGTAGAAATGGTTTCTTCAGAGGTTCCTTCATGAGGAATCACTTCAACAAGTGGCATTTTTTCAACGGGGCTGAAGTAATGCAGACCGACAACATTTTCCGGGCGCTTTGCGTTCTCTGCGATTTGATGGATAGGAAGAGAAGAGGTATTGGTAGCAAAGATGGTTGATTCTTTGGCGTTTTCTTCAACATCCTTAACCATCTGTTGCTTCAGGCTAAGATCTTCAAACACGGCCTCAACAACAACGTCGGTTTGGTTAAAGCACGTAAAATCAGTCCCACCCGACAATTGCAACATTTTGGCTTGCACTTGAGCTTTTGACAGAATACGACGCTTACGCTGAGTTTCGAATAGCTTGTAGTTGTATTTTAATGCATTCAATACGCCGTCATTTGACACATCTTTAATTCGAACCGGTACTTTGGCTTTTGCAACACTTACATGGCTGATCCCTGCGCCCATCAATCCTCCACCTAGCACTGCTGCTCGCTCTACCTTATTCGGTTTCGCGTCACCACCATGCTCTTTTTTCATTTCAGTCGTGGCAAAGAAAATCGATCGCAGCGCCTTGGATTCAGGTGTCATGACTAATTCACCGAAACGCTCGGCTTCTTTCTTCTGCCCTTCTTCAAAGCCATGTTCTAAACCAAAGCGAATCACCTCTAAGATCGCATCCGCAGCCGGATAGTTTCCACGCGTTTTCTCTTGGGTCTTTTTCGCTGCCTGCTCAAAAATGACTTTTCTGCCTAAGCCCGTATTCGCCATCAGCTTCTCTTTGGCAGAAGATTTGCGCTCAGTTTTCTTTTTGCCAGCATTGTTTTCAACAAAGCTCTTCGCGACTTCAAGTAGGATGGTTTCAGGGACAGCGGCATCTACAACACCGAGCTTTTTGGCTTTTTGAGCACGCAACTGCTTTCCGGTTAGAATGATATCTAATGATGGAAGCAAACCAATTAAGCGAGGCAGTCGCTGAGTACCCCCCGAACCAGGCAACAGACCAAGCTGCACTTCAGGCAAACCGAGACGCGTTTTATCTGAATCAGTACACACGCGATAATCACACGCCAGCGCAAGCTCTAAACCACCACCCAAACATGGGCCGTGAATAGCCGCTACAACAGGATAAGGTAATGTAGAGAGCTGTTTGAACATCTGCTGACCTTTTTCAGCCAACGCTTGAGCTTCTGCCGCCGTTGTACAAGCTTCCAGCATCCGTACATCTGCACCCGCAACAAAATTGTCAGGCTTAAGAGAATGAAGAATCAAACCTTTAACAGACGCTTTTTGTTCTTCTAGCTGAGTGAACACCTCTTCCATCTCTTGGGCAAAAGCCGCTTGAAGTGTGTTCATCTTCTCACCCGGGACATCAATCGACAACCAAGCGATGCTTTGCTCATCAATGCTTAAATTAAATGCTTTTTGTTCGCTCATTACTCAACCTCCAGAACCATTGCAGCACCCAACCCGCCTGCAGCACACGCCGTGTTTAGCGCTAAACCGCCACCGCGGCGCTGCAATTCTCGTAGCGTTTGTGTGATCATTCGTGCACCTGTCGCCGCAAATGGGTGACCATACGCAATGGAGCCGCCCAGTACGTTGAATTTATCCATATCAATTTCACCGATGGCTTTTGAGCGGCCAAGGTGGTCTTGAGCGAACTTATCGCTTGCGAACATCTTCACGTTAGATAGAGCTTGAGCGGCAAACGCTTCATGCATATCGATTAATGTTAAATCCGACAACTCAATACCCGCACGTTCAAGCGCCACTGGTGTGGCATAGGAAGGCCCCATGAGCATGTCTTTTTCAACACCGATGGCAGAAAACGCGTAAGAGCGGATGTAACCTAAAATATCCAGACCGAGTTCTTTCGCTCTACCTTCTCGCATCAACATAATCGCGGCTGCACCGTCGGTCAAAGGTGTGCTATTTGCTGCTGTCACACTGCCATATTGACGATCAAAGGCTGGCCTCAGCTTTGCGTAACCTTCCAGTGTGGAGTCGTGTCTGATGTTGTTGTCTTGCGAAATCCATTGTTTATACGGCTCAGGAAACGCAGTCATCACCTCACCTTCTATTTTTCCGTCTTTCCATGCTTTTGCAGCAAGCGTGTGAGATCGGTGAGCCAGCGCATCTTGCTCTTGTCGACTAATGCCGTGGGATTTTGCCATTTGCTCAGCTGTTTGACCCATAGACAAACCTGTCGAGTATTCCGCAACCGCTGGCGGCACTGGCATAAGGTCTTTCAATGAAAGATTCTTGAGTATTTTTAACTTTTGCCCGACGGTTTTTGTCTTGCTTAAAGCAAGTAAATTAGAAGCCAGTTTTTTGGAAACACCAATAGGCAATACCGAAGATGAATCTGCCCCACCAGCAATACCAATATCGATCGTGCCCGACATGATGCTTTCAGCAATGTTCACGGCTGACTGAAAACTCGTCGCGCAAGCTCGGGAAACGCTGTACGCGTCAGTATGAATATTCATACCCGTACCCAGAACAATTTCACGTGCGATGTTGGGTGCTTCAGGCATCTGCACAACCTGACCAAATACCACTTGATCAATCAACTTAGGATCGATGTCAGTCCGTGCCATCAACTCGCTCACCACCATTTTGCCTAAATCAACCGCTGGCACCTGACTAAACTCGGTACTCTGACGTGCAAAGGGGGTGCGCAAACCAGCAACTATCGCAACACGCTCTCCAGAGCGAGTTTTCAATTCCTGTCTGCCCATTGTTTCTCCTTGGATTAATAAGAGGTCTGACCACACATTGTAACGAGATTGTTAACTCAATCAAACTGTCGTTTAAATAAACGTGATTTAGAATCGAAAAGAGTAGTGAATCGTATTGATTAGAAACACTCTAAACTGAGGATGATCAGACGATATTAGATATACTAGGTGGGAAATACCGGTAAGACTTCAATATTGAGCTCGTTTATTTAAGCAAAAAAAAACCACACAGAACTGTGTGGTCGGAATATATAAAGCAATTAACTTACGCCAATTGAAATAATCAGTTTCCTGATTAGGAGAAAGTAAAGTCAGCCTTCAAAAGGAAGTGTCATCTTGCTCAACACGCCGGTGATCCCGACTAGATGACAGGTGCTACTATAACCTCTGCGTTACATTGGATTTTGAATTAGATCAATTTTTGGTGAGTTTCTGGCCACTATTCGCATATATCTAAAATTAATTGTGAGTACGGCTTACTTTGAGCGCATCATTTTGCTTCACCGTTTCTCAATTCGTTCCTAAAAAGTAAGCTCACTGGTCGACTTACAAACGAACTATAGCGGTTTTAAATTGAACACAGTCATCAACCACAGAGCGGTAGGGAGGCTCTTGTGTCAATAATTAACTTCTTTGGAAAGAAAAAGTCTCCACCTCCGGTCAACTCGGATATGGACAAGCAAAGAAAATATGAAGCTCTGGTTAGAGCGTATCACCGAGACTTGTATCGATATGCCTATTGGCTATGTAAAGATCCCACTATTTCAGAGGACCTCGTACAAGAAACTTGCTTAAGGGCATGGAAATCTCTCGATAGTCTTCAGGATGAGAAAGCGGCAAAGTCGTGGTTAATCACGATTCTAAGACGTGAAAACGCACGCCGTTTTGAGCGTAAGCAACTGGACTTAGTGGATATTGATGATTTTGGCAACGAAGCCAAAGTCAGTGACGACCCACATCATCAAAGTGAGTGGATTCAGGCGCAAATTATGAAACTTGATGTGGAATATCGAGAACCCTTGTTTCTTCAGGTTGTCGCCGGTTTTAGCGGTGAAGAAATCAGTGACATTTTAGGGCTCAACAAAAATACGGTGATGACTCGTTTGTTCAGAGCACGCAATCAGATTAAAGAGCTTATTGACCCAGAAAACACGCGTAGGGGGAAGCAAAATGGATGATTTAGAATTTCGTCGTCGCATTATGTCCGATCCGAAATATAGAGACAGTAAACTCACCGCTGCGATTAAAGAAAGCGAAACCAACAGCAAGTTTGCCGATGAAATTTTAGATCTGGATAGTAAAATCGCGAAAGCTATGTCCGTAGATGTGCCAGTCGATCTTGCCGACCGTATTCTGTTCAATCAATCGTCCGCAGAGAAAGAAGACAAGATTGTGCGCCCCAACTTCGCGAAACGAGCCATGGCAATGGCCGCGTCCGTTGCATTTGTTGTCGGGTTACTGGTTGGTCAAGTCAATTGGGGGAACTTAATCGTCCCTCCTGCTCAAGCAAACATTGCAGATACCGCAATCAAGCATGTTCTCGATGAGAAACCGTTTGTTGATAAACTTGATGAACAAGTTCAGTCATCGCAAATTAATGCGAAAATGATCCCTTTCGCTTACCAACTCAGTGAACGCTTCCCCTATCACGTTTACTATCTCAACCATTGTGGTTTTGGTAAATCAAATGCACTTCACATGGTGTTCCAAGGGGAAGTAGGTAAAGTGACACTCTTTTTAGCTGGCGTTGCCTCTGCAAAGGCTGAAGATTTCGTACAAGATGAAATGTCTGGAGTTATCGAACCTATTGGTAATACCAGTATGATTCTTGTCGGAGACAAAGGCGAAAACGTATCAAAAATCGCGGATCAGATAGTCAAAATCATCAAACCCATGATTTAACAAAACAATAACATTTTGTGATCAACCTCAAGGCTTGAACCATCGTTTCAAGCCTTATTTTTTGCCATCTTTTAGAGTTACAACTCTAAATAGATGCATTTTGCCGTATTTTCCTGCCAGATAAGCATCATTTCCTTAATTTTATCGCCCTGATTGGCAATGGTCGGATTTGTATATTTTATACTAGAGTCTAGTATCAGCCACCACTGAGCTTTTGCTCAAATATATCGCCCAACTAGAGGCGAAGAAATAAGGATAAAGCAAGAATGAACAACTCGCGTCTGTTTAAAAAATCACTTTTAGCAGTGACTATCGCAACCGCATCTATAGCTTCTCAGCAAGCAGTAGCTGCAGGTTTCCAACTTAACGCTCAATCTGCAACAGGTATCGGCCGCGCATTCGCCGGTGATGCTGTAATCGCAGACAACGCATCTGTCATGGCGCGTAACCCAGCGGCAATGACTTTATTTGATAAAACTGAGCTATCGCTTGGTTTTGAAAGCATTACTTCAATAATTGAAGTAAAAGATGTTACATATAGAAGTGGCGTTGCTGGCTCTGTTGAAGTTAAAGACACTGACGATGTCGGTGACACTTCTATCGCACCAAACATCCATCTAATTGTGCCTGTAAACGATAAATTTGTTTGGGGTGTAAATGCATACTCAAACTTCGGTACTAAAACTCAATTCTCAGATGAGTATGCGGCAGCAGAGTTTGGTGGGTTGACCGACGTAAAGAGTTTTAACTTTGGTGTGGCCGGAGCATTTCGTTTAGATGATCAGTGGAGCGTTGGTGCAGGCTTAGACCTCATTTATGGGCAAGGCACAATGAAACGAATCGCTGGTGATGGCTTCCCAGCTACACCTATGCCGATCTCGCCTTCTACAGTAATCCCTCCTTCTGGCACAGCACTGCTAGATGTTAATAAAGCAGATGGTTGGGCTATAGGCTTTAATGTAGGTACCGTTTACGAACTTGATGCAAACAACCGTTTCGGTCTAGCCTACCGATACAGCCCAGAATTTGAAGCAGAAGATGATCACGGGCAAAAGATCACTCTTCCTCTACCTGACATTGCAGAATTTTCAGGTTTTCACAAAATTGAAAACACCAAATTTGCTGTTCATTACAGCGTACAATGGATTGGTTGGAGCGCATTCGACAAAATTGACTTTGAAAACTTAGATGCAACTAAGTCTACAATTGCAGCACAACAAGCGAAAAATGGTGTATATGAGAAACAATACCAATGGCAAGACGGCTGGCACTATGCTATTGGTGGTACTTATTACCTAAATAGTGATTGGACATTAAGAACTGGATACATGTACGATACCAGTGCTCAAGACTCTGTTACTTCAATCTCTGTACCGGATTCTGATCGCCAATGGCTGTCGGCAGGCTTCACTTATCACCTTGATCAAAGCTCAAATATAGACTTTGGCTTTACATACCTAATGGGTGATGACGTTAAAGTTAATGAGAAAACAAGCCTTACTGAGCTATCAGCTACCACTCACGCTGATGCTATCCTGCTCGGTCTTCAATACAGCCGCAGCTTCTAATTAAAAGCACTGTTTCATTATTTAAGGGTCGGCTTTATACCGACCCTTTTTATTTATCTGATAAAACTGTTAGCCAGTTACCTTACTTTGTTCTCTCATTTTGAGCTTACAGCTGTAATCACTTTTAGCGTTCCGACACTACAGATGTACGCTCAACTTTATATATAGAAATCATAGTTATAGTTATATTAACTAAACGTATCCAATATACAGAATAAAATTCCAAATTAGTTCAATGTATCGCTTTGCATTTTTAAAGTAATAACTCCAACCTTATGATCGTTCGACGAAATTTGACTAAGTTCAGCGAACATTACAATGAAAACAAATAAGACTCTCCTCTCTTTTGCAGTGGCTTGTGGTTTAGCCACTGTTTCTTCAACAGCTAGTGCAGCAGGCTTCCAACTAGCAGAATACTCAGCAACAGGGCTTGGCCGTGCGTACGCTGGTGAAGCCGCAATGGCAGACAACGCCAGCGCTCAATGGCGTAACCCAGCAATGCTTACCTACTTAGAAGGCACTCAAGTGTCTGTAGGTGCCATTTACGTTGATCCAAATCTGGACGTAGAAGGTAATGTCGACGGTTCTAAAGCACTAAACCCAAGACTGCCAAAGAGCCGCGCTGACTCTTCTGATTTTGCTAACGACGCGGTTATCCCTAACCTGTATGTATCACATCGCTACTCAGACCAACTAGCTATCGGCTTTGCTCTTGGCACAAACTACGGTATGGAAACGGAACTGGGTACAGGGTTTGCAGCCTCACACTTCGGAGATGAAGCGAGCATCATTACTAAAGAAGCGAACCTGAATCTCGCTTATCAAGTAGCGCCAACGGTTAGCGTAGGCGGCGGTATTCGTTATGTGGTCGGTGAAGGTAGCTTTGGCGCAACGGCACCAGCACTTAACAGCGCAGCACATCTGGGCCTAAAAGAAGGCACCACTTTAAAATACATGGAAGGCGATGATACCGCTTGGGGTTGGCAAGTAGGTACAGCTTGGCAAATCACTCAGAACCACCGTGTTGGTTTGAGCTACAAATCAGAAGTTGAGTTGGCTCTTTCTGGTGACGCGAAAATCCTCAACCCAAGCAATTTTCAAGTTCTAAATGATACCGGCTCAATGAACTTGGCGTTGCCTCAAACAGCCGAGTTGGCAAGCTTCCACCAGCTAACAGATCAACTAGCAATGCACATGAGCTTAAACTGGACGGACTGGAGTAGCTTTAAACAGCTGTACGCTGACTTAAATACCCTACCGTCGCAAACTGTAAAAGTTGAAAACTGGGAAGATAACTATCGTTTCGCAGTCGGTGCGACTTACCAAGTTGATTCTAAGCTGGCGGTACGCACAGGTGTTGCTTACGACACTTCTGCCGTAAGTGCTAAAAATCGCACAATCACGATTCCAGAAACTGACCGTACGTGGTTAAGCTTAGGCGCAAGCTATGACTTCACCAAGCAGTTCACTCTAGACGGCGGCTTTACTTACATCATCGCTAAAGATGCGCCAATTACTGAGTCTCGTGGCTATGCTTCAGACGATGCTGCACAAGCGGTGGGTGGTCAATTTGTTGGCCAAACAACTGGTCACGTGTGGCTAATCGGCGTACAAGCGAACTACCGTTTCTAATTTAGCTTTCACACACATGAAAAAGGCTTGGTCATCGCTGACCAAGCCTTTCTTTTATTATCCTGAGCTAGGGTTATTTAACCTCAGCTCGGGATAAGAAAGTCGACAAAGTTAAATAATTCAGTAGCTTTTAGTAATTCAAGAGTCAGTACTGCAATTTTAGATGCATAACAAGGCAAAATCACAAGTCAATAGCTTGCCTATTGCGTTGATTTTAACGCAGTTAGGCGCTAAAAGTGCGGTGCTGAATGGCTTAAATTATCCCGAGCTGAGGTTATTTAATACTCATCTAAATACTCATCCAGATACGCTTCTTCCTCTTCATCGTAATGGTCGTTTTCTATCTCTGCGTTGAAGTCTTGATGCTGAAGGTAAGCATCTCTGGTTAACGCATAAGGATCAGGAGAGTTATCTAACATAGATTCTTGCGGTACCAACGAGGCGCGCGTCTCAAGCCCTTCTAATGCCCATTTACCGAGTCCAGCCCAAATATTCAAATAAGAAAGTGGCGCATAGGTACTGTCAACAACATCGACGGATTCTCGTACCGTCCACGGACCATACCCCGGAACCATAACGTATGGACCATTACCTACCCCGTGATGACCGACTGCATCACTGAATGCTTTCTCATTGTGATCGGTAATACCTGCCGCAGATGCAATATCGATTAAGCCAAGCAAACCAAACGTAGAGTTAATCCAAAAACGGTTGAAATGGTCTAACGCTTTTGTGCCGTTACCCATTATAAGGTTGTTTACGATGCTCGATGGTTCATCCAGGTTACCCAGAAAGTTGGCAATACCTGTACGTATTGGTGACGGCGTATAGTCAACGTATGCGATAGCTGCAGGTCGAACAAGATATGGGTCAAGGTAATCGTAGTTTATTGTCCACATTGCTCTGTTAAAGCCTTCGAAAGGATCATTAACATCTGATTCCTCTACCACTGACACACCTTCCCCGTCCTCACTCTCCTGAGGGGTTCCCGCACAGCCTGACAACGCTAATACTGCCGCTATCAGTAGCCAGAACTGATATTTAATACTGTTTTTCATTATTGTTATTTCCATAAAAAAGGCCGGTAAAATACCGACCTTTGTTTTTCTTTTTGGCGGTTACTGATACTGATTATCAATGACAACCTGCACAGATTCACCCATTTTAACGACTTCGCTCTCGCCAAACCAGTCCCCTTCTTTAGTCGCCACATTTCCATCGCTGTCGATGCGAACTCTGACTAATAGAGACTCTAAAGAAGATAACTTACGTTCTGGAAGCATGCTATTTCCGTCATCCAATACGACAGTACGTGGCAAGGAGCCTACAGGGTATCGGGCGGCAGCAACAGGCATCGGCGCTCCATCTGCGGTGTGAATAGACACAATTAATGCAGCGTTTGGATCGGCTTTCACATTGTCTGAGACAGATATCGCTACCGACACTGATTTGCCTGTACCTACTTCTTGTCCCATTTGCTTCTGCGCATTCTCGATACTGCGACTGAGCATTTGATAACGACTGTCCTGCGGACCTATCATTTGCTGCATAATGCCCCAATAGCGAATGGCCGCTGGGTAGTCTTTGCGCTCAAAGGCGTCAAATGCAAGCAGAGAGAAAACTCGTAAATCAACGTAGTCATTCTTCACTAAATCACCGAGAATACGGCGAGCATTTTCCTGATCGACATCGTCTTGCGAAAGCATTAACGCTTGCGCATAGCCTAGCATCACATCAGAGTCTTTAGGCTCTAAACGATAAGCTTTTTTCATTGCACCAATGGCGGTATCCACATCACGATTCGCTAAAGCAATACGGCCAAGCAACAACCAGCCTGTGGAGTCTTCCGGCTCATAATGCAAACGCGTTCTTAACGCCAAGGTTAAGTCGCGCATTTCGTCATCGCTGAGTGCTGCACCTTCTGGGGACAGAAGCTTTTTAGATAGAGCAGGCAGATTCTCGGAAACTTGGTGCCACTCTTGAACATCTTCATACGCACCCAATTTTGCGTATAACCCGTACGAGATACCCGCAATGAGCAATACAGAAGGAATCAATACTGCAATCGGTGAGATCGAACTGTCCTTTTTACTTTTGCTCTCTGTAGGAATATCATCGAGCAACGACTGTTTCAAATCCTCAATAAGGTCTTGCTGGTTTTCTACCAGTCCCTCATCCGTTTCTTCTTCCAGTTCTGAAAGTCGGTCTTTATAAAACGCTTTGTTTAATTCGTCGCGTAATGCTTCATCGTTGTTCGCTTTTTGCCTATAGATTGGCAGAGCAAGCAAAACACAGCTGAAAACGATAAGAACAGCTGAAGCTACCCAAAATAGTGTCATTACTGCTTATCCTCATTATTCTTTTCATCCAGCAGTTCATTTAAACGTGCTTCTTTGTTTTTGTCCCAAGACTGCTCTTGCTGTGGCTGTGCTTTTTTGGTTCGGCTTCTTAAAATGATAAAACCAAAACCGAATACAACCACAAACAGTGGGCCTAACCATAAAACAGAAGTGACTGCTGTGAATGGAGGATTATAAGTAACAAAATTACCGTAGCGCGCAATCATGTAGTCGATGATCTCTTGCTTCGACTTACCTTGCTTGGTCATTTCATACACTTTTTGGCGAAGATCGACAGCAAGCTCAGCATTGGAATCCGCAATGGTATTGTTTTGACACTTTGGACAACGCAATGTATTGCCAAGCTCTTTGAACTGCTGCTCTTGTTCAAGCGTTTCAAATTCATAAACTTGAATTGCAGCTTGAGCCGCCATTGAAAGAGTCAGTGCAGCGAATAATGAAACAATTAACTTTTTCATCCTTTCACCTCTGCCAGCAACGCTTCATACATTGGCTTTAACTTTTCATTCCAGTTACGATCATTCACATCACCCACGTGGCGGTAGCGAATGACGCCATCAGCATCGATCAGGAACGTTTCTGGTGCACCGTAAACACCCAGATCTAACCCAAGCATGCCATCACCATCAAACAGACTAATCAGGTATGGGTTACCCAAATCATTCAGCCAGCCAACCGCTTTGGTACGTTCATCTTTGTAGTTCATACCAATGATTTTCACGCCTTCGCTTGCCAACTGATTTAAATATTGGTGCTCTGCGTAACAAGTTGGACACCATGTCGCCCAAACATTTAGCAACAGTGGCTCACCTTTGAAAATAGCCTGATCATAAAGCTTTCCAGGTTCTGCTAAGTCTTCTAGACGAAACTCAGGAACCGATTTTCCAACGAGCACCGATTCCAATTTCGTTGGATCATCACCATGAGAGTTTTTAACCAGCTGAGTGGCAAAGACTGCCACCAAGCCTAAAAATACAATCAGCGGAATAAATAGATGTTTCTTATTCATTATGCCTCCTGAGCTTTCGCACTTTTTCTGAAGCGGTATCGCTTATCACTAATCGCGATACATCCACCTAATGCCATAAGAAGCGCACCTGCCCAAATCCAGCGAACAAATGGTTTATGATAGATGCGGACTGCCCAAGACTTGTTGTCGTCTAAGCGTTCACCCATTGCGATATAAAGGTCACGCGTCACACCGCGGTCAATGGCGGCTTCTGTCATCATTGAACGTGCTGTATTGTAAAAACGCTTTTCTGCGTGCAACGTATTGATGTACTTACCATCACGCGTCACTTCAAAATCAGCGATGTAGCCGTCGTAGTTCGGGCCGTCTTTGTCGCGAAGACCTTTAAAGTAAAAATCGTAGCCTTGGATTTGATAATGCTCACCCGGCGCTAAACGAACATCTCTTTCAATGCTGTAGTTCTGCACCATCGCAATACCAATCACGGCAACAGCCAAACCGATGTGACCGAACATCATCGCCCAGTGACTGCGTTGCAGCTTTTTGATGCCGACAGAAAAACGATGACGGTGAGTAGCTCGCTCGTAGAGTTCGAACCCATGCATAAAGATGATCCAAAGCGCCATCACCCACCCTAAATACGCCATAAACTGGAAGTATTCCGAGAACGCAACAACAAACACGCCACCCAGTGCAAGCGATGCCACACCAGAGACAAGCATTGGTTTCTTCAACCCTGATAGATCGTCTTTCTTCCAACGAATTAGAGGACCAATGCCCAAAAAGAACGAGAAAGGAATCATCAGCCAAGCGAACAGCATGTCAAAGAATGGCGCACCAATCGACACAGAGCCCAAGCCAATCTGTTTATGAACCAGCGGAAGTAGAGTACCCACAAGCACCACAACCAGAGCCGCGATCAACAATACATTGTTCACCAGCAGCGCGTTTTCACGTGACGCCAACGCAAAGTTACCGCGAACACGTACTGAAGCACCTTTAAGCGCAAACAATAGTAATGAGCCACCGATAACAAACACAAGGAAGCCAAGAATGAACATCCCGCGTGATGGGTCAGAAGCAAAGGCATGAACGGAGACTAGAATGCCCGAACGCACCAAGAATGTACCCAGCAAACTGAGTGAGAACGCTGAGATTGCTAACAATACTGTCCAAGCTTTAAATGTACCGCGCTTTTCCGTCACTGCCAGTGAGTGCATCAGAGCTGTACCTGCCAACCATGGCATGAAGGATGCGTTTTCTACTGGATCCCAGAACCACCAGCCGCCCCAGCCAAGTTCGTAGTACGCCCACCAAGAACCTAGTGCAATACCTAATGTCAAAAATAGCCACGCTGCTGTCGTCCATGGGCGAGACCAACGTGCCCATGCCGTATCTAAACGACCTGTCATTAAAGACGCAATCGCAAACGAGAATGCAACTGAGAAACCCACGTAGCCCATATACAGCATAGGCGGGTGAATGATCAGACCCGGATCTTGAAGAAGCGGGTTCAGGTCACGACCATCAACAGGGAAAAACGGAAGCGTACGCAAGAACGGGTTGGATGTCACAATGATAAACAGCAAGAAGCCGACACTGATCATACCCATCACCGCTAAAACGCGAGCAACAGACTCTTGCGGCATACCACGACTAAATGTCGCCACTGCGATTGTCCACGCGGCTTGAATCAACACCCACAGAAGGAGTGAACCTTCGTGCGCACCCCATACCGCCGTTAGTCGATAGTACCAAGGTAACTGGCTGTTAGAGTTAGATGCGACGTAATTAAGGGTGAAGTCGTTGGTATAGAACGCCCAAAGTAGCGCGCAAAAAGAGATAAAAAGTAACAAGAACATCCCCCAAGACAACGGCCTTGCGGTGTTCATTAACATTGTATTGTTTCTTGATGCCCCTACTAATGGCAGTATGCTTAATAGCACTGCCATTGCTAAGGATACAATCAGCGCGAAATGACCAATTTCAGCAATCATTGACCGCTTCCTTGTTTTTGTTGTTCTGAGTATTGAAGTGGTTGATGGTTCTTCTGCATTGCTTCAGCGATTTCTGGCGGCATGTACTCTTCATCGTGCTTAGCTAACACTTCAAAAGCTTCGATCGTGCGCGCATCCTTCAAAACACCTTGCGCGACAATACCCTGTCCTTCACGGAACAAATCTGGAAGAATACCATCGTATAGAACCGTTACTTTCGGTCCTACATCATGTAACTCGAAAGAAACTCTTAGCGACTCTGGATCACGCTTAACCGAATCCACAACAACCATACCGCCAATACGTAAACGCTGGCCGACTTCTGGTTTAGTACCATCATCTTTCCCGTTAACCAGTTCAGTCGGCGTATAAAACAAATCCATATTCTGATTCAACGCATATAGCATTAGCCCTATCGTCGTGCTGATACCGATAAAGATCGCAAGAACAATGCCGAGCCTTTTTTTACGTCTTGGGTTCATAGTGTGTTCTCCAAATTCTTAGCTGCTTCAATTCGTGCTTGCCTATCGATTTTTGATTGCACTTCTTTTAGTAACGTGTCGCCTCGTTTCACGCTCACATAAAGTAGTATCAATAGAGACAAGAATGTAATGCCAAAAGCACTCCAAACATAACTGGCGTATCCGCCCATAGCGAAAAAGTCGTTCAAAGATTCAAAATGCATAATTTAATTACCTCTCTGAGACTTAGCTTCGGCGAGTTTCAATACCCAAGGACGATGGCTTTCTTTACTGATAATCTCATTACGTAAACGAACCATCGCGACAACACCGAAGAAAAATGCAAAACCAAAAATATTAAGTAGCAACGGCCATAACATATCGTTTGAAATGGACGGTTTCTCAAACTTTGTTATAGTTGCACCTTGATGAAGCGTATTCCACCACTCAACTGAAAAGTGAATAATCGGGAGATTAACGACACCAACGATAGCCAAAATGCCCGCCGCCTTTGCCGCTGTTTTTTGGTCATCAAAGGCGTGATAAAGCGCAATGACGCCCAAGTAAAGAAATAGCAGGATAAGCTCTGAAGTTAGACGTGCGTCCCACACCCACCAAGTACCCCACATCGGTTTACCCCAAATAGCGCCAGTCAAAAGTGCAATAAACGTATATACAGCGCCAATGGGTGCCATGGCAGAGGCCGCCATATCAGATAAACGCACCTGCCAAACTAGGCCGATAAATGCAGCAATCGCCATCGACATGTACACACCCATAGACCAAATCGCTGCGGGCACGTGGATATAAATAATTCTGAAACTATCACCTTGCTGGTAATCGGAAGGCGCAAACGCCAATCCCCACACAGAGCCTAAAGATAAACACAATAATGCTAGTATGGAAAACCAAGGCAACAACTTACCGCATAACTGATAAGTAGACTCAGGCTTGGCATAGGGATGGAGCCATTTCCACATATTTTGTTCTCACTCTTACTTCAGTTCATCTTGTCTTGAATGCATCACAAGACTTTAGTTTTATAATTTATAGATCGGGGAATTTTCGTGCTTGATCGAAAGCAACTAATTCACACTTACTCGTAGTGCAGCGCTAATCGCAAAAGGCGTCAGGGTAAATGCGCCCATAAACATTGCACCTAAAATTGCTAGCTGGCCGTTATAAGCAATACCTAGCGATGCTGCATCAATCGCAGATGTAGCAAAAATCAAAATCGGAATATAAAGCGGTAATACGAGCAAACTGAGCAGCACCCCACCTTTTTGTAATCCAACGGTCAAGGCAACGCCTATTGCACCGATAAAGCTGAGTGTTGGAGTCCCCAAGACTAAGGTCAATACCACAGCTAACCAAGTGTTAAAGTCCAGCGATAGTAAGATCGCGAGCAATGGGCTAATCAAAATAAGAGGCAATCCTGTCAGCAGCCAATGGGCAATCACTTTAGATATCACCACAATAGGTAATGGCACTGGCATCAGCATCATCTGTTCCAGCGAACCATCTTGAAAGTCATCTCGAAACAGTCGTTCAAGAGATAACAAAGCCGACAATAATGCTGCGACCCAAACGATACCTGCCGCAATGCGAGCCAACAGATTAGGCTCCGGTCCAATGCTTAGCGGGAAAAGCGTGATGACAATGATAAAAAACCACAGAGGGTTAAAGACATCGGCTTGGCGACGAAACGCAATGAGAAGCTCGCGTCGTACAATACTATTCATAATGCCTAGCATGATTAATTACCCAGTTTTATTTTTCTAAGTTTTGGGGTATCGGTGAACATATCTTGGTGTGTCGTCAACACCACGATGCCACCTTGCTCAGCGTGATTCAGAAAGAGTGATTCCAACACTTTAACGCCCTGTTTATCGATAGCGGTTAGAGGCTCATCCAAAATCCACAATTTGTGTTCACTCAACCAAAGCCTTGCTAACGCGACACGACGTTGTTGACCAGCAGACAATTGCGCGACAGGCACATCCTCTCGCCCTGCCAAACCAACTTTAACCAGTGCATTGTAGATATCTTCGTTAGATGTGTGCTTTTTAGAGTGCACATTGAGGTAGAATCTTAAATTTTCGTAGGCCGTCAGCTCACGTTTTACACCCGTTGAGTGTCCTAAAAACAGTAAGTCTTCGTGGTATCCATCACGGTTCGATTCTATATTTTCGCCATTCCAAAATATTTCGCCGCTATCACGATCACCCAGTCCCGTCACGATACGTAACAGGGTTGTCTTACCTGTACCGTTTCTCCCTTCGATTTGAACTAACTCTCCGGAATCTATAGTAAAAGAAAGGGATTCAAAGAGAATTCTTTCATCTCGAATGGCGGTAAGTTGGGATACTTCTAACATGTGCGGTCACTACTAAAATTTCGAGTCGCTATATTACCACAGCCTTTTCATCACAACACATCAATAGACCTATGCTAATCACGAAACTGAGTAAGAATCTGTTAACAATTGTGCATGTAACGACTTATCTAGCCCTAAATGGCTACAATTTAATACAAAAAAAGGTGCCAAATGGCACCTAGATACAAAATGATTAGCGACTAACACGCCGTTGACGAGCTAGAGATCGTTGTCCATCAGGATTGCTCTCCAATGGGGGAACTTTCTCTTTTCCGGCTATTTTTTTCTGTAACGACATCATCAGCTCAGCTTCAGCTTTAGGAAGCTCACATTCCTCAATCAACTCATTCAGGTCTGCGCCTAATTGAACCATCTTACTCGCTCTCGAATACAAACGACCATCATTGTCCGTTTGTTCAAGTTCCGTGATCCGTTCATTCAGATGCTTAATAATATCTTGCTGTTCACTTGCTCTCTGCCCTAATCCCACGACAACAGAACGAACTTCAAGTAGCTGTTTATTAGCCTTTTGAAGCTCTTTGTCTAAATGGCGATTTTGCTGTCGAAGTTGTTCAAACGCTTTCGTCTGCGATCGCTTAACCTGAATTAACGCGAACGCAAACAAGCTGATGACAAAGACGATAGACCCAACCAAAATTGGGTCGTTTGTGATCCAACTAAAGTCCATTATAGGTGAGCCATCTCATCCCATTCGTCATCCGTCAGTAGTTTATTCAAGTCCACTAAAATCAACAGCTTGCCATCACGGTTACTCACGCCCTGAATAAACTTAGCACTTTCATCTGTACCCACACTTGGTGTCGAGTCGATTTGAGATGAACGTAGGTAAACCACTTCTGCAACACTGTCTACCAGAATACCGATCACTTGGTGCTCTGATTCAATTACGATAATACGCGTGTTATCAGTAATTTCACCTTCAACCAAGCCAAAGCGCGAACGTGTATCGATAACCGTTACAACATTACCGCGCAGATTAATAATGCCTAGTACATAGTCAGGCGCACCTGGAACTGGAGCAATTTCTGAGTAACGTAAAACTTCACGCACCTGCATTACATTAATGCCGTAAGTTTCTTCTTCTAGTTGGAACGTCACCCACTGAAGCACTTCGTCATTAGACTGTTCTTTTCTTACTTCTACTTCATTAGTTTGAGACATACCTTATCCTCTCTAAGCCCAAGTCGGCATAAATGTTCTAATGGTTTAGTGCTTTGACATCAAGCCCTGCATCAAGCATAGATATTAATGCATCAACATGAATCAAGGCACACATTTTTTCTTTGACCATACCGGCGAGCCACGGGCGTTTCCCTGCGGTTTCTCGCCAGCGTATCATGTCGGGGTTTAGGGACTCTGTCCCCATCAGTTGCGTTGAAGCTAACCCCCACATGCTTTCTCCAAGCATGACAATATATTGGTAAGCTTCTTTGTACGCGTCACCTTTCAACTTTTCAGGCATCACCCATTTGGCTGTGTCTACCACATCCAGCTGAGCTTCCTTATTGCTCTGAAGACCTAAATACCATGCTGGTCTTCCAATGAGATGACTTAACTCACCCAGTCGATGAATGCCACCGAGTTCATCCAACGGTACCGCAAAGGTCACACCATTGACGTCAAAATAAAGAACTTGTAATTGAACGTCTTGAGCACGAGTTTGCCAAACATCAGGCACGCTACCTTGAGATTGGGTTTCTAACGCGACACTGATATCCGTCTGTTCATCTGTCTGAGGAATTTCAATTTCAGACGACTGGGACTCTTCAAACTCGATATCTAATTCAGGCGTAGTGACTTCACTTATAGGTGTGGCGTCAACTTCCCATTCCTGAATTTCTTCTACCGCCTGTTCGGTTTTGACTACAGCGATAGAATCGGTATTTTTTTGTAATACCTGTTCAATATCCAACTCGTCTACAGGATTGGTCGACTCAAGTTGTAGCAATAAGCGTTCAACGTCTTCCAAGTTTGGAACTTCTGACTCGGCAACGGGCAAGGTGTACTCTGTCAACTCATTGATACGCTGAAGCTCTGGCTCTGGCTCTGGCTCTGGCTCTTCAGCCATCGTGTTTTCTGATTCAGAAACCACAACCAGTTTTTGATCGTCTTCAACTTCTACGCATTCATCTAAAAGCGCCGAAAAATAATCATCTAGCGCCTTTTCACTAGAGAGTGTCGATTGACTACTCATTAATAGCTAGCCTCTCTAAATAAATCAGTAGTTGCTTATAAGCAAAGACACCTCTGCTGCCTGTTGCAAAGTGGGACACCGGGAGATGCTTTAAACTGGCATCGCGAAACTTAGTGTCAATCGGCACTGCAGAGGTCCAAACTTGATCTGGGTAGTCTTTCTTCAATTGCTGCAAAGTCTGTAATGAAGCACGCGTTCTTTTATCATACATAGTCGGTACGATTGTGACGCTGAAAGGCTCTCCTCGCGACTTCTGCATAATCGCTAACGTGCGTACCATGCGTTCTAGGCCTTTCATCGCTAAAAACTCTGTTTGCACTGGGATCAATATGCGATTACTGGCGGCAAGGGCGTTGACCATCATGACGCCGAGAATCGGAGGGCAGTCAATTAATACATAATCATAGCGATGCTTTAATGCGACTAACGCGCGTTTCAAAATTAGCCCCATACCACTTCGGTTACCCATTACCCGATCAAGGGTTGCCAGAGACATGTGCGCAGGAATGATATCTATCCCTTCAATGTCTGACTGAATAACCAAAGGCATTACGCTCTGTTCTGTAAACTCTTTTAACTGAAAAAGATCAAACAAGCTGGCGGGAACACCATCGGAATCATAACCAAGATACGTGGTCAGTGATGCATGTGGATCGGTATCCACAAGTAGAACACGCTTACCTTGCTTGCTCAGTAATCCAGCAAGGGTAATAGTGGTTGTAGTTTTACCAACACCGCCTTTTTGGTTGGCTATGCTCCATACAATCATCTACAACCTCTACGCCATACCCACTTCTACTAAGATTCGCTCTGCAATTCTATCGAGAGGCAAGTCTTCTGTAGAGATACCTGCTTTTGCAACGGCTTGAGGCATTCCATAAACAACGCAACTATCTTCGTCTTGAGCCCATATCGTCGATCCTGCGCTTTTTAGCATTCTGGCACCTTCACGACCGTCGGCACCCATGCCCGTCAGCACCATAGACAACACTTTATCTGCGTAAATCTTTGCAGCACTGCCAAACGTCACATCAACGCAAGGTTTGTAGTTCATGCGATCGCCACCATCCAAAATGCGCAGTTTCGCAGCACCGGGGCGACCTTCTACCATCATTTGCTTTCCACCCGGCGCAAGATAGGCCACACCCGGTTTCAATACATCACCGTCTTCTGCTTCTTTCACTTGAATACGACAAAGTGAATTCAACCGACTCGCAAACGCTGCCGTGAACGTAGCTGGCATGTGCTGAATCAAAACAATAGGATGCGGATAGTTTGCCGGTAATTTGGTTAAAATTTTCTGCAATGCAACGGGACCACCTGTTGATGTGCCGATCGCAGTTAACTGATATTTTTTGCCCGATGCTCTAAAACGTGCAGGCGCAACAGGCCTACTGACTGCTGGCGTTACTACCGTTTTAGATTGAAGCGTAGAGCGAGTCGCCAGCGCTGAGGCTGCCGTAGTCGCTGCTGCATGTGCTCTTACTGGCGCTACCGGTCTTGCTCTGCGCATAAACGCTCGTCGAGAAGCGATGTGAAGCACTCGCTGTTGTAGCAATGCGACCGCTTCATCTCGGTTGCGTGCGATGTCTTCAAATTTTTTCGGTAAGAAATCGAGTGCTCCCGCCTCTAACGCATCAAGTGTCGCTTTAGCACCGTCATGCGTCAGTGAAGAAAACATCAAAATCGGGACAGGACTTTTCGCCATGATTTCACGGACGGCAGTAATACCGTCCATCACTGGCATTTCAATGTCCATGGTAATAACATCTGGCTTTACGCTGAGTGCTTTTTCAACGGCTTCTCTTCCATTTGCAGCAACGTCTACGACCTCCAAGCGCGCATCAGAGTTAATGATTTCACTGACTCTACGGCGGAAAAAACTCGAATCGTCTACTACTAATACTTTAATCGCCATATCTTTCCTTCTATATCTGCGATTTAGATTCGAGAAGCAGCCGCATACTGCTTAAGTAAATCAGGTACGTCCAAGATCAATGCGATATGACCATCACTAGTGATTGTCGCGCCTGCCATGCCTGGAGTGCCTTGTAGCAGGTTGTCCAGAGGTTTGATAACCACTTCCTCCTGGCCAATTAGCGTATCCACAACAAAGCCAACACGTTGACTACCTAACTGAACAATAACAACATGGCCATGCCCAGTGCGCTGCTCTGCCCTACCAGCACGTGGTGCTAACCAGTTTTGTAAGTAGAACAGTGGGATAGATTTTTCACGAACAATGATCGTTAACTGGCCGTCGACAACGTTAGTACGACTTAAATCCAAGTGGAAAATCTCATTAACGCTAGCAAGCGGTAAGGCAAATGGGTGCCCTGCCACGCCCACCATCAACGTAGGCAATATTGCTAATGTTAACGGTACTTTGATCGTAATCTTGGTGCCTTTACCCATTTCTGAGTCGATATCAATTGAGCCGTTTAGCGTATTGATCGCTGTTTTCACAACATCCATACCGACACCACGACCTGAAATATCTGAGATCTGCTCTTTGCTAGAAAAACCTGGCATAAAGATTAGGTTGAAGCACTCTTTGTCCGTTAGGCGAGACGCTGCGTCTTCATCCATAACACCGCGTTTTACCGCAATACTACGAAGTTTATCTGGGTCCATGCCACTACCATCATCGACGATAGCAAGTTGGATGTGGTCCCCTTCTTGGGCAGCAGATAGAATCACTTTACCCGTTTTAGGTTTGCCC
Source organism: Vibrio japonicus (assembly GCF_024582835.1). Classification (NCBI taxonomy): domain Bacteria; kingdom Pseudomonadati; phylum Pseudomonadota; class Gammaproteobacteria; order Vibrionales; family Vibrionaceae; genus Vibrio; species Vibrio japonicus. The sequence goes on from NZ_CP102096.1 coordinate 1,841,553, forward strand.
GCAGCGACACGAACGTCTGGCATTTCTATGCCATGATCAACGGAGTTGCGAACCAAGTGAATCAATGGATCAGCCAAAGCTTCCACCAAGTTCTTGTCTAGATCGGTTTCTTCTCCGCGCATTTCTAATGTGATGTCTTTCTTTAGACTTCTCGCAAGATCACGGACCACTCGTGGGAAGCGTCCGAATACTTTCTTAATTGGCTGCATGCGCGTTTTCATGACCGCGCCTTGCAAGTCAGCGGTCACGACATCAAGGTTAGCGACAGCTTTTGACATTTCTTCATCTGCGCTGTTCAAACCAAGGCTTAGTAGACGATTACGTACCAAGACTAATTCGCCCACCATGTTCATGATGGTATCTAGCGTCGAAGTATCAACACGTACTGTCGCTTCTGCTTGCTGTTTTTTACCTTGTGCAGTGTCTTTCTTTGTCTCTGCTACGGGTGTCGCTGGTTTTTCTGCTGGCTGAGCCACTGGTGTAACTGGCGTCGCAGGCGTGACGGCCGCTAAGTTAGATGCTGCTGGTTTCGTCGCATAGTCAAGCTCCTCCACAGATGGACCTTTACCCGCACCGTGTAATTCATCTAACAGAGATTCGAATTCTTCGTCCGTCATAAGATCTTCATCGCCGGAAGACGCTTTCGGGGCAACTGGGGCTGAAGGTGCTGTTGGTGGAGTTACCGAAGCAACATTAGACGATTCACCAGGGCCTTTACCTACCCCATGCAATTCATCTAATAACTTCTCAAATTCGTCGTCAGTAATATCACCACTTAGCTCACTGCTTGGCAGACTATTTGAAGCGGGTTCCACTACTGAGCTTGCACCCGGAGCAGCACCTTTTCCATGTAACTCATCAAGCAGTTTTTCGAACTCATCTTGCGTGATTTCATCAATAGAACTCGCCGGTGCCGTCACCACTGGTTCAGGCTCTACAACAGGCACTTCCACCACAGGTAACTCGTCCTCAACGCTAGCTGTTTCATCTTCAGAGGCTGGCTTACATAGACGGTGCAATTCATCCAACAGCGATTGCTCAGCAGGAACAAGAGGTTCATGATCTTGTACGGCTTGAAACTGTTCATTGATGGTATCCAAAGATCGGAGCATGGTGTCCATCAGACTCGCGTTGACCTGACGTTGGCCGTTTCGCAATGTATCAAACACATTTTCTGCGCCGTGGCATGTGTCCACTAGCTCAGTGAGCGATAAGAATCCAGCCCCACCTTTTACCGTGTGGAATCCGCGAAATATCGCGTTCAATAGATCCTTATCGTCTGGATTGTTCTCAAGCTCAACCAACTGCTCAGAGAGAAGCTCCAGTATTTCACCCGCTTCAACCAAAAAGTCTTGAAGGATATCTTCGTCTAAATCGTAGCTCATATATTACCTCTAAAACCCAAGACTCGAGAGCAAGTCATCGACTTCGTCTTGTGATGAAACAGCATCATCCCTTTCGCGAGGATTTAGTATCGGACCTTCTGGATCCGTCGATGCTTTCTTCTTATTGTCTTTGCTGTTTTCTGACTGCTCATTTCCAAACGCAGTGAGTATATCAACCAGTCTACCTTCGACTTCATTAACTAGCGTGATTACTCTACGAATAATCTGGCCCGTTAAATCTTGAAAGTCTTGCGCCATCAGAATTTCTGTCAGTTGGCCTCGTAGCTCTGAGCTATTTCCTTCCACCTGACCCAAAAGATCATCGATGCGATGGCATAGGGCTTTAAACTCAGCAATATCGATTCGCCCACGCATCAGTTCGTTCCATTGTGGACGTACTTGGAGTAGACCTTCATGCAAGTTGTCTGCGATAGGCATACAGCGATCCACTGCATCCATTGTTTTATTCGCAGCAACCTCGGTCTTGTCAATGACGTACTGGAGGCGGTCCCTTGCATCTGGGATTTCGTCATTGGCAATTTCACTCATCCGTGCGTCCGCACTGAACTGGTTAATCGCTTCGTGGAGGTCTCGGGTCAGCTCACCAATCTCTTGAAATACAGGAGTGGTTTCTTGCTCATAAATGTCTTTAACAAGCGCATTCGCATCTTGTTGCTGATCATTTTCTAATAGCTCTACAAGTTGTTTCGCCTGATCTAATGAAATCATTCTGATTTGGCCTTTGCACCGTGAGTTATGGACTTATAGACGTTCGAAAATCTTATCTAATTTTTCTTTTAGCGTTGCTGCTGTAAATGGCTTAACGATATAACCATTTACACCCGCTTGTGCTGCTTCGATGATCTGTTCGCGTTTTGCTTCCGCAGTAATCATCAATACAGGCAGGTGTTTCAGTTGCTCGTCCGAACGAATATGTCTTAAAAGATCGATACCTTGCATGCCAGGCATATTCCAGTCTGTCACAACAAAGTCGAACCCACCATTCTTTAACATTGGTAGCGCCGTTAAGCCATCATCGGCTTCTTGGGTGTTATTAAAGCCCAGGTCGCGAAGTAAGTTTTTAACAATACGGCGCATTGTTGAAAAATCGTCAACAATAAGGATCTTCATGTTTTTATTCAAAATTGCCTCCACTGAGTTGGATATCAGTGTATTACTCGTTGTTTGTCCACGCACTTAACTTTGTGCGTAAACGTTGCATAGACTGGCTAAGAATCTGACTAATGCGGGACTCGCTTACTCCGATAACTTCGCCGATTTCTTTTAAGTTTAACTCTTCGTCATAGTAGAGCGAAAGTACTAGAGCCTCTCGCTCTGGTAAAGATTTGATTGAGTCAATCAATGCTTTACGAAAATATTCATCTGCCACGCCTTTAAAAGGCGTATTGGAATCTTCATTGTCTTCAGGGCTGATCGCGTCTTCGGATACGCCAAGGTCTTCAATACCCACTAGACGAGAGCAATTGATGTCTGTCAGTGCAGAATGATACTGCGCTAATGTCATACCGAGATGTTGGGCAACCTCAGCGTCTGAAGGGTCTCGATTCAGTTCACCTTCAAGCTCCGAGATTGCTTGGTTAATTTCACGATTCTGCTTGTGGACAGAACGAGGAACCCAATCTCCTCGTCGGATGTCATCCAGCATGGCACCACGGATTCGAATACCAGCATACGTTTCAAAGCTTGCACCTTTACTACCATCGTAGTTTTTTTGTGCTTCAAGTAAGCCGATCATTCCTGCTTGAATAAGGTCTTCTACCTGAACACTCGGAGGCAATCGCCCAAGCAAATGATGAGCAATACGTTTAACCAGCACCGAGTACTTTTCTAAAAACGCTCGTTGGCTGTTATGGTTTGCGTACTGGTCATAAGTCAGGGCCTTATTCACCAAATGATTCCTCTGGAGGTTCAGTTCGATTGAGTAGTCGTTCAACAAAAAATTCTAGGTGTCCGCTTGGCGTTTTCGGTATTGGCCAAGTAAGGGCTTTATTTGCCAAAGAACCAATTGCTAAAGCAGCTGGTGAGCGCGGGAAAGCATCCACTACAATCTTTTGTTTTTTTACCGCCTGACGAACTTTATCATCTAATGGGATACACGCGACAAGCTCAAGACTCACATTTAAGAATCGCTCTGTGACCAACGTCAACTTTGCGAATAATTCTCTGCCTTCACGGTAACTTCTGACCATATTTGCAACAATTTTAAAGCGTTGCACCTGATGGTCTTTACTCAGCAGTTTGATTAACGCGTATGCGTCCGTGATTGAAGTTGGTTCGTCGCACACAACGACAACAACATCTTGTGCTGCGCGGGAGAAACTCACAACCATGTCGGAAATGCCCGCTGCTGTATCAATCAGTAGCACATCCATTTCATCTTCAAGGCTGCCAAATGCGCGGATCAGACCCACATGTTGAGCATGCGTCAGTTCGGTCATCGACTGAGTGCCCGATGTCGCAGGTATAATTTTTATTCCGTGCGGCCCTTCGACAATCGCGTCTTTTAAGTCACACTCTCCCGCCAAGACGTGCCCTAAATTAAGCTTTGCTCGGATCCCGAGCATGACATCGACATTGGCAAGGCCTAAATCGGCATCGAGTACCATCACTTTTTTGCCCTGACGAGCCATGCTGATCGCCATGCCTAATGTTACGTTCGATTTACCGACGCCACCTTTGCCACCAGTGACAGATATAACCTTAGTCAGAGAAGGTTGTGTTAAGCGGCGCAGACCGCTTGCTTGGTCTTGTATCATATTATTTGTCATCATCGTCGCCACCTAGAACTTTTCCACTTCACTGTTCCAGTAATGAGGCTCATCATCTGTAGACTTCTCAAGTAATTCGTTTGCTTTGGCTACCATGTATTTTGGTTGAGCAATCACAATATCTTCTGGAACACGCTGTCCGTTTGCTATGTACGCAACAGGCAGTGCATTCTGAACTACCACACTTACAAATTCACCGAGACTCAATGACTCATCTAGCTTTGTCAAAATGCACCCCGACAGTGGGATGCGTTTAAAGTGATCGATCGTTTCCTGCAGTACTTTTCGTTGGGCGGTTGCAGGAAGTACAAGATAGCTATGGATCAACTCCCCACTTTCTTGCATTAAGGTATCAAGTTGCTCCGATAGTCTGACGTCTCGCTGACCCATACCTGCAGTATCGACTAATATCAGGCGACGATTTCGCAACTGGTATATGACATCGGCTAGCTCTTTAGAATCTTTAGCAACTTTTACCGCACAGCCCATAATTCGGCCATAAATCGCTAATTGTTCGTGCGCGCCAATCCGGTATGTATCGGTTGTAACAAGCGCAACGTTGTCCGAGCCCCACTCCATGGCAGCGCGCGCCGCGAGTTTCGCCACGGATGTTGTTTTTCCTACACCCGTTGGCCCAAGCAGTGCAACGACACCGCCACGCTTTAAGATGTCTTGCTTAGCAATAGGAATTTGGTCAGAAACGAGTCCTAACAGCGCTTTCCACGCTTTCGTCGGTGGTGTGTCTTCCGGTATATAACACGCTAGCTGGTCGGCAAGATCTGATGAAACGCCCATTCTTTCGAGGCGTTTGATGAGCATTGCTCTAAGAGGTTCACGTCGTTCGACTTCCTGCCACATAAGACCAGAAACTTGATGTTCAAGAAGACGACGAATTGACGTCATCTCTTCTTTCATTTCTTCCAAGTCTTCATTAGGCAACGACGATTCTTTTTGACGACCGCGTTCATAGCGTGACGGATCCAAGCGAGATTCTGGACGTTCAACTCTGCGATCTTCGGCGATCAAGCGAGCCAACGGAGAATCTTCTTTCATCTGCACGTTATTAGAGTATGAATTTGATGAAGATTGACGTTTTAACAGAGCCGACAGTGAATCTGCCGTCTCCTCTTCACGTTCGTCTTGTTCAGGTTTGCCTGTGCTGTATTGCTTGAGCATGCTCGCGAACCGCTTGGTCATCGAACGGCCAGAGTCAGCCTGCGTTTGTAGCGTAACTCGGTCATCTTCAAGCTGTCTTTTTGACGGTGTAGGTAAAGAAGCGGGTGCCTGACGAGTATTATGACGCGGGTTTGAACTGTAGCCATTCGCTACCGAGCGATTGTTCGCGCTTTCACTATCGGTAGCCGCAACAATTTCAACACCACCTGCGACTTTTTTATTCGACATGATCACCGCATCCTCGCCCAGCTCCCCTTTCACTTGGAGCAGAGCAGAACGCATGTCTTTGGCAAAAAATCGTTTAATCTTCAATTTGGATACCGTTTACTCGTGCATTTATTCTAGTTACCAACCGCTTGAACAATGCGAATTTGTTTTTCATCTGGGATTTCTTGGTAAGAGAGTACTCGTAACGATGGAATCGTATTCTTCACAAACTTCGCCAAGGTTGAACGTAATACACCCGACGTCAGCAGTACTGCTGGCTCACCTTTAAGCTCTTGATCTTGGGTTGCCTGACTGAGTGACGATTGCAGTCGTTCTGCTAATCCAGGCTCAATACCTGCGGACTCTCCACCCGATGCCTGCATTGTTTGATGCAATATTTGTTCCAGTTCAGGAATGATAGTGATCACCGGAAGCTCTAGTTCTATCCCATTGATTTCCTGAACAATTAATCGCCGTAGTGAAATTCGAACGGCGGCGGTCAGGATGTCAGGTTCTTGACTCTTACTTGAGTACTCCGCCAAGGTTTGAACAATAGTGCGTATGTCTCGTATCGGTACGGCTTCGTTAAGTAAGTTCTGCAGTACTTTAACCACCACACCAAGTTGCAGTTGATCTGGCACGAAACCTTCCACCAGCTTAGGTGCGCTTCGAGACAGCATTTCCAATAGATTTTGGACTTCTTCGTGGCCAATAAGTTGAGAGGCGTTGTTCGTCAGCAACTGACTTAAATGGGTCGCCAATACCGTTGATGAATCCACCACGGTATATCCAAGAGCTTGGGCGTGTTCGCGTTGCTCTTCACGAATCCATACCGCTTCTAAGCCAAACGCCGGATCAGTGGTAGGCTCACCATCAATCATTCCGTAAACCTGTCCTGGGTTAATGGCCAGCTCCATGTCTGGGCGAATTTCAGCTTCACCCACCGCAACCCCCATTAATGTAATACGGTAGCTGTTGGGAGTGAGCTCCAGATTGTCACGGATATGCACAGCTGGGATAAGGAAACCAAAGTCTTGAGATAGCTTTTTACGCACACCTTTGACGCGCTCAAGCAGTTCCCCACCTTGATCTCTATCGACCAATGGGATCAATCGGTACCCTACTTCTAGACCCACAATATCAACAGGCTGGACATCATCCCAAGAAAGCTCTTTTAGCGTCGGCGCTTCTGACTCTGTCGTTGCGGGCAAATTAGGCTTTTCAGCCGCCAATTTTTGCTTTCGCTGAATCCAGTACGCCCAGCCACCAGCTAAAGCAGCGAGTAGCAAAAACGCGAAATGAGGCATGCCCGGCACAATCCCCATGACACCCAGAATACACGCCGTAATCATCAAGGCTTTGGGGTTATCAAACATCTGAAAGACGACTTGCTGCCCCATATCCTCGTCAGCATTTTGACGAGTTACCATAATGGCCGCGCCGATAGAGAGCAGTAGCGACGGGATTTGAGCAACCAGACCATCACCGATCGTCAGCAGCGTATAGATTTGAATCGCTTCGCCGAAGCCCAAACCGTACTGAGCCATCCCGATTGACAGCCCGCCGATGATATTGATAAACAGGATTAAAATACCCGCTATGGCATCACCTTTTACAAACTTGGACGCACCGTCCATCGAACCATAAAAGTCCGCTTCTTTCGTCACTTCTTGGCGGCGTGTTCTGGCTTGTTCTTGATCGATAAGACCCGCATTTAAATCCGCGTCGATCGCCATCTGTTTACCGGGTAAGGCATCTAGGGTGAAGCGTGCGCTTACTTCCGAAATACGACCCGCACCTTTTGTCACAACCATAAAGTTGATGATCATCAGGATAAGGAATACGACCAGACCGACGGCGTAGTTACCGCCAATCACCACGTTACCAAATGCCTCAATGACACTACCCGCTGCTTCTGGGCCTTCATGACCATAAAGAAGAACCACACGGGTAGATGCGACGTTCAACGCCAAACGCAGCAAAGTCGCGATTAAAAGAACCGTAGGGAAAGCGGCGAAATCGAGAGGTCTACGCGTGTATACCGTGACCAATAGCACCACCATTGCCAATGCAATATTGAAGGTGAAAAATAGGTCAAGTAAAAATGCAGGGATAGGCAGAACAACCATCGCCAATGTAGCCAAAACCATGACTGGCGCACCAATAGCTGGCATAGCCCGCTGCGGCAAAGGCGGTAATTTATCTGCGAATGGCAAAGAAAACTTCATAGATAGGCAGCAACAATTGTTCGTATAAATAGACAGTTAGCCGAACATGCAAATTTCAGTCCAGCTAAGCTGTCAAATAAATGACTTGTTGTAAGGTCTTGCGCTTAGAAAGCGAACTTTAGTTGTGAAGAGAATGGTGGGAGTTAAGCAAATGTCGGTTGTTAAGCGAACGGCAGTAGTTGATCGCGTTACAACTTACTCGCGGCTATTTACTAGAGACTTTGGAATCCACACATTACGGCTGAATGTTAAAAGCGATTTCACCACTGCGTTTTTCAGGGCAATAATCTATACAAATCAGCCCTGATGTCGGAAACATCGGAGGAACCATGTCTGTCACAAACTCCGCCACCAAATAGCCAACTAAAGGCAAATGAGAAACCAGCAGCACAGAATCAAGACTTTCAAGCTCAATCAATGCGTTAACGTACTCTGCCACTTGCTCTGAATCACCATAGGGTGTGATGTCGGGGCTGACTTCAATCTTCTTGGCATCAAACTCCGTGGCGACTTCCTGCCATGTTTGCTGTGCACGTAAATAAGGGCTAACAATTACTTTATCAAACTGTTGATAGCCTTGCTCAGCACAAGCCTTAGCAACAGCAGCGGATGCACTACGACCTCTTTCGGTCAGTGCTCGCTCAGCGTCACTCTGAGCAAAATGTTCTGCTTCTCCGTGACGCATAATAAATATTTTCATTACTTCATCCTACACTAAATCGGGAAATGGTTAACTGGAGGTCGTTTTCTCTTATTATGCTTAGACATCAAAGCAGTGGCGTCTATAGGGTCGACCTCTCAATGCAAATAAGTATACCAACTCAGTAAAGAAAGACTCCGGCTCTTCATCACTGTTTCGAAAAATATTTACCTACCGTGATTCTGTATTTTGGTTAGATATCTCAAACAGATAGTTGCACCCGACGCTATCCGCGTCATAATTATAAAAAACTCATCCCAAACTTTATCAGACCGGAGAGAGTCTCGTGCATATTAGCCCTAATGACACTAATCAGTACCGTTACCTTACCCTTAACAACGGAATTAGGGTCTTACTCATTCATGATGCCAATGCTCAAAAATCCGCAGCGGCGCTTGCGGTTAACGTTGGCCACTTTGACGACCCTTCTGACCGAGAAGGTCTCGCCCATTACCTAGAGCACATGTTATTTCTGGGGACGGAAAAGTACCCGAAAGTTGGCGAGTTTCAAAGCTATATTAGTCAGCACGGTGGTGCGAACAACGCATGGACAGGTACAGAACACACTTGCTTCTTTTTTGATGTCACACCGAATGCCTTTGAGCCCGCCCTTGACCGCTTCAGTCAATTTTTCAGCGCGCCCCTATTTAACCCAGAGGCCCTCGATAAAGAGCGCAAAGCCGTAGATTCAGAATACAAGCTTAAGCTCAACGACGATTCAAGACGCCTATACCAAGTGCACAAAGAAGTGGTAAACCAGAAGCATCCTTTTAGTAAGTTCTCTGTAGGTAACCTAGAAACATTAAGTGATAGAGATGGGAAGTCCATCCGAGACGAAATTATCAATTTTCACTATAACGAGTACTCGGCGGACTTAATGACACTGGCCTTAGTCGGCCCACAACAATTAGATGAGTTGGAGAAATGGTGTCGTGAGCAGTTTTCGTCGATTCCAAACCATCAGCTGACTAACAAGTCGGTGGATGTACCTTTTTGCAATTCGCACTCTACTGGCGTTCAGGTGCATGTAGAGCCTCTAAAGGAAATACGAAAACTCATCCTAACCTTCCCAATGCCCGGAATGGATAAGTATTACCGCAGCAAACCACTTTCCTACTTTGCTCACCTACTTGGTTATGAAGGGGAAGGCAGTCTAATGGTGGCCTTAAAAGAGCAAGGATGGATTACGTCTCTTTCAGCGGGTGGCGGCACCAGCGGGAGTAACTATCGTGAGTTTACCATTAGCTGCGCTTTGACCCCTGTTGGCCTAGAACACACTAACGAAATCATTCAGGCCGTTTTCGGCTTCATTGAGTTAATCAAAACCCAAGGACTCAATGAATGGCGCTATCTAGAGAAAAAAGCCGTATTAGAATCTGTATTTCGTTTTCAAGAACCAACTCGTCCACTCGATCTTGTCAGTCACCTAGTTATCAATCTTCAACACTACCAACCAGAAGATGTGATTTATGGTGACTATATGATGGACGGTTACGATGAGGAGCTCATTAAATCGTTACTCGGCTATCTGACCGTAGACAATTTACGCACCACATTGATAGCCAAAGACTTAACGTACGATAAATCGGCAAAATGGTACTTTACTCCCTACTCTGTTACGCCATTTAGCAAACAACAGCGCATCGAATTCGTTGCACCGTCCTTGCTCGATTTCAGGCTACCGAATGAAAACCCGTTTATTTGCTATGAGCTCGATCCGCAGCCGTTAGAAGAAGAGCATCACGAACCAAGAATGATTGAAGAGCTACCCGGTTTCAGGCTCTGGCACCTTCAAGATCATGAATTCAATGTGCCTAAAGGTGTCGTGTACGTGGCCATTGATAGCCCCAAATCTGTATCCACACCAAGAAACATCGTCAAAACAAGACTATGTGTGGAGATGTTTCTCGATAGCTTAGAGAAAGACACCTATCAGGCCGAGATAGCAGGCATGGGATACAACATGTATGCACACCAAGGTGGGGTCACTTTAACGATTTCTGGCTTTAGCAAAAAGCAACCTGAACTGATGCGTATGATTTTGGAGCGCTTTGCAAAGCGTGACTTCAGCCAGAAGCGGTTCGAAACGATCAAACATCAGTTGCTTAGAAACTGGAAAAACGCATCGCAAGATCGTCCTATATCTCAGCTTTTCAATTCACTGACGGGCATTTTGCAGCCCAACAACCCACCTTATTCGGCTTTAGTTGAAGCATTGGAAACGATCAATGTGGACGAACTTCCAGAATTTGTTGACTCGATTCTATCTGAGCTACACGTAGAGATGTTCGTTTATGGGGATTGGACTCACAGCGATGCTCTGGCACTTGGTGAGACCCTGAAAGACGCGATAAGAGTGAAGGATCAACAATATGAAGAGTCTTTACGCCCTTTGATTATGCTCGGTAAAAACGGGACATTTCAGCGCGAAGTGTTTTGCGATCAAGAAGACTCTGCGGTCGTGCTCTATCACCAATGTGAAGACACCACCCCTAGGAGTATTGCACTTTACTCTTTAGCAAATCACCTGATGTCAGCGACGTTTTTCCACGAAATCCGCACGAAACAGCAACTGGGTTATATGGTGGGAACGGGGAATCTGCCACTTAATCGCCATTCGGGTATCGTGCTATATGTGCAATCACCTAATGCGGCACCCACCGATCTTGTGTCGTCCATAGACGAGTTCCTCAACGCTTTCTATATGGTTCTACTTGAATTAAACGATTACCAGTGGCACAGCAGTAAACGAGGGCTTTGGAACCAAATCTCGACACCAGATACCACTCTAAGATCTCGAGCACAACGTATGTGGGTTGCGATTGGTAATAAGGATTACGAATTCAACCAAAGGGAAAAAGTTCTAGAGGAACTAAAAGAGCTAGACAGATCCGACATGATTCGCTTTGTTGTCAATGAGTTGAAACCAAGAACAGCAAATCGACTGATCATGCACACACAAGGCAATGCACATCATCAAGCCGATAAGCTGCACCTTGGCCTAGAAATTGGTTCAATAGAAGAGTTCCAGCTAAGACCAAAAGATGTCGAGCTCGGCTAATTAGGTACTAAGGGGCTTCACTGAAAAGCCCCTTTTTATTATGCGCGCTCAGACTCTACAATCGCCTTTAAGGAGTGAGGGTGCAGCTTTATACACACACCTTGATGCTTAAACGCAACGGTTGGGTTGTTAAGGCGCTCCCCTTCCCCTTTAGGGCTAGACAACTTAATTTTAATGCCCTTATCTGCCAGCTGATCCAAGTGCTTAGCGAAGTTTGTAAATCTCTGCTTAAGATCGTCTAAGTACTCTTGCGCCGTTTCCGCTGTTGACGGAATAACAAATTCAACATGCTCCCAGCTCTCTTCTGGATAGCGTTTCCCAGGCGCTGGGTATGGCAGCTCTAAGCATTCGATTGACCAACCTAGCGCTTTTAATGGCTGAGCGAACTCAATCACAATGATCGGACGACCGTTGATCACAGCGCTAGAAATTTCTTTCCCCTGTATTAGCCATTCTTGATGAGCTAATTGTGCCAGTTCTGCATCATTGATTCGTAATGCAATATGATCCGCCTGAAAATCAGACAATTCAATATGCAAGATTTCGCTTAAACCTTGGATTTTATGCATGAAATCATCCAGTTTTTTGCACATCTGTGCAGGCATTAAATCAGCATCAATCAGTCGTTGTGACATTTTAAACCATCCAAAACATTAATTTTTCTACAATAGTAACAAGATCGTCGGGAAAAGTAGAAAATTTCCCAGTTCTGTCCCTATAAGAGAACTAATAAAGTTGGTATTATGTGCGTCAAATTATGAAGTAGATCAAGATATGCATTCACCGCCACCCGAGTGGATATTATCCAACAATAGCCTGTCGCTAGCTTGGAGAATGGGAATGCATACCTAACCAATTCCCCAGAATTGAAGGAAGCGCGTGTGAATATCCAAGCACTTATTAACGACAAAGTATCTCAGGCTCTAGAAGCCGCTGGCGCACCTGCAGGAAGCCCTGCTGCTGTTCGCCAATCAGCGAAACCTCAGTTTGGTGACTACCAAGCTAACGGTGTGATGGGCGTAGCTAAAAAACTAGGCACAAACCCTCGCGAATTCGCACAAAAGGTATTGGATGTTCTTAACCTTGATGGCATCGCTAGCAAGACAGAAATCGCAGGCCCTGGATTTATCAACATTTTCCTAAGTGAAGAATTCCTAGCGAAACAAGCTGAAGCAGCACTAGCAGACTCACGTTTAGGCGTAGCCGCTGAAGAACAGCAAACTATCGTTGCTGACTATTCTGCTCCAAACGTTGCAAAAGAAATGCACGTAGGTCACCTACGTTCAACGATCATCGGCGACGCAGTGGTACGCACTCTAGAGTTCCTAGGCCACAAAGTTATCCGTGCAAACCATATCGGCGACTGGGGTACTCAGTTCGGTATGCTTATCGCTAACCTAGAACGCGTTCAAAAAGAGTCTGGCGAAGTTTCAATGGAACTCTCAGATCTAGAAGCGTTCTACCGTGAATCTAAAAAGCTTTACGACGAAGACGAAGAGTTCGCAGTTAAAGCACGTAACTACGTAGTGAAGTTGCAAAGTGGCGACGAATACTGCGCGGAAATGTGGAAGAAGCTGGTTGACGTGACTATGGTTCAAAACCAGCGCAACTACGACCGCCTAAACGTATCACTAACTCGTGACGATGTTATGGGCGAAAGCATGTACAACGACATGCTACCGGGTATCGTGGCTGACCTGAAAGAAAAAGGCATCGCACAAGAAGATGACGGCGCACAGGTTGTATTCCTAGACGAGTATAAAAACAAAGATGGTGACCCAATGGGCGTTATCATCCAAAAACGCGATGGCGGTTTCCTTTACACCACCACCGATATCGCATGTGCTAAATACCGTTACGAGACTCTAGGCGCAGATCGCGTTCTATACTTCATCGATTCACGTCAGCACCAGCACCTAATGCAAGCTTGGACAATTGTCCGTAAAGCTGGTTATGTTCCTGAAGAAGTAACGCTAGAGCACCACGCGTTCGGTATGATGCTTGGTAAAGATGGTCGTCCATTTAAGACTCGTGCTGGTGGTACCGTTCGCCTAGCGGATCTGTTAGACGAAGCGCAAGAGCGTGCTGTTGCTCTGATCGAATCTAAAAACCCATCACTTGATGACGAAGAAAAGCAAAATATTGCAACGACTGTCGCAATGGCAGCGGTTAAATATGCAGACCTTTCTAAACACCGTACCACAGACTACGTGTTTGACTGGGACAACATGCTAGCGTTTGAAGGCAACACTGCACCATACATGCAGTACGCGTACACTCGCGTTGCTTCCATCTTCGCGAAAGCGGGGGTTTCAATGGACGAATTGTCAGGCGAGATCAAGATCACTGAAGAGAAAGAAAAAGCGCTCATCGCTAAACTGCTTCAGTTTGAAGAAGCGGTACTGTCTGTTTCTCGTGAAGGTCAACCACACATCATGTGTAGCTATCTATTTGAACTGGCTGGCCAATTCTCTAGTTTCTACGAAGCTTGTCCAATCCTGAACAGCGAAGATGAAACCGTGAAACTAAGCCGTATGAAGCTAGCTGCGTTAACCGCGAAAACAATCAAACAAGGCCTTTCTTTGTTAGGCATTGAAACGCTA